>JBFMCB010000025.1:8522-24282 GCA_040754915.1 Chloroflexota bacterium | reverse complement strand
CCAGCCCGAGGCCCTATTATTGTTGCTGGGCCTGGGCTTGCTCCTGGCCCTGGCCTGGCGCCGCGATCGGGGAAAAGGTCCCACCTACCTGCGGCCCATCCCCGGGTTTGAGGCGGCGCGCAAGGCCATCCCCGCCTCGGCGGAGACGGGAAAAGCGGTCCACCTCTCCGCCGGCACCGGCTCCCTGGTAGCTTTCACCACCTTGCCGACCCTGGCGGGGCTGGAGCTTTTGGCCCCCCTGATCCAACACGCGGCCACCCTGGGCAGCGCCTTCTTGACCACCACCCCCAGCCCCCTGGTCATGTTGGTGCTGGAGAGCAAGGTACGGCGGGCCTTCCGGGCCGCCGGGCATCCCGAGGAGTTCGCTCCGGCCCAGGTCCGCTTCATCGGGGATGCTCCCACCGCCTACGCCGCCGGCGTCATGGGCACTTTGACCCGGGAGAACGTGGCCAGCAACGTCATGGCCGGTGCCTTTGGGGACGAATACCTGCTCATGGGTGAGACGGCGGCCGGGAAGGGTATAGAGGGAATTGTGGGCAACGCCGACCCCTCCGTCCTCCCCTTCGCCCTGGCCTCCGCCGATCACCTGATCATGGGCGAGGAGCTGTACGCCGCGGGGGCATATCTGGGCCGCAAGCCCTGGCATCGGGCCAGCCTTCAGGCCCAGGATTGGCTGCGTTTGGGCCTGGTGGGTGCCATCCTCCTAGCCGTGCTGCTCAAGACCACCTTGGGCGTTCCCTAAGGAACCGAGGACCGAGAAACCGAGACCCGAGCAACCGAGGCCTTATGGTCAAGAAACTAGCGGTCGCCATCGCCGTCACCTCCGGCCTCCTGGTCCTGGCCGGCTTCTTCTTCCGCCATCCCTTGCTCGCGATGGGCCAGGGGGCCCTGGCCAACTGGGCCACCATCCTGGCCGCCTTTGCTCTCTTGCTGGGCCTGGCTAACCTGTTGAGCTTCCACGCCACCAACGTGCGGGGGCGGCGGACGGGCTGGGGCTACAGCCTCCTGGCCCTGATTGCGGCCCTGGCTGTCCTCGTGGTGGGGTTTGCTCCGGAGCTCGGCTGGCCCGGTGACTGGCACCTGGACTGGGTGTTCGTCTACGTCTACGAGCCCTTGAGCATGACCTTCCTGGCTCTACTCGCCTTTTTCGTCGTCTCCGCTGCTTATCGCGCCTTGCGCCTGCGCACCTGGGAATCGGCGGCCCTGGTCCTCTCGGCGGTCGTGGTCATCGTTGGGCAACTGCCGTTGGGATACCAGCTCTGGCCGGGGCTGGTGGAGGCGAAGGACTGGCTTCTGGCCGTGCCGGTCACGGCTGGGATGCGTGGCATCCTCCTGGGCGCGGCCCTGGGAGCCATGGCTCTGGGCCTGCGGGTGCTCCTGGGATTAGACCGGCCCTATCTGGACTGACATGGCCCTTTACTGTTCGCAGTGCGGCGCCTCCAACCGTGACGGCAGTCTCTATTGCAACGCTTGCGGCCAGAGGCTAGGCGTTGTAGCGGCAGCCACCTGCCCGGCCTGTGGTGCTATGGTCCCGGCCCTGGCCCGGTATTGTAGCCAGTGCGGCACCCCCTTGCCGGCCCTGGCGGCTGCCCCGGTCGAAGGGGAAGCCATTCCTTTCTCCGAGGAAGAGGCCGGCTCTCTGGAGGCTGAGGCGCCATCCCTTGGCGCTTGGAAGGGGGAAGAAGAAACAGGGAAGAAGGTGACCGGTGAGCCATCGGTCTCCAGCTTCTACCCCTTGCCTCCTACCCCCGTCCCCGTCCCGGTCCACTGGCCGGGGCCCGAGCTGGCCTCGGCGGCGGAGTTGGAGGCGGCCTGGGCCGCCGCCCTGGCCGGGCCGCCGCCCATGGTTGAGCTCTTTGACAAAAGGGGGGCCTGGGCCCCCCCTGGCCCCCCCGAGGCAAGGGATGGCCGGGCGACCAGGCTGCTCCGGGCCTCGGTGCCCCGCCTGCTATACCTCTTGCTCCTGGCCGCCGTTGTTCTCCCCTTGGCCTACCCGGCGCTCAGGGCAGACCTGGTGGTCCAGGTCGGAGCGGAGACCAGGCAGTTCTACGGGACCCTGGAGTCCGTTCCGCCCAAGGGGTTGGCGCTCATCGCCTTCGACTACGACCCCGGTGCCGGCGGCGAGCTCAACCCCCAGGCCAGGGCCATCGTCGGGCACCTGTTGCGTCGTGGGGTTAAGGTCGTGGCGGTGAGCCTTCGACCCGCGGGCCCCTATCTGGCCCAGGCGGCCTTCCGCCAGGTCAAGGACAAAGGGGGATACCGTTACGGCGAGGATTTCGTGGACCTGGGATACCTAGCCGGGGAAGAGGCGGCCCTGGCCTCTTTTGCCCAGGACCTGGCCCTGGCCACGCCGGTGGACTGGGTGCGGGGCCGGCCCCTGGCGGAATACCCCATGCTGCGGGAGCACGCCGGCGTCCAGCAGTTCGATTTGCTGGTTGTCCTGGCCGACAATGAGCCGGCGCTGCGCCGGTGGATCGGCCAGATCGGTTCCCGATACGGCCTGAAAATGGCGGCGGGCTTGAGCGCCCTGGCTGCGCCCCCGGCCCAGCCCTTTCTGCGTTCCGGCCAGCTCGCCGGGATGCTGAGCGGGGTGCCCGGGGCCGCGGAGTACGAGGAGCTCCTGGGCCAGCCCGGGCCGGGTACCGTGGCCCTGGCCCCTCAGTCCCTGGCCCACGGGGTGGTGTTGCTGGCCATAGCCGCCGGCAACGTCGCTCTCTTGGGGTCGTGGGCCCTCGGTAGGAGGAGGGGTAAGAGCAAGGGGACAAGGGATAGAACGTAGGGCAAGGCGATGGCGAGGCGACGGGCAAGTTAAGTAGCGCAAGAACTAGAAACCTGGTTTCTAACCTCTAGCTGCTACTCGTTACCTGATACCCGCTATCTGCTACCCGGTGCCTCCGCGTCATCGGGCTTGGTGTCCCGGAGTGACCGCAGGCGCTTCGCCACCTCTCGTTCGTACCCCTGGTCGCCGGGCTCGTACCAGCGCTTGCCGCGGAGTGCCCAGGGAAGATACTGCTGCCCCACCCAGTGGCCGGGGTAGTCGTGGGGGTACTTGTAGCCGGCCTGGTGCCCCAGGGCCTTGCCGTTCCGGCTGGCATCCTTCAGGTGATCCGGCACCTCCACCTTACCCTCCCGCTCAACCTCGGCCTTGGCCTGGAAGTAAGCGCCCATGCTGTTGCTCTTGGGCGCCGTGGCCAGGTACACCGTGGCCTCGGCCAGGTGGTACTGCGCCTCGGGCAGGCCACACCACTCCAGGGCCCGGGCACAGGCCGAGGCCACCACGATGCCCATGGGATCCGCCAGGCCAATATCTTCCGAGGCCAGGATGAGCAGCCGCCGCATGATGAACTTGGGGTCCTCGCCGGCGTAGATCATCTTGGCCAGCCAGTACAGGGCGGCATCGGGGTCCGAGCCACGGACCGACTTGATGAAGGCGGAGATGGTGTCGTAGTGGGCATCGCCATCCCGGTCGTAGGTCAGGGCCCGCCGCTGCACCGAGTCCTCGGCCACCTCCTTGGTGATGTGCACTACCCCCTGGGCGTTCGGCGGCGTGCTGGTGACCGCCATCTCCAGGGCGTTCAGGACCACCCGGGCGTCCCCTCCGGAGATAGTCACCAGGAGGGCCGTGGCCTCATCGTCCACGACTATCTTCATCTTGCCGTATCCCCGCTCCGCGTCGCTCAGGGCGTTCTCCAGTACGCGCCGGAGGTTCTCCTCAGAAAGGGGCTTGAGCTGGAATATGCGAGAGCGGGAGACCAGGGCTGGGGTCACCTCAAAGTAGGGGTTCTCGGTGGTGGAGCCGATGAAAATGACGGTGCCGTCTTCGATGTGGGGGAGCAGGGCGTCCTGCTGGGTCTTGTTGAAGCGATGTATCTCGTCCACCAACACGATGGTGCGCTGGCCGTACATGCTCCGGGCCTCTTTGGCCTCGGTGACGAGCCTCCGGATATCGGCCACCCCGGCGGTGACGGCGGAGAGGGTGACGAAGTGTGACCGGGTGGTGTTGGCGACGATCTGGGCCAGGGTGGTTTTGCCGCTACCCGGCGGGCCCCAGAGGATGAGCGAGGTGATGGTATCAGCCTCGATGGCCCGCCTTAGCAGGCGCCCGGGGCCCACGATCTCCTCCTGCCCCACGAACTCGCTCAGATTCCTGGGCCGCATCCGCAACGCCAGGGGGGCCTCTTTCAACCGAGCTTCCCTGCTTTGATACTCAAAAAGGTCCATGTCGCCCACTTTATCCTTGCCATTTGTCTCCATTTAGTATATTATTACTGGCGATTTTTAGCAAGCTGGGGTAGATTTGAGCACAGACCAGGTTAGGGGGCGTGTGTAACGGCGGTGCTAAGAGCTTTTCTTCGCTGGTGGCGCCAGCTTTCCGGTCGCCGGGCACTGGCCTATAGCCTGTTGATGGCGATCATTAGCGTTTCCACCGCCCTGTATTGCCTTGGCATCGCCAGCATCATCGTCGCCCGTCCATACCGGTCCGCCACTCCGACGAGCACGCCGACCAAGACCCGCACCAAAGCACCAACGAGCACCGCCACCATGACCATGGAGCCCAGTTTAACGCCGCCGGCACTTTTGCCGACGCCCACACAATTCCCTATCCCACCCACCAGGACACCCACGCCCACGTATACCAACACGCCGATGCCCACCTTCACGCCCACCTGGACCGCGACGGCCACTGCCACGGGGACGGCCACGACAACCCCTACCGGCACGCCAACCAGAACCGCTACGGCCACGGGGACAGCTACGGCCACGGGGACGGCTACTGCTACGGGGACGGCCACGACAACCCCCACCGGCACGCCGACGGCCACTGCCACGGCGACGGCCACCAGCACACCTACGACGCCCGCTCCAACCGCTACGACTCCGGCGGCCCCGACAACGACCACCGTGACTGCCGACCTGGCCATCACTCTGACGAAGACGCCGAAGGCGTCCATAGCCGCGCCGAACTTGTCGCTGGCTCCCGTTGGTGGTGCTACGTTCAGCAGCAGTGGCGGGTACGATACCCGCCCTACGGATTCTCGCTACCTACTGGCTACTGGTCACTGACTGCCCGCTGGCCCGCCTCGGTACCCTTGCCACGGTGGGGGTGGCGGGTACGATGCCCGCCCCACGAATCTGGTTTTTAGGAGGATCGAAGATGGAACCGGTAACGTTTGAGCGCCAATTCCGCACCCCCCACTCGGAGGGCTACTACATGAGCCAGCACGGGGAGCGCATGGGCCGGGTGGACCTGCACTACGCCAGTGAAGTGGTGTACGGCACCATCGTGGTAGAGTCCGACTTCAATGAAGAAGAGGTCCAGCAGCTCATCGAGCAGGTGGACGAGGACCTGGTGATGACCTCCGACATGCCCAGGGATGACTTTCTGGTCTCGGTCTACCGGGGCAAGGACCTGGGCTTCTACAGCGACGACTACTTCGGCGAAGAGGAAGAAGGCGAAGAGGAAGAAGGAGAAGACGAAGACGACGAGAAACTCTAGAAGCGCAGCCGAAAAGTCGTTTTACCGCAGAGCCCGCTGAGAGCGCAGAGAAAAAAGATCTTTGCGAGCTCTGCGCTCTCTGTGGTGGGGTTCTCGGCCGCATCTCTAGGATAACGGGAGGACCGGTTGGAAGCAAAAGAGCTTTTGCTAAAACTGGCGGAGGCCTCGGGCATCTCGGGCTACGAACATGAGCCCAGGGAGATCCTCCGGGAGGAACTGAAGGCATACGCCGACGAGATCCTGGTTGATCCCATGGGCAGCCTCATCGCCATCAAGAAAGGAAACCGACGCCGGGGCGAAGGCGGGGAGCCCCACCGCATCATGCTGGCCGGCCACCTGGACGAGATCGGGCTGATGGTCACTAAGATCGAAAAGGGCTACCTGCGCTTCACCCAGGTGGGTGGATTCGACCTGCGGGTCCTCCCGGGCCAGGAGGTGGTGGTGCACGGGACGACGCCCCTGCCGGGAGTCATCGGCTGCTGGCCGCCTCACCTGCTCACCGAGGAGGAACGCGAAAAGGTCACGCCCATGGACGAACTCTTCATAGACGTGGGGCTGGACGAGAAAAGGGCGGCGGAGCTGGTACAGGTGGGAGACCTGGCCTCCATCAACCGGCAGGCCGTATCCCTCAAGGAGGACATCGTCGCCGGCAAGGCCTTCGACGACCGGGCCTCGGTGGTGGCCATCGTGGAGTGCTTCAAGCACCTGGCGACGGCCATGCACGCCTGGGACGTCTATGGGGTGGCCACGGTCCAGGAGGAGACCGGTTACCTGGGCGCCATCACCAGCGCCTTCCGTCTCTTCCCCGACCTGGCCATAGCCATAGACGTGAGCCACGCGGACATGCCGGGGGTGCCGGAGTCGGAGACCATCCTCTTAGGCAAGGGTCCGGGTATAGCCCTGGGCGCAAACATCCACCCCAAGATCCACGAGCGTCTGGTGCAAACGGCCAAATCCTTGGAGATACCATTCCAGATCGAACCGTACCCCGGGGCCACCGGCACCGATGCCTGGGCCATCCAGGTCACCAGGGAGGGCATCCCCACCGGGCTATTGGACATACCGCTCCGCTACATGCACACCTCGGTGGAGACGCTCTCGGTGGCCGACGTGCAGCGCGCCGGGCGGTTGCTAGCCAGTTTCATCGCCGGGTTGGAAGACAAGAAGTTCCTGGAGTTCGAGCATGCTTCTTCAATCGCTTTCTGAGGCCTGCGGCCTTTCGGGGAACGAGGCCGAGGTGCGGAACCTGATACTCAAAGAGGTCCAGGGCCTGGTGGACGAGCACCGGATTGACACCCTGGGCAACCTGATCACCTTGAAGAGATGCTCCAACACCGGGGCGGCGCGGCCCCGACGGGTCATGATCGCCGCGCACATGGACGAGGTGGGGCTCATGGTCACCCACATCGAGAAGAGCGGCCATCTGCGCTTCTCCAAAGTGGGTGTGCTGGACGACCGCACTCTCTTGTCCAAGGTTGTGCTGGTGGGAAACGACAGGGTGCCAGGGGTCATTGGCGCCAAGCCCATTCACCTGCTCAAGGAGAAGGAGCGTCACCAGGTGGTGGAGACGGACCAGATGTATATCGACATCGGCACCTCCAGCAGGGAGGAGACGGAGCGGACGGTGAAGCGTGGGGATTACGTGGCCTTCGCCACCCGGTTCTCTCGCCTCGAAGGCGGCCTGGTGAAGGGCAAGGCCTTCGACGACCGGGCCGGCTGTGCCGCCTTGATCGAGCTTTTGCGAGGTCGAGATAGCTACCCCTTCGATCTCTACGGGGTCTTCACCGTCCAGGAGGAGGTCGGCCTGCGGGGCGCCCGGGTGGCCGCCTATGCCGTGGAGCCGGACTACGCCTTTGCCTTTGAGGGCACCGTCTGCGACGACTCTCCGAAAAAGAAGGATCTGAGCCCCACCACCGTCCTGGGCGGCGGGCCCGCCATCACCTTGGCCGACCGCAGCTTCTTCGCCGACAAGCGCTTGGTGAAGCTCCTGGTGGAAACTGCAGAAAAAAACGGCATCCCCTATCAGTTCAAGCAACCCATGGTGGGCGCCACCGATGCTGGCCGCATCCACCTGGCCCGGGAGGGTGTCCCATCGGCGGCGGTGGCCGTGCCGTGCCGCTACATCCATTCGCCGGTGAACATACTGAGCCTTTCAGACTTCGAGAACCTGATTAGGCTTATGTCTTTGTCCCTGGTGGCGCTGCCCACCTTGTGGCCTTTGCCTTAAGCCTTAACCCTTACGTAGGAGGACTTTATACCGTGAAAGAGCTGATCGCCCGCCTGGTCGAGGCCTATGGCCCCTCGGGGAACGAAGAGCAGGTTCGCGCGTTAATCCAGGACGAGATCAAGGCTCACGTGGACGAGGCCAGAGTGGATGCCTTGGGCAATCTGGTGGCGCTCTTGAAGAGTGACCCGGGCGGCCAGGGCAAGCCGCCTACCAGGGTGATGGTGGCCGCCCACATGGACGAGATCGGGATCATCGTCACTCACATCGACGAAGAGGGTTTCCTGCGTTTTGCTCCCATAGGCGGGCTAACGCCGCTGACCATTTTGGGCAACCGGGCGGTCTTTGCCAACGGCGTCACGGGCACCTTCGGGATGGAGAAACGCGAGATCCTGCCCACGGAAAAGCCCAAGCTTGACCGCATGTTCCTGGACATCGGCGCACCGGATAAGGAGAGCGCCCTGAAGCTGGTGAGTGTGGGCGATGCCGCCGCCTTCTCCCGTGGTTTCGCCCAGGCCGGCAACCGGCTCCTGGCCAAGGCCATGGACGACCGCATTGGCTGCGCCATTTTGATCCAGGTCGTGAAAACGCTGAAAAGGAACCCAAACGACATCTACTTTGTCTTCACCGTTCAGGAGGAGGTGGGCTGCCGGGGCGCAGTCACCAGCACCTATGGCGTCCAACCGGACCTGGCCATCGCCGTGGACGCTACCGACACCGGCGATACGCCCGAAGCCCGCCCCATGAACGTGACCTTGGGGAAGGGCCCCGCCATCAAGGTGAAAGACGCGGGGATGCTGGCTCATCCGGCGGTGAGGAGGCTGCTGGTGGAGGCGGCGAAGGGCCTGGGCATCCCCTATCAACTGGAGGTCCTGGAGGGTGGCTCCACCGATGCCATGGTCATGCAGACCTCCCGGGAGGGCGTTCCCTCCGGTGTGGTATCCATACCTTGCCGTTACGTCCACTCCCCTTCGGAGATGGTGGACTACGACGACGTGACCAACGCGGTGAAACTGCTGATCAAGGTGTTGGAGGACCGGGTCACGATCTAGCCAGCAAAATCCATAGGGGTGACCTTTTTTCAGTGGGGTCTTTGCTCTTTGTACACAAACGGCTCGGGCTGCGCTGGTGAAACTCCCCTCACCCTATCCCTCTCCCCACAGGGGAGAGGGGAGGTGAGGGGGCCAAAAGGTGTCGGAGCTTCACCAGGCGTATGCCCCGAACTGGTTAGGTACTGAGGATTTTGTCGCATGAGCAATCTGCTTGCCTTGTTCGTCACATCCCTGATCGTCGGCTTTTCCGGTGCGCTGATGCCGGGCCCTCTGGTCACGGCGGCCATCGCCGGTAGCGCCCGGGAGGGGTTTTGGGTAGGGCCAGCTCTCACCCTTGGCCATGCTATCGCCGAGGCAGTTATTGTGTTGGCCCTGGCTTTTGGGCTGGGTAAGCTTTTCCGGAATCGCTGGATGGCGGGGGCCATCGGCTTCCTTGGAGGGCTATTCTTACTCTGGATGGGCTACGACATCGCCCAAAGCGCCTGGAGGGGAAGCGTGACCCTGGCGCTGACACCCTCGGGCTCTGCCAGCCGCTCGGCCTGGGGTCCTGTTGCCACTGGTGTCTTGGTCAGCATTGCCAATCCCTACTGGGTCCTCTGGTGGGCCACGGTGGGGGCCAACTACGTCCTCTTGGGGCTGAAGCGGGGCTCTCTGGGCCTGGGGGCGGTGTACGCCGGCCACATCCTCTCCGATGCCAGTTGGCTGACCCTGGTGGCCTTTGTGGTCGCCTCTGGCCGGGCCTTCCTGAGCGATACCATCTACCAGGGCATCCTCTTGCTTTGTAGCCTCTTCCTGGTGGCTCTGAGCCTTTACTTCATCCGCTCCGGGGCCAATTTCCTACGGGGAAAGGTGGCGGTCAACAGTCGGTAGTCCGTGACCGGGCCCTCAAGCTGGTGGCGGCCCTGGTGAAGAAGGTGGACACGGCCACGGTGAGGGGGCTCTCCGATTAGCCCATTCGGGCCTTTTCCAACGCCAGGAGCCTGGCCTTCAGGTCCAGCCCGGCGGAGAAGCCTCCCAGCTTCCCGTCGCTGGCCACCACCCGGTGGCAGGGCACGATGATGGGTATGGGATTGGCCCCCAACGCCTGGCCCACCGCCCGGGAGGCGCCGGGCCTTCCGATCTGCCGGGCCACCCAGGCGTAGCTTCGGGTCTCACCATAGGGGATGGCCCGGATGGCCTGCCAGGTTGAGCGCTGGAAGTCGGTGCCACTGGACAGGTCCAGCTCGTCGGCGAACTCCTCCTCGTGCCCCAGGGCGTAACGCCGGAGCCGCTGGGGCAGATCGCCGAAGGCGGATTCCGGCGCGTTCTCGGCACAAAGCTGGCCCTCCAGATAGCATTTCAGATCTGGCCGGGGCAGCACCAAGTCCCGCAGGCCCTGCGCGGTTTTCACCAGGCCCATCTGGCCCAGGGCGGTGTCGCAGATCGTGTACTTTGGAGCCAATTTCTACCTCCAGTAGCCTTAATCTTCATCTTCAGTCCCCCAATCCGCGATCGGGGCCCGCAGCACGTTCCTGTACCACCAGCGCCGCAAGATCAGGCCCAGGTTCCGCCAGTTCCGGGGTATCGGCATGTACCGGGTGCCCACCGCCACCACTTGAACGTGCCTGCTGTGGGCAAAGGTGTAGGGCATAACGGTCACGTTCAGGCCGAAGGGGGCGGGGGAAAGGTCAATACCCTGGGACCGATAGGCCTGCCAAATGAGGACGCTGCAGGAATAGTGGTCGGTATCGTGGCGGTTGAAGATGATCTTCTTAATGTTAGGCGAATACGGCGTGCCAATGCGTCCCTCGGCGTAGCACACGGCGGCCTGGCGCACCTCCAGCGGGCACCTCACCCGTAGGGCGATGAGATCATAGTTCCGAGCGTAGGCCTCGTAGGTACAATAGTGGACCTGGTAGAACGGGCGCTGGCCCACCCGGTCGTAGTCCCCATAGGGCTCCCGCACCACGTCGATGATGGCCTCTTGTCCACCTTTGCCGGTGACCAGGCCGGCGTGGGACCAGAAGATGGTATAACGCATGTACCAGCGGTCCCAGGGATTGGACATCAAGACGATGTCCCCGGCCTCCAGGGAGGCGAAGTCCAGGTCGTTCCTTTCCTTGCTAAAGGGGCGAGCCGGCGCCGTCACGGCCCTATATCCACCAGAGCGTCAGCGCTATCCCCATGGTCGCGCCCACCAACACCTCGAAGGGCGTGTGGCCGATGAATTCTTTCAGCCGCTCCTCGCTGATGCTCTGGCGCTGGAACAGCTCGTCCAGCATCCGGTTAAGGATCCTGGCCTGAACGCTCACCGCTCGCCGCACGCCCGCCGCATCGTACATCACCACCGCGGCGAACACGGCAGCCAGGGCGAAGAACGGCGAGCCCATCCCCTCGACCTTGGCGATGGCGGTGGCCAGCGATGTCACCAGGGCCGAATGGGAGCTGGGCATGCCGCCGGCCGTGGTCAGGTAACGCAGGTCGAGCCTTCTCTCTTTGAAGAGGTGAAGCACTACCTTCAGGCACTGCGCCAGGACCCATATGGCGCTGGGCACCACCAGCACCCGGTTGTTCAATACGTCAGACACCAGGGTGGCCTCGGTGATTGTTACTCGCCCCTCCCAGGCTCTGGCGGAGGGGCTTGCTCGAAGGGCACCAGCTTGTACTCGCCCCCGGCGGCCTGGATCAGTTTGCTAACCTTGAGCTCAGCCCCGTCCAGCTTCTTCTGGCAGAACCTGGCCAGCCGGGTGCCCTCCTCGAAGAGCTTCATGGACTCCTCCAGGGAGAGCCTGCCCTCCTCCAACTGCCGGACGATGTCCTCCAGACGTCGGTAGGCCTCCTCGAAACCGGGCTCATCATTCGACACGGGGGACCTCCTGGCCGGCTTTGGCCCGTTGGGCTCGGCGCCGGTAGATCAAGAGCGCCGCGCACGCCCCGATCAGGACCAGGCTGAACAACTGGGCGGTGCGGAAGCCAGCGATGGTCCAGCTATCGATCCGGAGTTGCTCCACGAAGATGCGTCCGGTGCCGTACAGTATGCCATAGGCGAAGAAAACCTCGCCCTCTAACAGACGCCCCGCCACGCGTCGCATCATGTACATCAAGAAAAGGAACACCAGGAAGTTCCAGATGGATTCGTATAGGAAGGTGGGGTGATAACGCGCGACGTTCTCGTAGCCGGCCAGCCGGTACTCCGGGGCGATGTAGATTGCCCAGGGCAGGTTCGTGGGATAGCCATAGGCCTCCTGATTGATGAAGTTTCCCCAGCGGGCCACCGCCTGGCCCAGTGCCAGGCTCGGGGCGGCAATGTCCAACCAGGGCCAGGGGGAGAGCCTGTTCCACCAGGTGTAGATGAAGATGCCGGTCAAACCACCGATGAGAACGCCGTAGATGGCCAGCCCACCGTGCCAGGTGGCGATCATGGCGTATAGGTCGCCGCGATAGAGGTCCCAGGCCGAGATCACGTGGTAGGCCCGGGCCCCAACCACGCCCAAGATCACCGCCAGGAGCGTCATGTTGATCAGGTGGTCCAGGTTCATGGCGCGACGTTGGGCCTGCCGGCCAGCCAGGTAGACGCCGATCAGGACCATGCCGCTGATCAATACCCCATACCATTTGATCGTCAGGGGCCCCAGATGAACCAAAACAGGATTCATTCACCGACTCCAGATCTCTTGATGCGCCTAGTTTACCAGAAGGCCAGCCGGGATGCAATGCCGCCCACGTTAGAGCGTGTAACGTTTGAACGTTCCGCGTTTGCTTGCTCACAACTGCTCCAGGTATCGCTGCCTCTCCCAACGCGTCACCAGGGTGGAATACTCGCGCCATTCCCGGCGTTTGGCCTCCAGGAACCCCTGGAAGGCCGGTTGGCCCAGGACATTCCGGAGAACCTGGTCTCTTTCCAGCTCGTCCAAGGCGTCGCTCAGGGAGATGGGCAGCGTGGCGATATTCAGCTCCTGGAGCCGGATGTCGTCGAAGTGGTAGACGTTTTCTTCTACCGGAGGAGGTGCCTCCAGGTCCCGGTCCACGCCGTCCAGGCCCGCCCCCAGCATGGCGGCAAAGGCCAGGTAGGGGTTACAGCTAGGATCGGGGCAGCGCAGCTCCAGACGGGTGGACTGTTCCCTGCCGGGCGAGAAGCGGGGGATGCGGATCAGAGCCGAGCGATTGACCTCCCCCCAGCAGACGTACACCGGTGCCTCGTATCCCGGCACCAGGCGCTTGTAGGAGTTCACCGTGGGCGCTACCAAGGCAGCCAGGGCCCGGGCGTGGAGCATCTGACCGGCGATGAAGCGATAAGCGGTGCGAGAAAGCCGGTACTGGTCCTCGGCATCGTAGAACACGTTCACCCCCGCCAGGTCGAAGAGGCTCTGGTGGGTATGCATCCCCGAGCCGTTGATGCCGTAGATGGGCTTGGGCATGAAGGTGGCACACAGGCCGTGGCCCTGGGCGATGGCCTTGATGGTGTACTTGGTGGCGACCACGTTGTCCGCCGTGGTGAGGGCGTCGGAGAAGCGGATGTCGATCTCGTGCTGGCCCGGCGAAACCTCGTGATGGATCTTCTCCACCGGGATGCCCATGCCCTCTAGGGCCTCGGCGATGTCCTCCCGCACCTGGGCCGCGGTGTCCCGGGGCGAGAAGTCGAAGTAGCTTCCCACGTCGTGGGGCACCGGTTCCACGTGGGGGGAGCCGTCGGTTCGGAAGAGAAAGAACTCAATTTCCGGCCCGGTGTTGTAGACGAAGCCCCTCTCTCTGGCCTGGGCCAGGGCCTGCTTCAGGACTAAGCGGGGGTCGCCCTCGAACAGCTCCCCGTTGGGCTTCAGCACGCTGCAGATGACCCGGGCCACCCTCTTTTCCGGGCCCTCCCAGAGCAGGAGGCGATAGGTCTCCGGGTCGGGCATGAGCACCATGTCGGTCTCGTAGATGCGGGCGAAGCCCTGGATGGAGGAGCCGTCGAACCAGACCCCCTTGTTCAGGGCCTCCTCCAGCCGCCCCACCGGGATGGTGACGTTCTTGATGGTGCCCAGGATGTCCGTGAACTGCAGGCTCACGAATTTCACGCCGTCGGCCTTGGCCCGGGAAGTGAGGTCCGAAAACGATCCCGCCATCGCTTAATCCTCCTGAGGCTATTTCCAGACTCCGCTGAAAAGCAGGGGTTTAACCTGTGTTCGTCCCGGAGTGTCCCGGAGCTGGGCTCCGGGACACAGGCAACTCCGGGACATCAGGCAATTCTCAATAAAAGTAGAGGAGGCTGGAGAGACTTCCAGCCTCCTCGCTGTCGATCGGGCGCGCTCATTATATCATATCTTGACCGTGTTATCTAGCGGTGGCGAGGCTCACGCCTTCGGCCGGGACTCTCTCGGGAGGCAACATCACCCCTAAAATGCGCTGCAGGGCCATGGTGTGGCTGCACATGCCCCAGCTAGCGAAGAAGTTGCAGCCGCATTGCCACTTGCCGTCGTGAAAGGAAACGCTGTAGGTGTCATGGTCGCCCCGGAAGCTGAGCTTGAAGTCGCTGAAGCTGATCCGGTCGCGCTCTTCAGCATAGCGCTTGGCCTTCTCGATCTTGCCGTACAGGCTTGAGTGCATCCTCATCTCCTCCTTGAGTTTTCACCGAATTTTAACCACCATAACCTAAGCCGGGACCTTCACCGGTCCAAATCCAAGATCAAAGTTCACCTTTAGACCGAGTTCAACCCCCAGAAACGAAAAAACACTAGGCGGCACACGCCGCTAGTGTTTCGGCCGGCATTCCTGAGTGTTCGTTTGTGCTCCTGCCCAGCGCAAGGGAGCACCTCCAAACCATGAAATTTTATCTAATTATACCCCCAACCCCAGCCCTTGTCAATGGGTTTTTGTGCGGGGGCCAGCAATTCACCCAAGACTTAGAATGTCTGGAATGGACCGGCTAAACTTCGCCGTCCGATGGTCAGCAGCAGTTAGAGGAAATAACAGCCTAACGCCCTTTCTCCAAATTCCGAACAGTCACAGTCAAATGTTCGGGCGGCCTGCGAGGTGGGCGATCAATCCCTCTAATCCCAACAAATAACTCCGCCATCCAAACCCGACGACCTGGCCGACACACACCGCTGCCAGCACCGAACCATGGCGAAATTCCTCACGGCGATGCACGTTCGATAAATGCGCCTCGACTGTGGGCAAGGCGCTGGCGGCGATGGCGTCGCGCAGCGCGTAACTGTAATGCGCCAGCGCGCCCGGATTTATCAACACACCGTCGAACTGATCGGCGCGGGCCTGGTGTAACTCGTCAATCAGGACGCCTTCGTGATTCGATTGCGCAATCCGCAGCTCGATGTCATCCCGCGCGGCACGCTGGCGCAAACGGGCGTTAATGTCCTCCAGCGTTTCGCGTCCGTAAATTTCTGGCTCTCGTATGCCGAGAAGGTTTAAGTTCGGTCCGTGAAGGATAAGGATTTTCATTTTAGCCTCCATCGCGACTCGTCAAATCACTTGGAGATTGACAGTGGCGTCCCCACGCTACTCACAAGCGGCATCGGGATGCCGCTGCGTAAATGTACCCAGCCTCTACCGTGATTCGTCAATCGCCGCGAGTACGTCCTCGCGCGTCACGTCGTCTACCATCACCACCTCGCCTGGCGCGCGCGGCAGGACGAAACGCAAACGCCCGTTCACACGCTTTTTGTCCGTCGACATTGCGTCAAGGATGGCGTCGGCGGACATCTCGATCGGCACGCGCGTCGGCAATTCGAGGGCGCGCAAAAGACCAGACACCCGCGTCACGAGGCTCACGTCACACAGTTTCAGCCGCGCGGCGAGGTGCGTCGCACAGACCAGCCCAATTGCCACCGTGTCCCCATGCCGCATTGAGTACGCGGACAGTTTTTCCAAAGTGTGCCCAAACGTGTGCCCCAGATTCAACTTGGCGCGCTCGCTTTGCTCGAACGGATCGCGGGCGACGATGTCCACTTTTACGCGTATCGCGCGCACCAGCCAATCTCCAACTTCTAACTTCCAACTTCCACTCTCTAG
>JBFMCB010000025.1:0-8422 GCA_040754915.1 Chloroflexota bacterium | reverse complement strand
TCTAGCCATCTAAACAACCCCGCGTCCCCAATGATGGCGTGCTTGACCACCTCCGCCATCCCAGCGCGAAATTCCACGTCGGGCAACGTAGCGAGCGCGTCGGTGTCGGCGATCACGGCGTGGGGCTGTTTGAACGCGCCGATGAGATTTTTGCCGTGCGGATGATCCACCGCCACCTTTCCGCCGATGCTCGCATCCACCATCGCGAGCAGCGTGGTCGGGAGTTGCACGAAGGGCACGCCGCGCAAAAACGTCGCTGCGACGAATCCCGCCACATCGCCCACTACGCCACCGCCCAGCGCGAAGATCGGTGAGCGTCGGTCGAGTTGGGCGTCAAGCAGTTGGCCGTAAATCGCGTGCACCGTATCGAGCATTTTGTATCTTTCGCCCTCGGGGATTTCAATCACGTGCGGTTCAAAATGATTCGCGTGCAAAGAGGCGACGACGGGCGCGGCATAAAGCGCGCCGACGCGAGGGTTTGTGATTAGTGCACAGCGCGGCGAAAAGGCTTCTTTGTTGGCAGCGGAGTTTAACCCCGCCATCAACGAAGCGACTTGAGCCAGCAGCCCTGCTCCCACAAAAATCGGATAGGCGCCATCGGGTGTTGGCACCATGATCGGTGCCGCGTGGTCCGCGCTGTTACTCCCCGTTATCACTTTTATCGTTCTCCGCTTTCGCCTGCGTCTGCCGGCGTCCCATTCGAACCTTCCAACGCCGCGAGAATTTCGTCCGCGACCTCCGCTACACTTTTGTTCGTTGTATCCACGTGATGCTCAATCTGCGCGTACGCCTCGCGCCGCGCTCGCAGCAATCTCTCCACCTGCCCACGCAATTCACCGCCCGCGAGCAAGGGACGATCCTTTGAGTCATCCAATCGCGCGACAATTGCATCCACCGAGGCGTCCAGGCACACGATCCACGCGTTCGCAAACAGGGCGCGGTTGTGCCGGTTCACCAAGGTGCCACCACCGGTCACGATCACGAGATTATCGCGCGCGGCGAGTTCCGCGCACAACTCGGATTCGCGCGCGCGAAAATACGCCTCCCCACGCATTTCAAAAATTGCGCGCACCGTTTTGCCTTCGTGTCTTTCGATCACCTCATCCATATCCACAAATTCGCGTCCCAGTTTCTGCGCGACCTTCCGCCCAACCGACGTCTTGCCAGTTCCCATAAACCCAGTGATGACCAGTGACGAGTGGCGAGCGGCGCAATCAAGGAGATTTGCTTTGAGATCCGTCATTTTGCATTTCACATTCTGCATGGGCTTTCATCTCGCGCAGCGAATCGCCGCCCAACTTTTCCATTAGCGCGTCGGCCAGCACCCAGGCGACCATCGCCTCCCCAATCGCGCACGCGCGCGGTACGTGACAAAAATCGGAACGCTGATACGGCGCGAGCGCGGGCTTGCTTGTTGCCAGATCGATCGAACGCAGAGGGGTGAGCGCCGTGGAGGGCGGCTTGAGCGCCGCGCGAATCACAATTGGCATTCCATTGGTGATGCCACCTTCCAGTCCGCCGGCACGATTGGTCTGGCGCGCGATTAAGGTTTTCGAATTTCGAATTTCGAATTTCGAATTTTCCATTACTGGGAATATCTCATCCTGCACTGCGGTTCCCAGTCGTCGCGCGTTTTCAAACGCGCTCCCGATCTCGACGCCCTTGACCGATGGAATGCTCATTACCGCTTGCGCCAGCCGTCCGTCGAGCCTCCGGTCCCAGTGCACGTACGAGCCCAAGCCGATGGGCACATTCAGCGCGACGATTTCGATGATCCCGCCAACGGTGTCTTTGGCGCGTATCACCTCTTCGATGCGAACGCGGATTTTTTCCGCGCTCCCCGGGTCAGCGACGTTAACATCTGATGCCTGCGCCCGCGCGAGAATTTCAGGATAGGGTGCGTCGGGAATCTCCGCACGCACCCCGCCGATCTCCAATACATGGCCCCCAACGATGATACCAAATTCCGCTAGTAGGAGCCGCGCCAGCGCGCCGCACGCGACTCGCATCGCGGTTTCCCGCGCGCTCGCGCGCTCGGCAACCAGACGCAAGTCGTTTAACCCGTATTTAAGCGCGCCTGCCAGGTCCGCGTGTCCTGGGCGCGGAATTGTCTGCGGCGGCACAACCTTGTCTTTCCAATTCGCGTGATCCAGGTTCTCAATCTTGAGCGCGACGGGTGCACCGATCGTTTCACCGTTTATCACGCCGCTTAGAATTTCGACGCGGTCATCTTCAATCCGCATCCGCGCCGATCGCCCCACACCGATTTGACGCCGCGCCAGGTCGCGATTGATGGATTCGGGTTCGACGCGCAAACCCGCTGGCAATCCTGCGACAATGCCGATCAATGCCGGCCCATGTGATTCGCCTGCGGTCATGAATCGTAACATCTAAGCTCCTTATTTCAGTGCATTCAGCGCCGCATTGAACATCACTTGAACGGGCGCCTCGTACCCCGTCCACAGCTTGAACGCCGCCCCGCCTTGATGTACCAACATCCCCAGGCCACCGATCGGTCGAGCGCCAGCCTTTTCAGCGTCACGTAAAAATTGCGTTTGCATGGGACGATACACCAGGTCGAAGGCCACTGCTCCGCGCGGGAACACGCAGCCACGCGGCATCGGCGACTCGTCCGCATTCGGCGACATACCCACCGAGGTCGCGTTCACGATGATGTGCGCATTCTTCAGCGCCTCAGCCATATTCACGCCAAGCGCGAGATGTGGAAAATGCTGACGCAACGCCTCAGCGAGCATCGTCGCGCGCGAGGTGGTGCGATTCACAATGTCGATACTGGCCGCGCCCCTCTCCGCGAGCGCGAAGGCAACCGCGCGCGCCGCGCCCCCCGCGCCGATAATGACCACGCGCACATTACGCGGATCAACGCGCGCGTCGCGCAGCGCGGCGATGAAACCGACCGCGTCCGTATTGTCCCCGATCAATCGTCCATCGCGCGCAACGATCGTATTCACCGCGCCAATTGCCCGTGCGGTGTCGGAAAGTTCGTCGAGGTATTCCATCACGGCTTGTTTATACGGGAGCGTCACGTTCGCGCCCCCGCAATCGTCGGCGCGCAACCGTGCCAACGCTTCGTGCAATTTTTCCTGCGGCGTTTCGAGCAATTCGTATCGCCAATTCAAGTCAACCGCGCGAAACGCGGCGTTGTGCATCGCGGGGGACAGCGAGTGCGAAATCGGATAGCCCAAGAGAAAAACACGTTTCATTTAGATATAAACCGCAGCATTTCGGCAAAATTCGGAAATGAGTCGGCGACACATTCCCAACCCTCGATAATGGTCTCGCCGCGCGCGATCAGCCCCGCGACCGCCAGCGACATCGCCAGCCGATGATCGTTATGCGCGGACACGCGCGCGCCGCGCAATTCCGTCGGCCCGGCCACGATAAATCCGTCCGCGCGCTCTTCGATCTGCCCGCCCATCTGGCACAACTCCGCCGCCAGCGCGGCGATGCGATCCGATTCTTTCACGCGCAACTCTTGCGCATCGCGTACGCACGTTTCGCCATGCGCCTGTGTGGCGGCAACCGCGAAGATTGGAAATTCGTCGATCATTCGTGGCACCGTTTCGCCCGAAATCTCGGTGGCGCGTAATTCGCCTGCCGCGCGCACGATTAAATCCGCCACAGGTTCGCCCGATTCCTCGCGTTCGTTTTCCATCGTCACGCGCGCACCCATTTGCGCCAGCGCGTCGAGCAAGCCCGTGCGCGTGGGATTCACGCCAACGTCTAGGATACAAATTTCTGAGTTGGGCACCAGCAGCGCGGCAACGATGAAAAATGCGGCGGAGGAAAAGTCGGAGGGGATGATAATGGACGTTGGAGATCGGAGATCAGAGGTCGGATCAAGTCGAATTCCGAATTTTGAATTTTGAATTTCCACCCCAAACGCTTTCATCATTCGCTCGGTGTGATCGCGACTCGGAGAAGGTTCACGCACCGTCGTCGGTGTGTCGGCGAACAGACCGGCGAGGAGAATGGCAGATTTGACTTGCGCGCTGGCGACGTTCATCGTGTAATCAATGCCACGCAGATCCCCCCCGCGAATCGCGAGTGGCGGCAAACGCCAATCGTCGCGCGCCAAAATCGTCGCCCCCATCGCGCGCAGGGGCTCGATGACACGCGCCATCGGACGGCGTTTCAGCGCGGGCGTGCCGTCCAGAATCGAAAGAAACTTTTGCCCGGCGCAAATTCCCGCGAGTAGCCGCATCGTCGTCCCCGACCCGGCGCAAAACAGAACGTCGTGTGGTTCGCGCAAAGAGCGCAAACCGCGTCCATGAATGACCAGCGTGTTCGGGTCGGATTGTTCGATGTTTGCTCCCAGAGTGCGCAGGCAGTTCAGCGTCGCGCGCGTGGTTTCGCTCAGTAAAAAATTGGCGATGCGCGTATCACCATCCGCCAGCGCGCCGAAGATCGCCG
Source organism: Chloroflexota bacterium (assembly GCA_040754915.1). Lineage (GTDB taxonomy): Bacteria > Chloroflexota > DTOL01 > DTOL01 > JACQYG01 > JACQYG01. The sequence continues at coordinate 3,988 of JBFMCB010000025.1, read as the reverse complement.
CGCGGTGGGAGATGGATTTGTCGGTGGGGACATGCAGGGTGCCGCGAAGAGGTTGGGTTTTGGCAGAGATACGGAATTCCAACGTTGACATTGTGAGACCCCGATCATCGTTCGGTCATTCCGAGAATTCCATACCGCGCGGCGGTATGTGTGAAGGCAGAAACACTCCCCTGTCATTGCGAGGAGGCAGTTTTTGCCGACGAAGCAATCCCAGGACTGCGGCCTTAAGGCCGCACTCCAGATTGCTTCGCTCCGCTCGCAATGACAGTGGAGTTTCTGAGGAGCGAAGCGAGGAATCTCCCATGCCGCACTGAGATCCTTCGCTTCGCTCAGGGTGATGGCCTTCGGACTATCTGAACAGCTCGCGCCTCGGAATCGCCGCGCTCTCTAGAATCGCGCGCAGCGCGTTTTCGTCCTTGTCCACAATCCAATCGGCGAGTTCGGTCAAGTGGCGCGTGCAGGTGCGTATTGAGTCGGCAACGTTGTCACTGTTCGTCAATAAAATGTCGAGCATCATCGCCGTGTCGCTCGCGGCGAGGCGCGAGGTGTCGCGGAAACCACTGGCGGCAAGCATGAAAAGCAAATCATCCATTCGAGCAAGCTCGGTAGTCGTCGTCATCAGCGTCGCGGCGAGCACAAAAGGGAGATGGCTAATCGCGGCGACGATTTTATCGTGGCGCGCCGCATCGAGGATAATTGGATGCGCGCCGAGGATGGTCGCGAACGATTCCGCGCAGGCAAGGGTCTCTGGCGCAGTGCGAGCAAGGGGAGTCAAGACAAACACAGCACCGCGATACAGATCGGCTTCCGCTGCGTCGAACCCAGAAGTTTCTTTGCCGCACAGTGGGTGCGCGCCGATGGGTTGAACGTGTGCGGGCAACCCCTCCATCGCCTGGACGATTTCACGCTTGGTCGAACCCAGGTCCATAACGATCGCGCCGGCGCGCGCAATTTCACCGACGCGCAAGAGTTGTTCGAGAACCGTGCGCACGGGCGTGGCGAGGACAATGATGTCCGCCTCCGATGCCAGGGACAAATCCGAGCTCGCTTCGTCCACGACGCCGCGCGAGAGGACTTGGGCGCGCGTGGCAGCGTTCGGCGCGATGCCGAATATCTTTTTACACGCGTTCTTCTCGCGCAGCGCAAGCGCAAGGGACCCGCCCATTAGGCCCAGGCCGACGATCGCGACCACTGCATCGCCCAATGGTTTCATGTGGTACGTCCAATCGCTTCGGCAATACGGCGCACATCGGCGATCATCCGCGCAAAGTGATCTGGCTTTAACGATTGCGCGCCGTCGCTGAGCGCGTGTGCTGGATCGCGATGGACTTCGACGAGCAGACCATCCGCGCCGGCGGCGATTGCCGCGCGCGCCACCGCCGGGACGAGTTCCCACTTGCCGGTGCCGTGGCTCGGATCAGCGATGACCGGCAGATGCGTGAGCGATTTGAGCACGGGGATGGCATTGATGTCGAAGGTGTTGCGCGTCGCAGTTTCAAAGGTGCGAATGCCGCGTTCGCACACCATCACGCGTGAGTTGCCCTGCGCCAAAATATATTCGGCTGCCATCAAGAGTTCCTCGACGGTGGACATCTTCCCGCGTTTTAACAGCACGGGCTTTTGAATTTCGCCCACCGCGCGGAGCAGCGCGGAATTTTCCATATTGCGCGCGCCGACCTGGAGAATGTCGGCATATTGTGCGACGAGTGTGACCTCTTGTGGCGACATCACCTCGGTAACGATAGGCAGGTCGAGCTCTTCGCGCGCCTCGCGCAACAGTTCAAGCCCCTTGAGGCCCAGACCTTGAAACGCGTAGGGCGAGGTCCGCGGTTTGAACGCGCCGCCGCGCAAAACGTGTGCGCCCGCCTCTTTGACCGCTGCCGCCGTCTCCATTAACTGTTCGCGTGATTCGACCGAGCAAGGTCCCGCCATCACGATAACTTGCCGCGCGCCGATAGAGACGTCATTGATTTTGACGACGGAGTCATCAGGGTGAAAATCACGTGAGGCGAGTTTGAATGGATGCAAGATGCGCATCGCGCGTTCGACGCCCGCACACAACTCGAAATGTTCGGGTTCGATGGGCCGTTCGTCGCCGATGACACCGATGATCGTACATTCTTCGCCACGCGAAACGTGTGGCTTAAAGCCCAGCGACTCAACGTGCTGGATGACACCGGCAATCTCTTCTGTGGTGGCGCTGTGTTTCATCACGATGACCATCGCATCTTTCTCCTTACGCAAAGTGTGGGCGTGCGGTTTTCTCCTCACGCGCCGTGGTGTAGAGATGGGGAAGATGTGAAGCAATCAACATGGGTGTGCCTCCCTGTCCAAGTGTGTTCCGAAAACCGGTGCGGCGGGGTAAGAGCCGAGCACTTTCAAGAATGAAGTCTTGCTGAGCAAGCCGCTGAGCGCGTCGCGACACGGCGCGTCATCCCGATGCCCCTCGAAATCGAGATAGAACACATAGTGCCATGGACGCTGCCGATCGGGCCTTGATTCAAGTTTGGTCAGGTTGATGCCGCGCGCGGCGAACTCACCGAGGCACGCGTACAGCGCACCAGGAACGTGCCGCGTGGCGAAGACAAGGGAGGTCTTGGATTTTTCTGCGCGCGGGGGTTCCTCGCGGCCGACGACGAAAAAGCGCGTCAGGTTATTCGCTAAATCTTCGATGCCGCGTGCCAGGACGTGCAGGCCATATAACCGCGCCGCCATTTCGCTCGCAATCGCGCCGGCGTCTTTTTCGGGCGACGCGGCGAGTTGTTTCGCCGCGCCAGCGGTGTCATACGCGGCAATGGGTTCCCAGCCACGTTCCGCGATAAAGCGTTCGCACTGAGCCAGCGCGACGGGATGGGAATACACGCGCTTGAGATCGCCAAGCGCGACGCCCGGCACCGCCAGCAGCGCGTGACGCACGCGCCAGATCACTTCGCGCGTGATTTTCAAATCGTAATCCAGAAGCAGATCGTACGATTGGTTAATCGAGCCGGCGGTGGAATTCTCGATGGGCACCATCCCCAAATCGGCGCGACCGCTCTCCACGGCGCGAAAAATCTCAGCGAACGTGTGGCACGTGAGCGTCTGCACCTCCGCGCCAAACGCTTCAAAGATTGCTTCCTGCGAATGAGCGCCGTCTTCTCCTTGAAAGGCGATGAGAGTCATTGGCCTCCTTGTGAGGGCGAATCAATTCGCAACAATCAACCGCCAAGCCAGTCTCCGCTGGCTTGTGGCCAACGCCGGGCGAAGCCGACCGGCGTTGCCGCGATCTCTAATCGCCCCATGCTCGGTCCGATCTCAACCCCCGGGCCTCGTGCAAATACACGTGTCGAATTTCATTTTCCGCGTGGTCGGTGTTCCAATGAATCAGCACACGGATACAGCGTGGAACGTCGTTCATCACGCGCGGGGCCTGGGCGTCGAGCAGCGCGATGTTGTTCCAGCCCATCGCGCGCGCGGCGCTCGCGGGAAACGCGGCGTCCAGATCGGGGGTCATTGTAAAATATGCGCTGGCGATTTCAGACACGGGCAGCGCATTGGCTTGCACCAGCGCCTCCAGCAATTCGCGCGTGGCGTCAAGGATCGCCTCGCGTGTGTTCGCGCGGGCGGTAGTTGCACCGCGAATTCCACGAACCGGCATAGGGAAATCTCTCTGCAAAACAGAAAGAGCGTGGGGGTGGAATCCCACGCTCTTTTTGAAATCGAAATCTAAATGAACCTATGGCGTGATGATTCGACCCCGCGTTGAACCAGCGGTGCCAAAAAAGTAGGCATAAAAGTAAAACGCGTAGGTCGAATACCGATTCGCCATCATAGCGTAAGTCTACCATACAATCGGCGTTTTTGTCAAGGGCCGAGTGTGCGGGTGTCATTTGAAATTCAAAAGTGGACACTTTTCAGTTGAAAAGTGGACATGCCATACTGGGTCCTCAAACCATCCTGCATGTGAGGAGGGGACCATGGTTCAGCTGCACAAGCAGTTCTCGGATGA
>JBFMCB010000024.1:0-24809 GCA_040754915.1 Chloroflexota bacterium | reverse complement strand
GTCCTGGCTTCAGGCAGTGGCCGGGCGGCCCAGCCGGATTTTTCGTTGAGCATCTCGCCGGCCGAGCAGGCGGTGTCAGCGGGGAACGCGGCGACCTACAAGGTCACCGTCACCGCCCTGAGCGGCTTCAACCTCCCGGTGACCCTTTCCGTGCCCAGAATCCCCCAGGGCATGGCCGTGCGCTTCGCCACCAACCCGGTGACGCCCACGGTGCAGGTGGAGTTACGTGCCGAGACGGCGGTTGCGGTCCCCGCCGGGACGTACACCATGACCCTGGCCGCTGAAGGCCCTGGAGGCGATCCGCTGCACAGCGTGCCCTTCCGGTTGGTGGTGCTACCGGAAAGCCTCTACATCCGGATCCTGAAGTTCCTGCTCACCGGCGTTGGCGTTACTCTGGAGATCACTGTCCTTGGTATCTTGCTCTCTCTGATCATTGGGTTGTTGGTAGGCATGGCCCGCACGGCGAAAAACCCCATCATCTATGGGATTTCCACATTTTACGTAGAGGTGATCCGGGGCATCCCTCTTCTGGTCCTGTTGTTCTATGTCTACTTTGCCCTGGGAGATCTGACGGCCCGGCTCCTTGGGGCCCCCATCGACCCGGTCCCCGCCGCCATCCTTGGCATGGGCATCTGCTACGGCGCCTATATGGGTGAGACCTATCGGGCGGGCATCCAGTCCATCCACAAGGGGCAGATGGAGGCCGCTCGGTCGCTGGGCATGAGCTACCTCCAGGCCATGCGCTACATCATCTTGCCCCAGGCCATTCGTCGCATCTTGCCTCCCTTGGGCAATGATTTCGTGGCCATGCTCAAGGACTCGTCCCTGGCCTCGGTGGTCTCGGTGGAGGAATTATCGCGCAAGGGCCGCGAGTTCACCATGACCTTTTTCCGGCCCTTCGAGACCTGGAACATGGTGGCCCTGTTGTACTTTATCATGACGTTCATTTTCTCCCGCGTGATCCGCTACGTCGAGGGCAAGATGGCGGCTGGAGAATGAGCCAGCTCCACCGCCTTGGCCAGGTGAAGGCGATCCTTTTCGACCTGGACGGCACGCTTATCGAGGCCGACGGAGCGGCCATGGAGGTGGTGTTGGCTCGGTTTCCCGGCGGGAGAAGCCTGGGGACTCTCCTGCGCCGGGCTATGTTCCTGGCCGAGGACGCTGCCCACTGGGCGGTAATCCTGTTGGACCGGTTGAAGATGGACGACGAGGCGTTCAGGCTCATGGAATTCCTCCGATCCGTCGTTCCTGCAAACGACGCTCATCGGCCGGCCTTGATCCAAGGGGTACGGGAATTGCTGAGCGGGTTGGGCGTCTACTACCGGCTGGGGCTGGTGACCACCCGTTCCCGTTCCAGGGCTTTGCGGATCCTCCAGCATATCGGGCTAGATGAGCATTTCCAGGTCATCGTCTCCCGCGACGATACCGCCCGGCTGAAGCCCTCCCCGGAGCCGGTCCTCTATGCCGCTCCGGCGCTGGCGGTGGCCCCTGGGGAGTGCCTTATGGTGGGGGATACCTGGGTGGACGTGGCCTCGGCCCGGGAGGCGGGGGCCTATGCCGTTGCCGTGTTGTGCGGCTTTGGGGAATCCCGAGAGCTAGCCGGCGCCGATCTGGTCCTGGACACTACCGGTGACCTGGGCCCGGTCCTGCTTGGGGACAATGGGTTGGCCAGGGATTATTCTTGACCCGGTCCTCTCTCGGTTGAGTTCCTATGGAGACTCGCAGGGGTTTAGTTGAGCTTGTCCCGGAGCTGGGACTATCGCTCTGGCTTACCGCCCGCGAAGAGGGCCCGAATCTCATCCAAGACGTCAGCTAGGCTTGGAGCTTCACACGGCACAATACATGATTCACTGCCATCATGTTTGTGGTGGACAATAGGCGCCAGATTCTTGGGTTGTGCGTGCGCAGCGTTGTCATATCGGAAAACCAGCGAATCGCTTTGCTGATAGTGATACGCATACATATAGCGATCCAGCTCACGCTCGGCGTTTACGAACTCTCTTATGTGGAGGACAGACCCATCGACCATGTAGATGGCACCTTTGATGAAGCCTATGTAGGTTGCCCTTTTGTCGTAGGTGATGCTTTCGGAATGAACAAAACTGTAGGATGACGCAAGACTTTGTATCTGCTGGAAGTACTCTTCGATTAGCAAATCTCGATCTCCTTCAGTGCCCGGTAGTTTTCCTGAAGGAGTTGCCAGGTCTTATACTCGCCCAACCACTCAATGAAGTCGAGGCTTTCGGCCATTTCACCAGAGCTGATGCGCTTTGCAAGCTCTTCAGAGGTTAGGCTATACTTGTTTTCGAAAGCCTTAATGTTGAGTTCAGTGCGACGCAGGCCAAGCTCGAGCATTTTCAGCTCGGACTGGATAGCTGACTGAACCAGAGGTCGTATCCCTGTTTTCGATCGAGAAATCAAGGTGATTTGTTCAGGCATTTGGCTTGCTTCCTTTCAAGACTGGAACACCCATACGACATGAAATTATATCACTTATCGGTAGCGCGGGCAAGGTGACACTGCCCAACTTGCCTTGTTCTGGCAGCAGCTCAAATGCTGGCAGAACGGCGGAAACCCTGCCGAGACCTGCCCGTAGCCGCCCTAGCCCAGGGCCGGGGCCACGAACTCCACCAGGTCCAGCACCCTGACCGGAGATCTCCGGGCAGCCAGGGAGAGCCGGTTCTTGCAGAAGGGGCAGGCGGTGATCAGGGTCTGGGCTCCGGCGGCGATGGCTTGGCACAGGAGGCCGTGGCCCATCTTCCGGGAGGTGGTGGGCCAGGTGAGGGGCAGCCCGCCTCCTCCACCGCAGCACAGGGAATCCCCATGGCTCCAGGCCATCTCCGCCAGCTCCAGGCCGACGATGCGGCCCAGGAGCCGCCGGGGTGCCTGGTACTCGCCCAGGCCCCTCCCCAGGAGACAGGGGTCGTGATAGGTGGCCTGGCCCCCCGGCCCTCCTCCGGCCAGCGAGACATCCAAAAGGCCGTCCAGATACTGGGAAATGTGCAGGACCTGGACCTCTAGCTCGAAGCCGGCCTGCGGATAGTCCTGGCGGAAGGCTGTCACGCAGCTTGGGCAGCCGCTCACCACCACCTGGCAGCCGGTTTCCTGGATGGCCTGGAGATTGTGAGCCATGAGCTCCCGGGCTGCCCCCGGGTTGCCCAGGGACAGGGCGGGGAGGCCGCAGCACCAGGCGCCCGGCAGGACGGTGTAGTCCACGCCCAACCGCTCCAGCGCCCGGAAAGCCGCCACCACGATCTCCGGCTGGGCGACCGCGGCGGTGCACCCGGCGTAATAGAGCACCCTGGCTTTTTTGGGGAAGGCCCGTTGGAACTCCGGCACCTTCTCGTGGGCGTGCAGGGCTCGGGCGCCGTAGGGATTGTGGTAGGCCTGTAGCTTTTGGTGAAAGCGGGCCACCGGCTCCGGCGCTATCCCCCGGGCCACGGTCTGGGCCCGGACCGCCCGGCAGATCTCCACCAGGTCCACGCCCTCCACCCGGCAGTACTCCCGGCAGGCCCGGCACTCGGTGCAGGCGTAGAGAAGCCCCGCCACGCTGGGCTCGGCCAGATCGAGCTTTCCGGCCAGGGCCAGGTCGGCCACGGTAGAGAGCCCGTAGGGGATCGCCGCCTCGTCCTGGTTGGCCCGGGCCACCGGGCAGGCGAACCGGCACATCTTGGGGCAGAAGGCGCAGCGTTTGATGCTTTCGAGCAGGTCCGCGCGCATCTAGCCTCCCCCCAGCCCCAGCTTGCCCGGGTTCATGATGTCGTTCGGGTCCAGGGCTTTTTTCAGTTCACGCAGCACCGGGTAGCCGCCGCCGTACTCCTGGGGCAACCATGGGGCCTTCAAGAGGCCCACGCCGTGGTGGTGGGTGATGGTCCCGTCCACCTTTAGGCAGGCCTCCATGGCGCCCTGCCAGATGCGCCGGTACAAGGCCTCGCATTCCTGCTCATTGGAGGACTCGGCGACGATGGTGAAGTAGATGGAGCAGCCCTGGGGATAGGCGTGGGAGAAGTGGGCCATGGTGAAGCAGTTCTCCTCCAGGGAGGCCTTCACCGCCAGGTAGAGCAGCTCCAGCTTGTCCCAGGTGGTGGCGACCTCCACGGTCTCGGAGATGGCGTTCTGGTTGGAGAGGATGTCGGCCTGTTTGTAGGAGATGTCGTAGCGGTGGGCCCACCAGTGCTCGCCGGGCCCGGCCCCCAGGTCCTGGCCGTCCTCCCGCCGGCAGATCTCCAGGCCCAGGCGCTCCTCCAGCTCGGTGAGCTGGGCGTCGCCCTCGAAGCCCAGGACCAGAAGACACCCGGTGACGCCGTAACCCAAAGACCCCAGGGCGATGTTGGTGTCGTTCTCGTCGTAGAGGCGCGCCACCGCCGGCCGGAGGCCCCGCCGCATCACCAGCCGGAGGGCCTCCAGGCCGGAGTGCACGTCCTGGAAAAGCAGGCCCCGCAGCCGGCGGCTTTCGGGATAGGGCACCATACACAGGGTAGCCTGGGTGATGATGCCCACGGTCCCCTCGGAGCCGATGAAGAGCTGTTTTAGGTCCGGTCCCGCCGCCGAGCGGGGCGTGTCCTTGGTGCGGATGACCTCGCCCGAGGGCAAGACCACCTGGAGGCCCAGGGTCAGGTCCTCGATGTTCCCGTAGCGGCTGGAGAGCTGCCCGGCAGAGCGGGCGGCCAGCCACCCGCCCAGGGTGGAGCAGTACATGGAGGAGGGGAAGTGGCCCAGGGTGTAGCCGCGTTGGTTGAGCGCCCGCTCCAGGTCCTCGCCGAGGATGCCGGCCTGGGCGGTGACGGTGAGGCCGGTCTGGTTGAAGGCCAGGATGCGGTGCATCTTCTTGAGGTCAACGACGATGCCGCCGTGGAGGGGCAGAGTGCCGCCGCAGACGCCGGAGCCGGCGCCGTAGGGGACCACCGGCACCCGCCGGGCGTTGGCCAGGCGCAGCGTGGCCGATACCTCTTCCACGGTCTCGGGCCAGACCACGACGTCGGGCGGGTAGGGGATCTTGCCCTGCCTCTTCCAGATCAGGGCCAACGGCCACAGGTCGTGGGAGTAGGCCACCAGGTCGGCCTGGCGCCGGGAGACGTTGTGGGGGCCGACGATGGCCGCTAACTGTTGATGTAATTCGTCCCGGTCTAGGGCTGGTTGGGTCATTTGGCCTCCTTAATTCCTGGGTTTCAGCATATCATCGGCGCGCCGCGGTGTCAAATGGCACAAGGCGGTCTTGGAGGAGCTGCGGATTAGCTTCCTGCAAACAGCCAGTTGGCCGGTTTTGACCCTCACCCTGAAGCATGCTATAATCGCCTTGCCCGGCGGAACGGAGTCTCGCAACGGAAGGCGTGTCCTGGAGTCTCTGGGTATACAGTGCTGGAACGAGGGTTTTTGGAGCCTGGCTCTTCTTGCTCAATTTATTAATTGCCGTGTCTTGGAGTGAAAGATGGAAGACGAAATTGATCTACGTGATTACGTTGATGTGCTTGTTCGGCGCTGGAAGTGGGTTGTGGGTCTGACGGTGCTCGCGGCGCTCGTGGCGGGCGTGGTCAGTTTCATGATGTCGCCAACTTATGAGGCAACGGCAACGCTTGCGCTCACCACGTTGCCATCTGGACAAACTGCACTCACCACGTTGCCATCTGCGGCCGCCCAACTCGCCGTTCTCCGGAGTGCCGATGTTGCAGTGCAGACGCTACAAGTCTTCGGCAAAGTCGCGGCGGAGGAAAACGCAAGCACGTTAGCAAGTAAGGTGTGGGTCGCGAGCGATCCGCAGGACAAGTCGCTCTTTCGCGTTACCGCGCAAGCCGATACACCGCAAAAAGCCGCGGCGATCGCAAATGCATGGGCGAAGGCAGGAATCCAGGAAATGAATCGCAAGTTTGTTGCCAACGCGTCGATAACGAAGGAGCAGCAGGCCCAACTCGCGCTCGAACGTCTCAAGCAGGCAGACGAAGCGCTGGCGAATTTTGTGCAAAGCAATGGGTTGACATGGGACGAGGTGGCAACTCTTGAAGTGTCTCTGAGTATTTCTTCTCCCCGCATTGTAATACAAGGTTCGAGCAAATCGTTCAACTTATCGGCTACACAGATCGCCGACCTCAGTCGTTTGCTGCGAGATAGGGACATCGCGGCGTCGGTTTATAAGAATTTTGCCGCGCAAGCGGCACAGAGCAGAATCGCGTCTCAGGCATCGAGCGAGGGGCTTCAACTCGTCAGCGTTGCCGCCGAGCCTGCTGCCCCTACCCAACCCAAGCCGCTGCAAAACATCGCCATTGCGGGTGTACTAGGGCTGATGCTGGGGGTGTTTGGGGCGTTTGCCCTGGAGTACTTCCAATCGCCCAGGAAGGCGGCCGAGGGCGAAGCCAGGTAGACGGTAGGGAATAGGGCAGGGGAGCCGGGGAGCGTGGGAGGGTTCGCCCCTGCGCCCTAGCTCCCGAGCACCTCTGCACAGATGGGGAAAAGAGGAGCGGAGATGACTAGAGATCAATACACCTCGCCACGTACGCTCCCACGCGCCCCAGCACCTCAGCACCCTTGCACGGTGGAGCGAGGAGCGCCACGTGACTTTCGCGACATCTATATGCTCTGCTGGAGCGGCCGATGTGACGTGGTGTGCTGTTGGGAGCTGTGGCGAGAGCGCCAACGCCTGGCCGGCGAAGATGCAGACCCCAGGCGAGCCGGCCTGGCGATCCGCACCCACCTGGCGCGTCTGGAACAGGCCCGCCTTCTGGCCCAGATTGTCGACCTTCGGGAGCGATCAGAGGCTGAGCGATTGCGAACCTGGTTTGCCAAGGAGTTCTTGCATGGCCTGGCAGATTGATGGTACACTCTATCCCGATGTGGAACCGCCTCGCCGGTTGCGCACCATGGCCCAGCGGGTGGATTTCATCGCCCGACTGTGCGCGGCCTGGGACTTTGGGCTCTTGCCGGAGTGGGAGACGGTGGCCCAAGTTCGCCGTAAGTCATGGCGCCCGGCCGTAGATGCCTGCCGCCTGCTCACTTCGCCTACTTATCACCTGCTGCGCCGGTGGCACCACCTACCGCCTCTACCGTATCTGGGCAGTATCCCGGCTTACATCCGCGATGACCCGAACCTGGCATACGTGTGAGTGGCGGAGCGGGGGAGCACGAGAGTGAAGGAGCAAGGGAAATGCACTGCCGGGATAGCAGGCAATGAAGGAGAACGAGATCCGGGTTACCGAGGCAGACTTACATCCCCACCTGCGGGCACGGATGCATCAACGTGGCATTATCCGGGAGGAGATTGAACGAACCCTGAACGACGGCTGGGAAGCCACTGATGCCAAACCCGGTACGTTGGGGAGGGTGAAGGTGTTTCCCTATGAGGCGGAATGGGAAGGCCAGTTCTATCAAGAGAAAGAAGTGACGGTATACTACAAGGTGCTCGCTGAGGGTATTGTACTGTTGTCAGCGAAGGCCCGGTATGGACAAGGCTTTCCACGGAGGTAAGGTAACATGAAGATAGAATATGACCCGGTTCGGGATCTGCTTTATATCTGGTTTGGGACGCCAGGAGAGAAAGCGGCGAGGACGGAGACGGTAGTGCCTGGTGTGTACGCCGACTTCAGTGCTCAAGGGACACTCATCGGCATGGAGGTGCTTGACGCCTCAGAGGTGCTGAGACATAAGGTGCAATTCGAGGTTGAACTGACGCCTTCGCCTGCCGAAGCGGCTCCAGCTTGAGCGGAGGAGTGGGGGAGCGAACGAGCGAGAGAGCAAGGGAGCGTGGGAGGGTTCGCCCCTGCGCCCTAGCTCCCGAGCACCTCTGCACAGATGGGGAAAAGAGGAGCGGAGATGACTAGAGATCAATACACCTCGCCACGTACGCTCCCACGCGCCCCAGCACCTCAGCACCCTTGCACGGTGGAGCGAGGAGCGCCACGTGACTTTCGCGACATCTATATGCTCTGCTGGAGCGGCCGATGTGACGTGGTGTGCTGTTGGGAGCTGTGGCGAGAGCGCCAACGCCTGGCCGGCGAAGATGCAGACCCCAGGCGAGCCGGCCTGGCGATCCGCACCCACCTGGCGCGTCTGGAACAGGCCCGCCTTCTGGCCCAGATTGTCGACCTTCGGGAGCGATCAGAGGCTGAGCGATTGCGAACCTGGTTTGCCAAGGAGTTCTTGCATGGCCTGGCAGATTGATGGTACACTCTATCCCGATGTGGAACCGCCTCGCCGGTTGCGCACCATGGCCCAGCGGGTGGATTTCATCGCCCGACTGTGCGCGGCCTGGGACTTTGGGCTCTTGCCGGAGTGGGAGACGGTGGCCCAAGTTCGCCGTAAGTCATGGCGCCCGGCCGTAGATGCCTGCCGCCTGCTCACTTCGCCTACTTATCACCTGCTGCGCCGGTGGCACCACCTACCGCCTCTACCGTATCTGGGCAGTATCCCGGCTTACATCCGCGATGACCCAAACCTGGCATATGTGTGAGCAGGAGCGATAGGGAGTGGGAAGCGTGGCAGAGTTCACTCCAGTTCCCCTACGGTGATTAGAGACGCAAGGTGGAGAATCTTGTAGAATAGGTAAGAAAGACGTGACACAGGCGCCTGCCAAAACGATTACGACTATTCTTGATCACGTATCCAAGCAATCAGTCGAGCGCTGGGGCCGTGATTTGGCATCGGTGCGTGCGTGTTGACTTGAGGCCTTCGCTGTGCTATCCTGGCGGCGAACGAGCTTTCCCGGGGAGGCCACGTGCCCGGCACCCTGCTTCTCCTGGCCCTCTTGGCGGCCGGCCTGGTTCTGGGAGCATTGGCCTTGGGCTACTACGGCTCGGGTCAGGTGCTGGCTGGTTCGCGGCCCGCGCAACGCCCAACGCCGGCGCAGTTCGCCACGAACTGCGAAGACGTCGTTTTCCCCAGCCGGGATGGGCTGGACCTGAGAGGATGGTATATCGCCGCTCCGGGGTCCTCGGCCACGGTCATATACTGTCCCGGACGAGGCTCCGGGCTCAACGACTTCGACTTTCGCTACATCCCACTCTTCGTCCGGCATGGTTTCAACCTGCTCTTGTTTGACTTTCGCGCCTCGGGGGCCAGCAGCGGCACCAGGGCGACTCTGGGTTATCTGGAACAGAATGACCTCCTGGGGGCGCTCGATTTTCTCCAACAAGAGAAACAACAGGACAACATTGGCGTCTTCGGTACATCCATGGGGGCGGCGGTGGCGATATTGACCGCAGCCCGCACCCCCGCCCTCCGAGCCGTGGCCGGAGAGAGCGCCTTTGCCACCTACCAGGGCGCGATCTACGGCGGGATAAAGCAGCGAGGGGTGCCGGGGTTCGTGGCCAGACCCTGGGCCAGCTTGGTCACCTGGTGGCTGGCGCGGCGCCTGGGGTTCTGCTCGGGCCAGGTGGACCCGGTGAACTGGATTGCCAGATTAGAACCCCGACCGGTGTTATTGATCCATGGGGATCGAGACCGGTATCTAGACCTGCGACACCCACGGGCCCTGTTCGCCGCCGCCCGGGGACCGAAGGAACTCTGGATAATCTCCGGTGCTGGCCATACCGAGGGGCTGGCGCATTCACCGCAAGAATTCGAGGCCAGGGTAACCGATTTCTTCCGCCGGTGGTTGAGGCAGGACCAGCCCGCTCGGGCCCAGGATCAAGTCGGCTTCAATCGCCGGCCTACGCTCCAGACCTACGCCCCAGGGACTGGGGCAACCAATGAGCCTGACCCACGGTGCGCTGAGTTCTACCTGCCGGGTGGGGACACTGCCTGTCTCTTGATTCACGGCTTCGGCGGCAGCCCAGCGGAGATGCGAGGGATGGGCGAGTACCTGGCCGCCCGGGGCCTCACCGTGCTGGGCGTCCGCCTGGCCGGGCACGGGACCACGCCGGAGGACATGGCCGGCACCGGCTGGCGAGAGTGGGTGGCCTCGGCCGAGAGAGCACTTTCTTCTTTACTGGTAAAGAACGCCATATTTGCGGCGGGCCTGTCCATGGGCGCAGTGATCGCCCTTCACCTCTCCACGCGATACCCGGTGCGGGGAGTCATCGCCATGGCCCCCGCCCTCTTCCTGGGGGACTGGAGGGCCAGCCTGGTGCCGGCCATTAAGCTTTTCCGCAAATGGCACTACTTCGACGGTTCCAGCGACCTGACCGACCCTACGGCGCTCTCCCAGATCGTCTCCTATGACCGGGTGACCTTCGCCAACATCGCCAGCCTGATGGAGCTACAACGCCAGGTCCGGGCCAGCCTGCCCCAAGTGGCAGTGCCACTTTTGGTCATGCAGGGCCGCCAGGACCGCACTATTCCAATAAACAATGCCCAGTACCTCTACGACCACGCCGGCTCTCAGGAGAAAAGGCTGGTCTGGTACGCCAACTCCGGCCATGGCCTAGTAGTAGATTCTGAAAAAGACCGGGTGTGGCAAGAGGCATTCGATTTCATCGCCCTCCATAGCTCGGTGGTCCAATGATGCAAAAAGTAAGAGCGCGTGCCGGGTTAATCCTGCTGGCTGGCTTCGGCATCGCCCTGGTCACCCTGGAAGTGTATCTGCTGCTCATCCAGCCCAGGCCCCGGGACAGCCTGAGCCCGGAAGAGCGCCAATGGCTGCGGAACAAAGGCGAGCTGGTGTTCGCCGGGGACAACAACTACCCGCCCTTCGAGTATGTGGCCGAGAACGGCGAGTATCGCGGCTTCAACGTGGACATGGTGCGGGCGCTGGGGCTGGAGCTGGGCGTCGATGTGCGTCTGGTGCCCATGACTTGGGCCGAGGCCCTGGAGGCCCTCCAGCAAGGCCGCGTGGACGCGCTACAGGGGCTAAAATATACCTCGGAACGAGAAAAAACATACGCCTTCGCCCAACCATACCTGACCACCTCCCAGGCCATCTTCGTCAAAAGCGACCGCCACGATATCGCCGATCTGCCCGACCTGGCCGGGCATGTGGTGGCGGTGCAGAGGGGGGATTTCGCCCACGACCTGCTTAAGAGTCGGCCGGAGGTCCACTTGCTCTTGGTCGAAAATCAGTCAGACGCCGCCGACCAGCTCCTGGCGGGAGAGGCCGACGCCTTCGTGGGGAACCGTTTCGCCGGCCTTTATCTCTTCCAGCATAAGAGGGCAATGGACCAGGTCAAGATGGTGGGTGAGCCCATCGCGCCGGCCGGCTATGGGCCCGCGGTCCGTAAGGGGGACCAGGTGCTCTTGCGCCTCCTCAACATCGGCCTGGAAAGCGTGGAGCGGAAAGGAATAAAGCAAAACATCGACCACAAATGGTTCGGCCAGGTTATCCAAGGCCAATCCACCCTACCCTCAACCTTTCTTACCCTGGCCCTGGTGCTGCTGGCCATCACCTTGGCCGGCGCCCTCATCATCTACGCCTGGAACCGCACGCTCATGGACCAGGTCCGGCAGCGGACGCAGGAGCTCTCCATCTCCAACCAGGCGTTGAGGCAGCGGGCCGAGGAGATGGCCGGCCTTTACAAAGTGGGAGTGGCAGCCACCTCCAGCCTGGACTTCCACGAGGCCTTGACGAGTATCTACGAGCAGATCAGCCAGTTCATGGACATCTCTACGTTCTACATCGCCATCTACGACGAGCTGGAGCAGAAGCTACACTTCGAGATCTTCGTGGACAGGGGCGAGCAGCGCGACCGCTTCACCGTCTCCTTGAACGAAAACCCCGGGCTCACCGGCTGGATCCTCAGGTCCCAGGAACCGCTGTTGATCCGGGATCTGGAGTTGGAAAAAGACCGCTTGCCCGCTAGCTTCGTCACCGTCGGCCAGCCGGTGCGTTCCTGGCTGGGCGTCCCGTTGAAGCTGAAGGAAAAGCTGGTGGGGGTAATGTCCATCCAAAGCTACGAGCCCAATGCCTTTGACGAGGATAGCCAACGGATCTTTTCCACCGTGGCCAGCCAGGTCGCCATGGTCATCGAAAACACCCGGCTGCACGAGCGCATTCGTGAACAGGCTATCCGCGATGGCGTGACCCAGGTGTACAACCACGACTACCTTCATGAGCAATTGGTCAGGGAGCTGGAACGAAGCAAACGCTATCATCACCCGGTTTCGTTCATCATGCTGGACCTGGATCAATTCAAAGAGCTCAACGACCACTACGGCCACCTGGTGGGCGATGAGGTCTTAAGGCTGGTGGCCAAACTCATCAGCACCAGGGTGCGCAGCGTGGACATTGTGGGGCGATACGGTGGGGACGAATTCGCCATCATCCTGCCCCAGGCCAGCGTTTCCGATGCTCAGGCCGTGGCCGAACGCGTCAGAGATGCGGTGGAGAGAACCCCCTTCGCCTCTCCACAAGGTGAAGTGCCGACGACGCTCACCGTCAGCCAGGGGGTCGCCACCTTTCCCGACTCGGCTCAGTCCCCCGTGGCGCTTATCGACCAGGCCGACCGGGCCCTCTATGCGGCCAAGACCGCGGGCCGCAACCAGATCCGCGTGGCCAGTCCAATGTCGTAGCCGCCGACCAGATCGAGAGGGAGAAGATCGTGCCGGGATTCGGCCTCTGGGGCTACACCGCCCTAAATGCCTACTGGTTTGCCCTATCGTACCTCTGGAATGGATTAGGGCCCATAATATTGCCGGTCCTGGTGGCGAATCTGGTGGGCCAGGAGCTCAAGGGCACCTATCTGGGCCTCCTGATCTCGGTGGGGCTGATACTGGCCATCATCATCCAGCCGGTGAGCGGCGCCATCAGCGACCGCGCCACCTTCCGTTGGGGCCGTCGAAGGCCCTTTATACTGTTTGGCACCCTCTTCGACCTGGTCTTCCTGCTCGGGATGGCCCTATCGGGGAGCTACTGGGTGCTATTCCTCTGCTACTTTCTGCTGCAATTCACGTCCAACATCGCCCACGGGCCATACCAGGGGCTGATCCCCGATCTGGTGCCGGAGGAGAAGCGCGGCGCTGCCTCCGGGGCTAAACAACTGCTGGAGATCCTGGGCATCATCGTCTGCTCCAAGGCTATAAGCGCTATGTTCGACCCTTACAGCCGCACCGGAGATCCCTGGTGGCTCTGGCTCACCTTCGGTTCCATCATGGCGATATTGATCCTCACCATGCTCATCACCATGTTCGGGATTGAGGAGGCCCCTCTCACCAAGGCACCGGAGAAGTCCGTCCGCGAGACCGTCCTGGGCACCTTTAACGTTGACCTTAATCACTATCCCGACTTCGCCTGGCTACTGGTCTCTCGCCTCTTTATCCTCACCGGCGTAAACCTGGTGCGGAACTACGCCCAATGGTTCCTGGCCGACGTGGTGAAGGTACCGAACCCGGTGGCGGTCACCGGAGATCTCCTGGCGGTCATCGCCATCGCCATCATGTTCGTGGTCTACCCCGCTGGCGCCATCTCCGACAAACTGGGCAAGAAGAACCTGGTGGCCTTTTCGGGCCTCCTGGGAGCCCTGGGCAGTTTTCTGCTCCTCTTCGCCCAGGGCGGGACGCTCTTCACCGTCTTCGGCATCGGGGTCACGGATATCCTGGCCTACGGTGGCATCATCGGCCTCTCCATTGGTATCTTCCTGAGCGTCAACTGGGCCCTGGCCATCGACCTGATCCCGCCGGGGGAAGGCGGGCGTTATCTGGGCATCTCCAACCTGGCCACCGCCGGTGCCGGGGTAGTCGCCGGCCTGGGCGGTCCGCTTCGTGACTTCTTCAATGCCCAGGGGCCAGGGCTTGGGTACGCGGCGCTCTTCGTCACCGCCTCCTTATGCTACCTGGCGGGCACGGCCCTGCTGGTCAAGGTCCGGGAGAAGAAGACAGCTCGATGTTAACAAAAAGACCCAGGGGGAGCCCCGGGTCTTCCATTGCTTTCAGCATCGCTCTTTTCCCACTCAGGGGTGTGGAGGGAGGGGCGGGTCAGGAGTGGTCGCTGCCGGTTCCAGCTCCGGCCTGCGGTTCGCCTTGAGGTGGCGGTAGATGAAGAGGCCCACGAGGGCCAGCAGCACGATGCCGATGGGGATGTCGAAGGGGCGCATCCAGCGGCGGATCTCCTCCCAGTGCTCACCAGCCACGTAGCCGGCGTAGGCCAGGCCCAGGGACCAGGGAAAGGACCCCAGAAAGGTGTACAGCACGAACTTGGGCACGTTCATGCGGGCGATGCCCGCCGGGAAGGAGATGAAGGTGCGGACCACCGGCAATAGCCGGGAGAAGAAGATGGCTGGGTCGCCATACCGGGCGAACCAGCGGTCGGCCAGGTCCAGGTCGTGCTTCGAGACCAGGATATAGCGGCCGTACTTCAGAATAAAGGGCCTTCCTCCCGCCGCTCCAGCCCAATAGGCCAAGAGCGACCCGATCACGTTGCCCAGGGCACCGTAGAAGCCGGCGATCAGAGTGTACGCCACCGGCAGGTCTTTGTTCTTCACGAGCATCCAGCCCGAGAGGGGCATGGTGACCTCGCTGGGCAAGGGCACGCAGGCGCTCTCGATGGCCATGGCGACCACCACGCCGGTCCACCCTACGGCATCGAAAAGGCCCTGCAAAAAGGCCACGATCTGCGCTTCGATGAACTCCAATAGAGCCTCCTATGCCGTCAGCGAAGACGGCGCAAAACGCCGGTATTATACCGGGTTTGGCCGTCCCGGTCAAGGCGGCTTTCTTAGAGCGTGTTGAACAAAGATCAATGTTCCCTGTGGGACAAGTTGGCAACTTGTCCTACGGACGCCCGAACTTGTATCCTGATGTCCTGGAGTTCAACTCCGGGACATCAGGAGGGCAGCAGGCCAGCTGGCAGTTGACGAAAAGGGGGATTTCGGGCTCTGCTACCTAAGATGAGCTGGAAGGTACCTGGCAAAGGACCTGGAGGTATGCTATGATCCAGCCCGTGAAGGCGAGGGTGCCGCAGGGCGTGGCCTTCCTGACACTGCTGCTCCTGATCAGCGCTACCTCCAGCGAGGCCTCCGGGGCCCCATTCTTCCAGACCGGGGTGCTCTATCTTTCCCGAAAAGAGTATAGCCGGGCGGTGCTCTCCTTTCAGGCTGTTCTGGAGCGCGGCGACCAACATAGCGCCCACCTTAGATTGGCTGAGGCCTACCTGGCCAGAAAAGACTTCGATCTTGCCCGAGAGCAACTGGGATGGGCCATCGCCCGGAATGCCACGGACCCCCGGGCTCTGATAATGATGGGCGATCTGGAGGCTGGGGTGGGCAATGGGCCCGCCGCCGTCACCAGGTGGCGTGGGCCATGCCAGGCAGCGCCGGGCTTGCCCCAGGCGTGTGGCAGGATCGCCAGGCTCTACTTTGACCAGGGCCAACTGGACCTGGCGGAGAAGGGGTATCAAGACCTCATCGCCAGGCACCAGGAGAGCTATGAGGCCCAGGAAGCACATTATTACCTGGGATTGCTCCTGGCTCAGAGGTCCCCACCCTCGGCGGCAGCACATCTCCGGGAGGCCGCCCGCCGGGCCGACGCCCGGCTCAAATCCCTGGCTGACCGGGCCCTGGAGGAATTCCCAAAGGCCTGGGACGCGGAAGAGCCGGCCTACCAGGCAGCCCTTCTGGGGAAGGCATATTTGAAGCACGTATTTGAAGCCGGGTACCCTGCACCTGGGGCCCTGCACCTGGCCAGGGACCGGTTCGAGAAGGCTCGTGAGCTTAACCCGGGATACACCGACGCTCTGGCCTACCTGGGATATACCCTGTGGCGCCAGGGCCAGCTCGATGAAGCGGCGGAATGCCTGAAGAAGACCATATCTTTGGATCCGGGACAGGCCCTGGCCCACTACTTCCTGGGCCTGGTCTTTCGCTCTCAGGGAAAGGCCGATCTGGCGGTGGGGGAGTTTCAAGAGGCCCTCCGGCAAGACCCGGAGAATCCAGCCTTCCACGCCGACCTGGGAAAGGCCTTTTCCTTGCTCCGCGATTACAATGCGGCCCTGGCAAGCATGGAGAAGGCTGCCGCCCTGGCGCCGGATGACCCGGAGATACTGAAGCAATCGGCCCAGTTCTATCTCGACCATCTCTTAAGGCCTGACCAGGCCCTGGCCCTGGCAAATCGCGTGGTGGCCCTGGCCCCCCAGGATGCCCAAGGCCTGGAACTCCTGGGCTGGGCCAGCTACCTGAACCGCGACTCGCCTGGAGCCCGGGCCTGGCTGGAAAAGGCCGGCTCCTTGCAACCGGAGTTGGCCAGCGCTCACTACCACCTGGCGGTGGTCCTGGAACACACCGGGCCCAAGCAGGAGGCCTGGCCGCACTATTTGCAGGCCAAAGACCTGGATGGGGGCGGCTACTACGGAAAACTCGCCGCCACCGCCCTGGAGCGGTTAGCGCAGGAGGACCCCGAGCTGGGGCCAGTCATTGGACGCTACCTGGAGAAGCATCGCTGGTGAATGGCCGTTTTGATAAATGGCGGCAAATATGATATATTAATCTCGATAGTCGTTGTGGAGGAGACATTCAGGTGGCCAGAAGACGTACCAGCCAAGCAGGTGAAGCTAGAAGCGAAACTGTAGACATCCTCGAGTTTCCGATACTGCCGGTGCGCGACACCGTGCTCTTCCCGCACATGGTGACACCGTTCTTCGTGGGCCGGGAACGCTCCATTCGGGCCGTGGAGGACGCCATGGCCAAGGAGCACAGCATCATCGTCGTGGCCCAGAAGATCCCCGAGATGCAGGAGATCGTGCCGGATAACCTGTACCGGATAGGCACCGAGGCCGCCATCGGCCGCGTGCTGCGCATGCCCGACGGGACCACCAGCGTCCTGGTTCAGGGACAACAGCGGATGAAGATCCTGGAGTTCAGCCAGGGTGAAAACTACCTCAAAGCCCGGGCCATCCCCATCCCTGAGCCGGTGGAAAAGCCGCCTCACGTGGAGGCGCTAATGAGGGCGGTGCTGGCCCTCTTCGAGAAGTGCGTCCAGCTCAGCCGCAACCTCTCCAACGAAGCCTACGTGGCGGCCCTGAACATCGAAGAGCCGGGGTGGCTGGCCGACTTCATCGCCTCCACCATCGAGCTGGGCGTGGGCCAGCGGCAGGAGATCCTAGAGCTCCTGGAACCGGAGACCAGGCTTCAGAAGATGAGCATCGTTTTGGCCAAGCAACTTGACATCCTGGAGTTGGAGAGCAAGATCCACACCCAGGTCCAGCAGGAGGTGGACAAGAGCCAGCGGGAGTACTTTCTCCGGGAGCAGTTGAAGGCCATACAGAAGGAATTGGGCGATACCGACCCCCAGGTGAAGCAATACAACGAGCTGAAGGAGAAGATCACCGCGGCCCAGATGCCGGAAGGGGTGTCCAAGAAGGCCCGGGACGAGCTAGAGAGACTCATGCAGATGCCTCCCATGTCCCCCGAGGTGGGCATGATCCGCACCTACCTGGACTGGCTCACCGAACTGCCCTGGGCCAAGAAGACCGACGATAACCTGGACATCAAGGCGGCGGCCCGGGTCCTGGATGCCAATCACTACGGGCTGACCAAGATGAAGGAGCGAATCCTGGAGTACATGGCGGTGCGAAAGCTGGCCGCGGACAAGATACGCAGCCCGATCCTCTGCTTCGTCGGCCCCCCGGGGGTGGGCAAGACCAGTCTCGGCCGGTCCATCGCCCAGGCTCTGGGACGCCGTTTTGTGCGCATCTCCCTGGGCGGCATACGCGATGAGGCCGAGATCCGAGGGCATCGGCGCACCTACGTGGGCGCTTTGCCCGGGCGCATCATCCAGACCATGCGCACCGCCGGGACCGTCAACCCCCTGTTCATGATGGACGAGATAGACAAGGTGGGGATTGACTTCCGGGGCGACCCCTCGGCGGCGCTCCTGGAGGTCCTGGACCCAGAGCAAAACCACGCTTTCTCCGACCACTACCTGGACGTGCCCTATGACCTATCCCGGGTGATGTTCATCACCACCGCCAACATCCTGGACCCCGTGCCGCCGGCCCTGCGCGACCGCATGGAGGTGATCGAGCTGCCCGGCTACATCGAGGAAGAGAAGCTCGAGATCGCCCGGCACTTCCTGGTGCCCAAGCAGGTGACCGAGCACGGATTGCAGCTCTCGCAACTCCGCTTTACCGATTCGGCCCTGCGCCGCATTATCCGGGAGTACACCCGGGAGGCGGGTGTCCGCAACCTGGAGCGGGAGATCGGGGGCATCTGCCGAAAGGTGGCCAAGCTGGTGGCAGAGGACAGCAAGGCACCCACGGCGATCAAGGCCGAGGCCCTGAACAAATACCTGGGTCCCCAGAAATTCTTCTGGGGCACCGCCGAGGAAAAGGACGAGGTCGGCGCCGCCACCGGCGTCATGTGGACGGAGGTGGGTGGCGATACCACCACCATCGAGGTCACCCTGATGGACGGGAGGGGCAACCTCATCCTGACCGGCCAGTTGGGCGACGTGATGAAGGAATCAGCCCAGGCCGCCCTATCCTACGTCCGGTCCCGGGCCAGGGAGCTGAACGTGGAGCCCAAGCGCTTCGAAACCACCGACATCCATATCCACGTCCCGGCCGGGGCTGTTCCCAAGGACGGCCCCTCCGCCGGCATCACCATGGCCACCGCCCTGGTCTCGGCATTCACCAAACGCCCGGTTCGCCGCGAAGTGGCCATGACCGGCGAGATAACCCTGCGCGGCCACGTATTGCCCATCGGTGGGCTGAAGGAAAAGGTATTGGCCGCCCATCGGGCCGGGATCAAGACCTTCATCCTGCCCAAGAAGAACCAGAAAGATCTCATCGACGTGCCCCGGGATGTCCAGGGCGACCTCAAGTTCACTTTCGTAGAACACATAGAAGAGGTGCTGCCCATCGCCCTGCGCCCGGAGGAGCACCGGATAGCGGAGCACGCCGGCGAGAAGCTGGTGCGGCCGACCCTGGCCGCCTAGAAGCGCAGCCGAAAAGTCGTTTCTACCGCAGAGCCCACTGCCTGTGTCCCGGAGTGCAACTCCGGGACGAGCGCAGAGATAAAGAAAGATCTTTGCGAGCTCTGCGCTCTCTGCGGTGGGGTCCTCGGCCGCATCTCTAGTGACGTCGCCGGCCATGCCATGAAAATAGACCGCATCCTGCACCCGGCCCGTTTCTTGAGCCGCCCGAACCGCTTTGGCGCCTGGGTGGAGGTGGAGGGCCGGACTGAATACGTTCACCTGCCTGACCCCGGGCGCCTCCGGGAACTGCTGGTCCCCGGGGCGCCCGTTTGGCTGGCCCCGGGGGTAGGGGCCGCTCGTAAGACCCGGTATGACCTGGTCCTGGTGCGCCAGAACGGGCACCTGGTGTCCGTAGACACCGGGCTGCCCACCAGGACGGTGCGGGAGGCCCTGCGAGGCGGCGCTATCCCGGAATTCCGGGGTTATCAGGCGGTGCGCCCGGAGGTGAGGTTCGGTGGCAGCCGCCTTGATTTTTTGCTCAGCGGGGACTCCGGCGCCTGCCTGGTGGAGGTGAAGTCGGTCACCCTGGTGCAGGACGGTAGAGGGCTTTTCCCCGACGCCGTCACCAAGCGGGGGACGCGGCATCTTCAAGAGCTCCTGCGCGCCGTCCAGGAGGGCTATCGAGCCTGCGTATTCTTCGTGGTGCAGAGAGAGGATGCCAACTCCTGCGCGCCCAACGAGGGCACGGACCCTGGCTTCACCAAGGCCCTCCGGCTGGCCGTGGCCAGCGGGGTCGAGGCCCTGGCTTACACCTGCCAGGTCTCCCTCCACGAGATCAGCCTGCTCCGCAGGGTGCCGGTGGTGATTTAAGACTCCGTTGAAAAAACGAGGGTTTAACCGCAGAGCCGCAGAGCGCGCGAGATTTTCAGTTTTAGCGTGATGTCCCGGAGTTCAACTCCGGGACATCACGGCTGGAACGACTTTTTTTCAGTGGGGTTGTCTAATCGGCCGCGCCGACCCTATCCACCTTCACTGCCCCGGGCCCCAGGAGCAACTCCAATTCGCTTGACAGCTCGTAGCAGTAGCGCGTGCTGGCGCCGGGGAAGCTGAGCCGAAGATACCCCCGTCCATTGGGGATGTGGATGGTATAGGGATCATCGCCGGGGAAACGCTGCAAGAGGGCCTGCACCGCTTGCAGACGTCGCAGGTCTTCTTTTTGGTCTCCCAGCCGGGGCAGCGTGATGCGGACATGGCAGATGGAGGAGGCCCGCTTCTTTGCCAGCGAAGAGTCCCCTGGTGGCGCCAGGCCACGGTCAATCGGTGGCCCTGGCTGGTTCAGGAGTTCAACTCCTGAACAACGGGGCTGTTCAACTCCTGAAAAACGGGGGGTTGCCGCCAACTGGTACTCCTCGGCGTCATCGCAGAGGATCTGGGGTTTCTCCGACCGGATCTCCACCTTGCCGCTCACCAGCACGATGCGGTTCTCCTGCCAGAGCTCCTCGGTCTTCTGGTAGACCCGGGGGAAAACGGTGACCTCGATGCCCCCCTGAACATCCTCTAGCTGAACGAAGGCCATGGGCTCGCCCTTCTTGGTGGTGATGCGCCGCGCTGAGGAGACCATGCCCACCACCGTGACCCTCTGGCCGTCCATCTCCCCATCGATCTGCCCACACAGGAGCGCCGCGCTCCCCTTCACCTGCTCCGCCACCTGATGCAAAGGGTGTTCGGAGATGTAAAAGCCCAAAAGCTCCTTTTCCCAGACCAGCTTTTCCCGATGCTCCACCTCGGGCACCTCCGGCAACACCAACAAAGAGGGTGAGGCCTCGCCGGGCAAATAATCAAACATGCTGGCCTGTCCCGCCAGGCTGGCTCGTTGGGCGGTCTGCCCCAGGCTGATCAGGCGGTCCAGGGAGGCGAGCATCTGGCCCCGTTTGCCCAGGCCATCCAGGGCGCCGGCCTTGATCAGGCTTTCCAGCACCCGCTTGTTAGCAGCCTGTAGAGTAGCCCGCCGGCAGAAGTCATCCAGGCTCTGGAAGGGCCCGCCTTTCTCCCGAGCGGCGATGATCTCCTGCACCGGCCCCTCGCCCACGTTCTTGATGGCGGCCAGGCCAAAGCGGATGCCCTGGGGGGCAGTCGCCTCGATGGTGAACGTGGCCTGGCTGCGGTTGATGTCAGGGGGCAAGACCGGGATGCCCAGACGGCGACACTCGACCACGGCGGTGACGACCTTGTCGGTGTTGCCCAGGGCGCTCTCCAACACCGCCGTCATGTATTCCACCGGATAGTTGGCTTTGAGATAGGCGGTCTGGTAGGCCACCATGGCGTAGCTGGCAGCGTGGGCGGCGTTGAAGGCGTACCCGGCGAAGGGCTGGATCAGGTCGAAGATCTTCACCGCCAGCTCCTGATCGTAGCCCTGCTTGCGGGCGCCGGCGATGAAGTTCTCCCGCTCCTTCTTCATCTCCTCGGGCTTCTTCTTGCCCATGGCTCGACGCAAGATGTCCGCCTGGCCCAGGGAATAGCCAGCGATGGCCCGGGCGATGAACAGCACCTGATCCTGATAGACTATGACCCCATAGGTTGGCTTTAGTATCGATTCCAGAGCGGGATGAAGGTAGGAGATAGGTATCTCCCCGTGCTTGGCCTTGATGAAGGTCGGTATGTGGGCCATGGGGCCTGGACGATATAGAGCCACCATGGCGGCCAGGTCGCTGACCGAGGTGGGCCGTAGCTCCTTGATGTAGCGGCGCATGCCCGCGCCCTCCAGTTGGAAAACCCCGGTGGTCTCGCCCTCGCTGAGCATGGCAAAGGTCCGGGCATCATCCAAGGGAAGGCGTTGCCAATCCAGCGACAAGCCTCGCTTCTCCCTCACCAGTCCCACCGTGCGCCCCAGAATGGTCAGGTTGGCCAGGCCCAGGAAGTCCATCTTGAGCAGGCCGATCTTCTCCAGGGCTCCCATATGATACTGGGTCATCACCCCTTCTTCGTCCTTGCTTGCGCGCAACAGGGGGACGTGCTCGATGAGGGGGTCCCGGGAGATGACCACGCCAGCGGCATGGGTGGAGGCATGACGGGCGACGCCCTCCAGGCTCTTGGCGGTGTCGATGAGCCGGCAAATGGCCTGGTCGCCCTCGTACTTCTCTCGAAGCTCTCGGTTCTCGGCCATGGCCCGGTCGATGGTTATGCCCACCGGCAGGGCTGGCACCAGCTTGGCCACCGAGTCCACCACCGGCAACGGGTAGCCGAGAACCCTTCCCACGTCGCGGATGGCCGCCCGGGCTCCCAGGGTGCCGAAGGTGATGATCTGGGCCACGTGCTCGCGGCCGTATTTGCCCGTCACATAATCGATCATTTCCCCCCGGCGGTTGTCGGCGAAATCCACGTCGAAGTCCGGCATTTCCTTGCGCTCCACGTTCAGGAAGCGCTCGAAGGCCAGGTTGTTGGCCAGGGGATCGATATCGGTGATGCGCAGGCTGTAAGAGACAATGCTGCCCGCAGCAGAGCCCCTCAGGCCAAAGGGGATGCCACGCCGGCGGGCGTAGGAGATGAAATCCCAGACGATCAAGAAATAGAGGGCCAATCCGGTCTGTTCGATGACCGAGAGCTCGTAATGGAGCCTTTCTTCCACCTCAGGAGTTATCGGATCGTACCGCTCCCTGATACCCTCCTGGCAGAGATGCCGCAGGTATGATTCCGGGGTGAAGCCCGGGGGAACCGCGAACTCGGGCAGGTGCAGCCGGCCCGAGTCGAGCTTCAGATTACAGGCCTCGGCGATGATCCGTGTGTTATCCAGGGCCTGGGGCACCTCGGCGAAAATGGCCTCCATCTCCTGAGGGCTGCGCAGGTGGTAGCCGCTGCCCTCCATGCACATGTGCTTGGGATCCCCAAGGGTGGTATTGGTTTGGATGCACAGAAGGATCTCCTGAGAGGAGGCGTCGCCCGGTTCCACATAGTGCACGTCGTTGGCCGCCACCAGGGGAATGCCCAACTCGCGGCCCAGCGCCACCATCTCCCGATTAACCCTGGTCAGCTCAGGGATGTTGTGCTCCTGGAGTTCCAGGTAGAAGCTCTCCGGCCCGAACACCTCCCGGTACCAGAAGGCAGCCCGACGGGCGCCCTCCCGGTCTCCGGAGGCCAGGACCCGGGGGATCTCGCCGGAGCCACAACTGGTCATGGCGATGAGGCCATGATGGCACTGGGCCAGAAGCTCCCGGTCGATGCGGGGTTTATAATAGTAGCCGTTTAGGTGAGCCTCGGTGGTGAGTTTAATCAGATTGCGGTAGCCGGTGCGGTTGGTGGCCAGGAGGATTAAATGAAAGGGATTGGCATCCAGCTTAGGCACTCTCTGATCGCGGCCCCGGGGCGCCAGGTACATCTCGCAGCCGATGATCGGCCTCAACCCCTGCTCCTTCGCCGCCAGATAAAAGTCGATGACGCCGTACATCGCCCCGTGGTCGGTGATGGCCATGGCCTCCATGCCCATTTCTCGGGCACGGGCTACGAGCTTATCGATCTTGGCCAGGCCATCCAGGAGGCTATATTCGGTGTGCACGTGAAGATGGGTGAAAGAGGACATATTCTTTGCTGGTAAAGAATGACTCCACTATACAAGGGCGCCCAGCCCTTTTCTTACCGCTGAGAACGCAGAGAACGCAAAGAAAAAGTGAAAATCTCAGCGCGCTCTGCGTGCTCTGCGGTTAAAGTCTTGTTTTTTCAGCGGAGTCAAGAATGGCTTAGCCTATTATATCACAGGCGCGGCTCGCTGTTGGCCGCTCCAACCTTAAATTGAAGTGTCCCTCGTCCGATTGGCAGGAAGGCCCTGACTGTGTTATACTGATGGCAAGGGTGCCGCGCTTCTTTACCGGTGAAGGTGTGATTTCGGCTTGCTCAAACAAGGGGGTTGAAGGCGATGATCAAGAAAGCACCTTCGGACAAGGCTGGAGTGACGCTGGTGACCTTTGAATTCCCTGTCGCGATATGGGCGGAGAGCGTCCACCTGGTGGGAGAGTTCAACGGCTGGGACCAAAATTCCCACCCTCTCACCAGAGGCAGAAGCGACGATGCCTGGAGCATCACCCTGGAGTTAGAAGCCGGCCGCGAATACCAGTTCCGGTATCTGGTGGATGGCAGGGAGTGGCACAACGACTGGAACGCGGACAAATATGTGCCCAACAATTTCGGCGGCGACAACTCTGTAGTGACCACTTGAACTAGAAGCGCAGCCGAAAAGCCGTTTTACCGCAGAGCCCGCTGCCTGTGTCCCGGAGTGCAACTCCGGGACGAGCGCAGAGAAATTATTGAGATCTCTGCGAACTCCGCGTTCTCCGCGGTGGGGTTCTCGGCCGCATTTCTAGCTTCTTAGCAAAGGAGCCTGTGAGCGTGCCGCGTCTCGACCGATTGGCTGCCGTGGTGGCGGTCACCCTGGCTGGCATCACCCTCTCTTTCTCTGCCAGGCTGCCCTCCTGGCGAGTGAGCCTGCCCTTCGCGTTTTCGCTGGAGATCACCGACACTGCTGCATTCGCGGTGTTGAGCACGCTGGTGGTCTGCTTGGGGATGGACTCCCTGGTGCGTTCTCATCCCGAGATGAAGAATGCGCCCCATGCCAGGACCCTGCCTTTCTGCTTCTTGCCCGCACTGCTTACGGTCGGATCGCTATTCTACCTCCACCTGTTGCCGGGGACTTTCGCCCAAGCACTGGGCCTGGCGGTGGTGGGCCTGCTCCTGACCATGGCCGTGGCCGGCGAGTACATGACCATCGTGCCGCCCGGTCCTAGATATGGCCCAGCCAGATACGCTTTGGACCTGGTGGTCCTCCTGACCGCCTTCATCAACTTCAGCACCATCTACAGCACTAAAGCCCGCAGCATGTACACCGCCACCGCCGTCACCGTGGTTGCGGCCCTCCTGGCCCTGGAAACCCTGCGCTACCGCGAGACCGGGTCTCGTCGGGGGCTCCTGTACGCCGGCGTCATTGGCCTGGCCCTGGGCGAGGCCACCTGGGCCCTCAACTACTGGGCAATCACCGGCCTGGTGGGCGGCCTTTTCCTCCT
>JBFMCB010000023.1:0-25147 GCA_040754915.1 Chloroflexota bacterium | reverse complement strand
CCAGGATCTTGTCCTGGACTTCGGGGCGGAGCGCTGCTGGAGCCAGGGCCTCGGCCAGATCCAACGGGTCCTCGAGTTGGGTGAGGAGGGTTCGACAATCAGGACAGGCCTGGATGTGTTTGTCCACGAGGCGGCGCCGCTGGGCCAGCGGCGCCTGGCGCTGTCCCTTGAGCGCTTCGGCCAGGGCCGGACACCTCTCCGCTCCCCGGGAGGTCATAAATGAGGTCTGGGAGGCCGATCTGAGCTCCTTGACCGCCTTGTTGAAGATAGCCTCCGCTACCTTGGAGGACAGGCCGGTCACCCTGCCGATGCGTGGGAAATCGTATCCCTGCCGCAGCCTCAAGAGCACCGTGGCCCGGTGCTCAGGAGCCAGCGTCTCCGCCGCCGCCCAAAAGGCCTGGCACTGGTCGTTCAAGAATGCGGCGACCTGGGGGTCGCTCACCCTTTCCGGTTCGATCTGCCCCAGGAGAGACGCCGTGGTGGGGGTGAGGTGCCGGCGGGGGTCTCTCCGGCGCAGCGCGCCGAGCCCCAGGCGGTAACCGGTGGCGTGGAGCCAGGGGTCGAAGCCAGCTTCCGGTTTGGCCCGAATCAGGCAATCGGCCCAAGCCCCGGTGTAGGCCTCCTGGACGATCTGTTGGGCCAGGGGCTCGTTCAGCACCAGCCGCAGGACGAAATCGTGAAATCTCGGGAAGGAGAGGTGGAACAGCCTGGCGAAAGCCTCGCTGTCTCCCTTCTGAGCGGCGGCGATAAGCTCCTCCTCGCTGGGCGAGGATGTTGGAGTGTCTTCCATCGTGCGCCTTTCGGAAGAGGATTTCGCTAGTCGGGCGGGACAGGCTAATTATACCGCTTCGGCGGTGGCTTTGGCAACAGGCTGACGCGCCGGGCGTTGAATGGCGCTCACTTTTTCTTTACCAGTAAAGAGTTCATCCCGGTGGAATAGCGATGAGAGACAGAATGAAGGGTCAGATCATAGCCGTGAACATCAGCGAAAAGAAGGGCACCCGTAAGACCAATGTGGGGCGGGGCAGGCTGGTGGTGGACTGGGGTCTGGAGGGCGATGCCCACGCTGCCCACTGGCATCGCCAGGTGAGCCTGTTGGCCCTGGAGAGCATTGACAAGATGCGGGCCAAAGGGCTCCAGGTGGGCCCCGGGGATTTCGCCGAGAACCTGACCACCGTGGGCATTGACCTGACTAACCTGCCGGTGGGGACCCGCCTGCGCCTGGGCGCTGAGGCCCAGGGCACGGTCACACAGATCGGCAAGCTCTGCCACGCTCGTTGCGCCATCTTTTACCAGGCTGGCGATTGCGTTATGCCCCGAGAGGGCATATTCATCAAGGTCATCAAACCTGGCTTGGTCGAAGTAGGCGACCCCGTCGAGGTCATCCCTCCATAGGCTAGATGGGCTTTGATGCTGCATTCTTTACTGGTGAAGAACGCTACGCCGCTTTCAGCAGTTCCCGGAGCTGCGGGAGGGCCGAGGCCAAGGCCGGCAGCTCGGCTGGCAGTGTCCCCTGCAAGATCGCCCGGCCCAGGGCCGACTCCTTGAACTCCTTGAGGTCCTCCAGATAGACGTTGTCGATGCGTTTGTCGCGCAGGATGTGCCCATCGCGTAGGATGATGATGCGATCGGCCGACCGGGCGACGACCGGGTTATGTGTGACCACTACGAAGGTGGTCCCCTGGTCCCGGTTCAACTGGCGCATAAGGCTCATGAGCTCCTCGGTGCTCTTGGAGTCCAGGTTGCCGGTGGGCTCGTCGGCCAGGACCAGTTGGGGGTTGTTGGCCAGGGCCCGGGCGATGGCCACCCGCTGGCGCTCGCCGCCGGAAAGCTGGCTGGGGAGAAAACGCAGACGGCCGCCCAGGCCCACCAGCTCCAGGAGATGCCGGGCCCGCTCGTGCCGTGTATTCGCGCTCAGGGGCTGCTCGTACATGGGGACCTCCACGTTCTCCAGGGCCATGAGAGTGGGGATGAGGTTATGCAACTGGAAGACGAAGCCCACCGTCTTGGAGCGGAAGCGGTCCAGGTCCTTGACCCGTGCCAGGTCCTGCCCAGCTACGCGGCAGACGCCGCTGGTGGGGCGGTCCAGGGCCCCCAGCAGGTTCAGGAGCGTGCTCTTGCCGCTCCCCGAGGGCCCCATGACGGCGACGAACTCCCCCTCCCGGATCGTCAGGTTTATCCCGTCCAGGGCACGCACGGCGCCTCCGTCGCCGTAGACCTTGGTCAGGTTCTGGGTCTCCACCACGATCGGCTTATCGGCCATGTCGTCCCCCTTCCTCTACCTCACGTCAATCTCCACGTGGGCGGTCATCCCCCAGCGCAGCAATGGGTCCAGCCCCTCTACTTCGATGGTCACCGTGTAATTGATGCCCCCCTGCCGTTGCGTGGCGATGAGGGCGATGTCGGTCACCTTGCCCTTGAAGGTCTTTCCCGGCAGGGCCTCGAAGGTCACGGCCACCGGCTGACCGACCCTGACCCGGGCGACGGCCGTCTCGCTGAGGTCGTCGGTCTCCACGCGCAGGTGGGACAGGTCGCCCAGGGCGACCACGGGCACGCCGGGGGCCACCGATTCCCCCTCGTTCACGGAAACCGAGGCCACGGTGCCGGCGAAGGGGGCAAGGAGGGTGGCGCTCTCCAGGGCTGACTGGGCCTGCCGGTAGGCGGCGGCGGCCTGGTCAGCCCGGCCCTGGGCAGCGGCGATCTCCTCCGGTCGTGCCCCGGCTTTCACCCGATCGAGTTGGGCCTGGGCCGCGGCCAGGTTGGCCTCGGCGATGCGCAACTCCTCGGGCGTAGCCCCACCCAGCACCTGCTCATAGCGGGATTTGGCAATCTCGTAGTCCAGGGTCGCCAGTTGCAGGGCCCGGCTCTGGGGCGTGGCTCCCTTCCCCGGCATCCAGCTAATGCGATCATAGTCGGCCTGGGCGTCCTGCAGGGCCGCCTCCGCCCGGTTTAAGTTGGCCTTGGCGATGGCGATCTCCTCCCTGGTGGCCCCGGCTTTGAGCCTGGCGAGTTGGGCTCGGGCCACCCGCAAGTTAGCTTCGGCGATGGCGATCTCCTCCCTGGTGGCCCCGGCCCTGGCCTGGGTCAGATTGGCCTGGGCGGCATCGGCGGCCGCTTTGGCCTGGGCGGCGGCCGCCTCCAGGTCGGGGGCCTCGAGCTGGAGGAGAAAGTCGCCCGCCCTTACTGCGTCGCCGGCGTTCGCTAACACCAGCTTGACCTGGCCCGGGATCTTGAAGGCCAGGTTGGCACGCTTCGCTGGCAATAGCGTCCCTGAGGCGGAGATGATTTTGTCCGTCTCATTCCCGGACACCGTCGGTGTCGGCGTGGCCTTAGCCCCCGGACCGAGGCCACGGCTGACCCCCAGGTATCCCAGCGCCAGGACTGCCAGCACCGCTAACCCAACGGCAATTCTCCGCTGCATCTTCTTGCCTCCTGAGAGAGGATAAGATCACCCAGCACCTTGTCTACTCGTACCGCAACGCCTCAATCGGCGAGAGATTGGCGGCCCGCCAGGCTGGGTAGAGCCCGCCCAAGGCCCCCAAGACTAGGGCGATCCCTAGGGCCTGGCCGAAGAGTCGCAGGGAGTAGCTGCCAGCCAACCATTCGCCGACGGCGGGGGCCAGGGTGACGAGCCAGTTCAGCCCCATCCCCAGGGCGATGCCGGCCAGCCCACCCAGGAAACTTAAAAGCAACGATTCCCGCAGGATCATGAGGAGCACCCGTCGTCGCCGCCATCCCAGGGCCCGGAGCGTGCCGATCTCCCGCGTGCGCTCGAAAACGGCCATGAGCATGGCGTTCGTCATGGCCACGCCGCCCACCAGGATGGCGATGAAGGAGAGGGCGTTGACGATGGAGCGCGTTACCTGGATGTCGTTGGTCTTCTCCGCGAACTCCGATGACCTGGAGACGGCCACCTGGGGCCATCGGCCCTGGATCTGCTGCCTGGTCTCCTCGGCGTTGGTCCCCTGGCGTAGCTTGATGCTGTAGAAGCTCACCTGGTTCGGCCGCCTGAAAACGTTCTGGGCCTCTTTGAAAGGCACCACTCCGCCGCCGTCCTCGTAGCCTGTCCCCGTCTCGTAGATGCCCACGATGCGGTAGGTGCTGCCCAGGATCTTCAGCGTATCGCCCACCTGCTTTTTCAGGTTCCTGGCCGCGATCTTGCCGACGATGATCTCCCGGGGACCCCGCAGCCGGTCGCCCTGGGTGATGGTGAAGTGCCGGATGGCATACTCCCCGGGGTCGAGGCCCATGACCAGGAAATACGGCGTTCCCGGCATGGTGGCCACCCCCAGGATCATCCCGGAGACGTGCTCCACCGCCGGCAACGTGGCCATCCAGCGGCCCACCTTCTCGTCAATGGCCGAGAGGGACATGTCCGAGGCCTTGGCCTCCATGGCCGTCAGGTCACCGCTACTGGTGCTCATTGCCGTGAGCTGGACCACAAAGCCGTCGGCCATGGCGCTCAGGGCCACCACCAGCCCCACTCCCAGGCCGATGCCCAATAGGGTCAAGAGCGTCCGCGTGCGCTGGCGCAAGAGGTTGCGCAGGGACATGCTGACCATGGGTTGCCGCAACGGATTACGCGGATTCGCCAATAGCCATCGCCACCTGCTTAATCCATCATGGGAAGCTGTAGCCATCCCCCCTTCGTAGCGCATCGCCTCCACCGGCTCCAGCCGCCCCGCCCGCCAGGCCGGGTAGATCCCACCCAGAGCCCCCAGGACCAGGGCCACGGCCATGGCTTGGACGAAGAGCCCCGGCGAGTACGAGCCCTGCACGAGCGAGCCCACGGCGGGTACCTGGCTCACCGCCTGGGTCAGGGCGACGCCCAAGGCGATGCCGGTCAGCCCGCCCAGGATGCTGAGAGCAAACGATTCGCCCAGGATGAGCCGCAGCACCCGCCCCCGTCGCCAACCCACGGCCCTGAGCACGCCGATCTCCCTGGTGCGCTCGAAGACGCTCATGAGCATGGTGTTCATCATGCCCAGGCCGCCCACCAGGATGGCCAGGAAGCCGATGAACCAGCCGAAGGCGCGGAAGATCTGCATCTCCTGCTGCTGCTCGGCGTAGTCGGCAGAGCGGGAGGCGGAGAGCCGGGGGAAGCGCCGCTCCAGCTCGCGCTGCACCGCCGCCGTCTGGTCGGCGCGTTTGGTCTTGACCTGGTAAAAGGTCACCTGGCGGGGCTTCTTGAAGATCTCCTGGGCCTCCTTCAAGCTGATGACCCCGCCCCCCTCCTCGAAGCCAGCCCCGGTTTCGTACAGGCCTACGACGCGATAGGCCACGTTGTACACCTTGAGGGTATCGCCGACGTGCTTTTTCAGGTTCCTGGCGGCCGCCTTGCCCAGGAGTATCTGGCGCGGGCCCTTGAGCGACTCGCCCTCCGTGATCTTGAAATGCCGGATGGCGAACTCGCTGGGGTCCAGGCCGAAGACCAGGAAATAGGGCAACTGGGGCGTGGTCACGGCGCTGACGATGAGGCCGGCCACCTGATCCACGCCCGCGATGGCCGCTACTTTGGACCCAGTATCCTCGTCCACGGCGGAGAGCAGGAGGTCGGCCGCGTCGCTTTGGGATAGGATGAGGTCGGCACCGCTG
Source organism: Chloroflexota bacterium (assembly GCA_040754915.1). Taxonomy (GTDB): domain Bacteria; phylum Chloroflexota; class DTOL01; order DTOL01; family JACQYG01; genus JACQYG01. The sequence continues at coordinate 19,552 of JBFMCB010000023.1, read as the reverse complement.
GAGGTGAGCAGTTTAGAATAGTTGTTGATAATGCCCTCGGCCATGGCCCCCAGGGCCACCACGGCGGCTACGCCGATGGCGATGCCTGCTATGGTCAAGGCGCTGCGCGTCTTGCGCCGGAAGAGATTCTTGAGGATCACCCGATTGTCTCCCGCCAGACCGTGGCGGCACCGAGGCGGTGACGCAAGGCCTGGCCGTCCTCGTTGAGCATCTTTCGTCGGCCCTCCAGCCTCGTGTTCACAAAGATCCCGTGCCAGCACATCGCCTGGATCAAAGGCTCAATCAACCCCTCGTAGACGGGGCACAGCCGGTCCAAGGTTTCCCTGGAAGGGACCCGGACGTACTTGGTATAACAGATTGTTATTCCTCAGTCAAGAGGGCTAGAAGAGGCGATTGAAGTGTTTCGCCGGCGGTGCTATAATCGAAGCGCGGTTTTGCTAGTAAAGAAAGCATCGGGAGGATAGGTGAGAACGGCGTCCATGGACAATGCTCCGGCCAGGGTGCTGGTGGTGGATGACGAGACCACCCTGGTGGAGACCATCAGATACAATTTGCGCCGGGAGGGCTATCAGGTGCTCGTGGCCTCCGACGGCGAGGCCGCCCTGGCGGTGGCCCGGCGCGAGAGACCGGACCTCGTGGTCCTGGACCTCATGCTGCCCAGGCTATCTGGCCTGGACGTTTGCCGGATCCTGCGCCGGGAGACCGCGATGCCCATCTTGATGCTCACGGCCAAGGATGACGAGGTGGACAAGGTCCTTGGCCTGGAGCTGGGGGCGGATGACTACATGACCAAGCCCTTTAGCATGCGCGAACTCCTGGCCCGGGTCAAGGCCATGTTGCGGCGGGCCCAGATGCAGGGCCAGGAGTTGGCCCGGGCCGGAGAGAGAATGCCCCAGCCTTTGACCTACCGCGGCCTGACGGTGGACCCCAATCGTCGGTCGGTTACCTGCCGGCAGGAGGAGGTGCCCCTGAAACCCAAGGAATTCGACCTCCTGGCCTTTTTCCTGAGCCACCGGGGGCAGGCGCTCTCCCGGGACCTCATTCTGGAGCGGGTGTGGGGTTACGACTACGCCGGTGATACCCGGACGGTGGACGTCCACGTGCGCTGGCTCAGGGCCAAGATTCAAAAGGAACCCGATCAACCTCCCTATATCCATACCGTTCGGGGGGTTGGCTATCGGTTCGAGTAGCAGCCATGTTCCGAAGCCTGCGTTCCCGCATTGCCACCCTCTGCGCCAGTCTGGTGCTGGCTGCCCTGGCCTCGGCCTCGCTCCTGGCCCTGGGACTGGCGGGCCGTGCCTATCAGGATAGCCTACGCCACGGCCTGGAGTCCCAGGCCCGCCTGGTGGCGAACTCCCTGCGCGAGCCATTGCAAAACGGACGAGAGCCCACGGTGATAGACGCTATGGTCAATGCCCTGGGCCGAGACGGCCAGGCCCGCATCACGGCCATCGCCACCGATGGCCGCGTGCTAGGTGACTCGGTGGAAGATCCGTCGCGCCTCGATAACCACGCCAACCGGCCCGAGGTCATGGCGGCCTTATCCTCGGGCTACGGTGAGAGCACCCGGCACAGCGCCACGCTGGGTTACGACATGGTGTACGTGGCTTTGCCTATACAAGTCGGTGAGGTCACCCTGGGCGTGGCTCGGGTTGCCCTTCCATCAGCCCAGGTCAACCAGGCCCTGAGCCGCCTGGCGGTGGGGCTCCTGGCCATCGACGGGCTGGCCATGGCTGTGGCGGTCCTGTTGGCCTGGCGACTTGCTTCTCTCATTGCCATGCCGTTGGCGGAATTCACCCAGGCGGCGAACCGCTTGGCCGAGGGCGATTTGCAACAGCCCATTCAGGTCCGTGACACTGGTGAGATCGGCGAGCTGGCCGGAGCCTTCAACCGGATGGCCTCCCGGCTCAGCGAAGCCATCGACGTGCATTCACAGGAACACGCCAGATTGGCCGCCGTCCTGGCCAACATGGCCGACGGCATTGTCGTGGTGGGCGAGCAAGACCAGGTGATCATGGTCAATCCGGCCGCCCGGCGAATCCTGGGTATCCTGGAAGGGGCTCCCCCGGGGAAGACCTTCATAGAGGTGGTTCGCGATCACGAGCTGGCGCAGATGGTGCACGACGCTCGTGGCTTGCCCGGTGCCTCGACCAGGATTGTGGAGCTGGGCGCACCCTGGCGATACGTTCGGGCTACGGCGAAACCCCTGGCTGGCGAGCAGGAGGGCCAGATCATGCTGGTCGTCCAGGACCTGAGTGAGCTGCGCCGCCTGGAGATGGTGCGTCGAGAGTTCGTGGCCAACGTCTCCCACGAGCTGCGCACGCCTTTGGCCTCCTTGAAGGCCTTGACCGAGACGTTACAGGAAGGCGCCATCGACGATCCCCAGGCGGCTAAGATGTTCCTGGGGAGAATGCAGGTAGAGGTGGAGGGCCTCAGCCAATTGGTCCAGGAACTCCTGGAGCTTTCCCGCATCGAGTCTGGCCGGGTGGCACTGCGGCGGGAGACCACCGATGTGGTCCAACTGGTCCGGCAGGCCGCCGAACGTCTCCAGCCTCAAGCCAGCCGCCAAGGGATAGGGTTAACGGTGCAGGCTGAACCGAGACTTCCCGAGGTATCCATCGACGGCGACCGTGTGCAACAGGTAATAATCAACCTGGTGCACAATGCCATCAAGTTCACGCCGCCGGGCGGGCGGGTGACCGTTGCCACCCGGGCCTCGCCCGAGGGAGTGGAGGTCTCGGTTTCGGACACTGGCGTGGGCATCTCTCCGGAGGACCTGCCGCGCATCTTTGAGCGTTTCTACAAGGGCGACCGGTCTAGATCGGGCGGCGGCACCGGCCTGGGCCTGGCCATCGCCAAACACACCATCCAGGCCCACGGCGGCCGCATCTGGGCCGAGAGCACCCCTGGCCGAGGTTCCACCTTCACCTTCCTCCTCCCAGTGCCCTAGCGAAGCTTCGTCCTAAACCGACAAGAGCATTCACCGCCTCGCCTCATTTGTTTGGAATTAACCCCGATGAAGGTGCCTGGTCCTCGCTCTTCGTCGTGGCGTGTTCAAGATTATACCCGGAGGCTGTGCACCCTGGCGTGAAACCACAGCGTTAACGCAGATTTAACACAGGGTTAACGCGGCGTTAAAGAACCGGTGCTAAGGTACAACCAAATGAACGAGGAGAAAAAGGGTGAACAAGAAATGGTTGCCCACCATTGGCATCCTGGCCCTTCTGGCCGGGGCCCTGGTCGCCTGCGGCCCCGCGGCGCCAACGCCTACAATCCCGACCCGCGCGACACCGCCGGCCGCTGGCCCCATCCTGATCAACGGCGCCGGCGCGACGTTCCCTTTCCCGCTCTACAGTCGTTGGTTCTACGAGTACGCCTTTGTAGACCCCTCGGCGCGTTTCAACTACCAGTCCATCGGCTCAGGCGGTGGCATCAAGCAGGTCACGGCCAAGACCGTGGACTTCGGCGCCTCCGACGCCATCCTCACCGGCGAGCAATACAAGGCGGCTCCCGGCATCCAGATGGTGCCGACGGTGGCCGGCGCCGTGGTCCCGGTGTATAACCTCAAGGGGATCACCCAGGGTCTCAAGCTGGATGCCGACGCCATCGCCGGGATCTACCTGGGCAAGATCAAGAAGTGGAACGATCCGGCCCTGGTAACCCTCAACCCTGACCTCAAGCTTCCCAACCAGGACATCATCGTGGTGCACCGCGCCGATGGCTCCGGCACCACCTTCATCTGGACTGACTACCTATCGGCGGTCAGCCGGGAGTGGAAGGAAAAGGTCGGCACGTCCACCTCGGTCAACTGGCCAGCTGGCCTGGGCGGTAAGGGAAACGAGGGGGTGGCGGGCACGGTGCAGCAGAACGATGGCGCCATTGGCTACGTGGAGCTGGCCTACGCCCGGCAGAACAAGCTACCCACGGCCTCGGTCAAGAACGCTGCTGGCAACTTCATCGTCCCCACCCTGGAGGCGACCACGGCGGCCATGGCCGACTTCGGTGACCAGATGCCGGACACGTTGGCCCGCTCCATCGTCAATGCGCCGGGCGCGAAGTCGTGGCCGGTGGCGGGTTACACCTACCTTTTGGTGTACATGGATCAGCAGGACTGTGCCAAAGCCCAGAGGCTCGTGAGTTTTATCAAGTGGGGCCTGACCGACGGCACCAGGTTCGCCACGGAACTGGATTACGCCCCTCTGGCGGACAACGTGAAGGCCAAGGTCTTGGAACAGGTGAGCAAGATCACCTGCCAGGGCAAGGCCATGGGTGGTGGATAGAAAACTTTACGGCTGGGGGCCTCTAATGGCTTCTGGCTCCCGGCCCGTTTTTGCTAACCTAGGGGTAGCACCCCGCCGTTATGGGCGGGGCCTTGCCTGTATTTGGAGAAAACATGGCGGTCACGATTCAGGCCCATCGGCTGGTCCGGTCTGGATGGGCGGGAGCCCTGGCCCGCCGGATGGAGCACGGAGATATCCTTTTCCGGTGGCTCCTTGTCGCCGTGGCGGGAGGGGTCCTGCTGCTGGTGGCCGCCGTTGGCTACGAACTGTGGATTAACTCAGCGTTGCCACGGGCCCAGTTCGGGGTGGGGTTTCTCTCGACTACTACCTGGGACCCGGTGGTCCGGGAGTTTGGGGCGTTGCCTTTTATCCTCGGCACGCTCATAACCTCGCTCCTGGCCTTAGTGCTGGCCATCCCCGTTAGCTTGGGCATCGCCATCTTCCTTTCGGAACTGGCCCCACCATGGTTGAGCACCCTTTTGGGGTTCCTGGTGGAACTGTTGGCAGCGGTGCCGAGCGTGGTTTACGGGTTATGGGGCCTCTTTGTCTTCGTCCCCATCGTGGTGAGGCCGGTGGCAGAGGCCTTGAACCAGACACTGGGCTTTACCGCGCTGTTTGCCGGGCCGGTCTTCGGCCCCAGCCGGCTAGCGGCCTCCCTCATCCTGGCGATTATGATCCTGCCCACCATCTCAGCAGTGAGCCGGGACGTGTTCCGGGCCGTCCCCAATTCCCAGCGGGAGGCGGCCCTGGCCTTGGGGGCCACGGAGTGGGAGATGATCTCCCAGGTGCTCGTCCCGTACGGGCTCTCTGGCATCTTGGGGGCGGTCATCCTGGGCCTGGGCCGGGCCCTGGGCGAGACGATGGCGGTGACTATGGTCATCGGCAATAACCTGGACCTCACGCCCTCGCTCCTGCACCCGGGCTACACCATGGCCTCCATCATCGCCAACGAATTCACCGAGGCCACCTATGACCTTTATTTGCAATCCTTGATCGAGATCGGCCTGGTGCTCTTTGTGGGGACGCTGCTCCTGAACCTGATCGCCCGGTTCCTGGTCTGGCAGGTGGCGCGACGGGTGCCGCAGGAGGTGCGGGCATGAGCGGATCCACCCGAAGGCCATCCGGCAGGGCGAGGTATACCTGGCGGAAGCTCACCAACGCCGGGATGCTCTCCCTCACTGGCCTGGCGGCCTTCCTGGCCGTAGTGCCCCTGGTCTGGATCGTCGTCTACGTCGCCAGCCAGGGAGCGCGGTTCCTCAGCGTGGACTTCTTCACTAAACTCCCCACGCCGGTGGGGGTGCCCGGGGGTGGGATCGCGAACGCCCTGGCCGGCACCGCCATTCTGGTGGGCATCGCCGGTGCTGTGAGCATCCCTATCGGCGTCCTGACCGCCTTCTATGTGACGGATAAGCCCAGTACCCCTCTGGGCCTGGCGGTCCGCTTTGGCACCGACGTGCTCTCCGGCGTGCCTTCCATCGTCGTTGGTATCTTCGCCTACACCGTGGTGGTACTGCCGATGAAGCGGTTCAGTGCCCTTTCCGGCGGCCTGGCTCTGGCCGTCATCATGCTGCCCACGGTGATTCGAGCCACCGAGGAGATGCTGAGACTGGTGCCAAACGACCTGCGGGAGGCCTCGCTGGCACTGGGTGCTCCAGAGTGGAAGACCTCGCTGGCGGTAATGCTCCCGGCGGCCCTGAACGGGGTGATCACCGGCGTGATGCTGGGGGTGGCCAGGGTGGCGGGAGAGACCGCGCCGCTTCTGTTCACCTCCTTCGGCAACCCCTTCTGGAGCACTCGGCTTGACCAGCCCATGGCCGCCCTCCCTCACACCCTGTTTACCTATGCCATCTCGCCGTACAAGGACTGGCATGCCAAGGCCTGGGCGACGGCCCTGGTGTTGATGGCCTTGGTGTTGTCGTTGAACATCGTCGCCCGGGCCTGGACCATGCTCCGTCAGGCCCGGCTGCGTGGTTAGTTCTGGAGGAGAAGATGATCGGACAAGCCATCCACCTCGGCGGGCTGGCCTCGGCGCTGCGGGGCCCAGAACAGAGTTTCGATCCGGCCGATGACTCGGTGAAGATGCGGGTGGCCGATCTGAATGTCTACTATCGGTCCTTCCGGGCCCTGGCCGACCTCAGCGTGGAGGTCCCCGAGCGTCGGATCACGGCCTTCATCGGCCCCTCTGGGTGCGGCAAGTCCACGCTCCTTCGCACGCTCAACCGGATGAACGACTTGGTGCCAGGCAGCCGGGTGGAGGGCCGGGTAACCCTGGACGGCGGCGACATCTACGGGCCCGGCGTGGACGTGGTGGATGTGCGCCGGCGGGTGGGCATGGTCTTTCAGCGTCCCAATGCCTTCCCCAAGTCCACCTTCGACAACGTGGCCTATGGCCCCCGGCTGTACGGCGTGCGGGGCCGGGAACTGGAGGCCCTGGTGGAGGGGAGCCTACGGCGCGCCGCGCTCTGGGACGAGGTGAAGGACAAGCTACACCGTTCGGCCCTGGCCCTCTCCGGTGGGCAGCAGCAGCGGCTGTGCATCGCCCGGGCCCTGGCCGTGGAGCCGGAGGTCATTCTCATGGACGAGCCCTGCTCGGCCCTGGACCCCATCGCCACACTGAAAATCGAGGATCTGATGCGCCAACTCGCCCAGGACTACACCATCGTCATCGTCACTCACAATATGCAACAGGCGGCCCGGGTCTCGGACTACACTGCTTTCTTGATGGTGGACGAGGAGCGCACCGGCCGGCTCATCGAGTACGGCACGACCCAGCAGATCTACACCACCCCAAGGGACCGGCGCACCGAGGACTACATCACCGGGAGATTCGGCTAGGAAAGGCAGGATGTTGTGCCAATGACCAGGGAGGCATTTGATCGCCGTTTGAATCAGCTCCAGGACGACGTCCTGTACCTGGGGAGCATGGTGGACAAGGCCATCGGCCGCAGCCTGGAGGGCCTGAAGCAACGGGACTTGCCCCTGGCCCGGCAGGTCGTAGAGGACGATGCCGCCATCAATCAAAAGAGATTCGAGATAGAGGAAAAGGCCCTTCTCCTGATCGCCACCCAGCAGCCCATGGCCGGGGACCTGCGGGCCATCGCCGCGGTCCTGAACATCATCACCGACCTGGAGCGTATGGCCGATCACGCTGCGGGCATAGCCAAGATCACGATCATGTTGGGCGACGAGCCCTTGCTCAAGCCCTTGATCGACGTCCCGCTCATGGCCGCCAAAGGTCGGGAGATGCTGCGCCGCGCCCTGGACGCCTTCGTGGCCCGGGATGCCCAGGCGGCCCGAGAGGTCAGCGCCCTAGATGACCAGGTGGATGCTCTGTACGACCAGGTGTATCGGGAGCTTTTGAGCTTCATGATCTCCGACCCGGGCACCATTACCCGCGCTACCCGCCTGCTTTGGGTGGCTCACAACCTGGAGCGCATTGCCGACCGGGTCACCAACATCTGCGAGAGGGTGGCCTTCACCGTCACCGGCAAGATGGAGGAGATGAACCCACTTAGGCCCGAGAGGCTTAGGGCTCAGGGGATCGACTGAGAGATGGGCTTCAGTGTAAGCCAGAGGTACTGGTAGGGATCCAGGCCCAGGACATAGGGTCCCCTGGAGAGCGGGGCGAATGCGTCTCCAGTGAGCACATCGACTGGAAGGCAAGCGGGGAGCTCAGTTAATTCTAACGAAACCGACTGCCTCGACGGGGACAGGTTCTGCACCACCAGGATGTCCTCGCCCTCGTACCGGCGCAGGTACGCCAGGACCGCCATATTTTGAGGCTCTAGGAACTGGCAGCTCCCCCGGCCGAAGGCACGGTGTGTCTTCCGTGCCAGGATCATCTTCCTCACGGTGTGGAAAAGGGAAGAGGGGTCCAACAACTGTAATCGGGCATTGGTCCTTTTGTAGCCAAAGACCTCGTCATCGTTCACCGGGCTGTACATGGCGTATGGACGCGCCGCGGAGAAGCCGGCATTCTCCTCATCGGACCACTGCATTGGTGTTCGGAGGCCGCCTCTGTCCTTCAGGGTGACGTTGTCTCCCATGCCGATCTCGTCGCCGTAGTAGATGATGGGCGAGCCCGGCAAGGTGAACAGTAGGGAGTAAGCGAGCCCGATCCTCCTCCGGTCGTTGTCCAGGAGGGGCGACAGGCGTCGCCGGATGCCGAGGTTAAGCCTCATCTGGCGGTCAGGGGCATAGGCGTCCCACAGGAATTGCCTGTCCTCTTCGGTGACCATCTCCAGGGTGAGCTCATCGTGGCACCTCAAGAAGGTGCCCCACTGGCACGATTCGGGAATGGGCGGGGTCCTATTCAGGAGGTCAACGAGGGGCCTTCTATCCTCTCGCTTCAATGCCAGGAAGATGCGGGGCATCAGGGGGAAATGAAGGCACATGTGGAACTCGTCGCCGGCGCCAAAGTACTCCCGCACCTCCTCCGGCCACTGGTTGGCCTCCGCCAGTAGAACCTTGCCCCGATAGTTCTCGTCCAGGAAGCGCCGCACGCGCTTGAGGTAGGCGTGGGTTTCGGGCAGGTTCTCGCAGTTTGTCCCCTCCCGCTTGAACAGGTACGGCACGGCATCGGCCCGGAAGCCGTCGATGCCCAGGTCCAGCCAGTGTTTCATCGTCCCGAGCATGGCCTGTTGCACGGCCGGGTTATCGTAGTTGAGGTCCGGCTGCTGGGGATAGAAGCGGTGAAAATAGTACTCCCCGGTGAGGGGGTCAAACTCCCAGTTGGACTCTTGGGAATCGACGAAGATGATTCGGGCCTCCTTGAACTTTTGGTTCGTCCTGCTCCAAAGATAGTAGTCTCGCTTGGGGGAGTTCTTGGATGAGCGGGCCTCTTGGAACCAGGCGTGCTGGTTCGAGGTGTGGTTCATCACCAGGTCAGCGATGACGCGGAGGCCGCGCCGATGCGCCTCCTGGATCATCTCTTGGAAATCCTCGACTGTCCCGTAGTCCTGGTGAATCTTGAGGAAGTCCCTGACGTCGTAGCCATCGTCGACCAGGGGCGAATCGTACATCGGCAACAGCCAGAGGCAGTCCACCCCCAGCTCCTGGAGGTAGCCCAGCTTGCTGGTCAGCCCCTGGAGATCCCCATGGCCGTCCCCGTTGCCATCGCAGAAGGCCCGGACGTAGACTTCGTAGAATACGGCATCTTTGTACCAGGTCATCCCTTCACCGACCCGGCCAGAATCCCCCGCACGAAATATTGCTGCATACTGAAGAAAACAAGCATGGGCAGCAGCATCGAGACGAAGGCAGCCGCGGTGAGCACCTGCCAGTTGCCGCCCAGCGAGTTAACCAGGTTGCTGATGGTCACGGTCATCGGCGCCACCTTGGGCGTGCCACCCAGGTAGATCAGCGCGACCAGCAGGTCATTCCAGACCCACATGAACTGGAAGATCACCAGCGACGCCAGGGCCGGCACGGACAGCGGAAACACCAGCCAGAAGAAAGCAGTTAACGGCGATGCCCCGTCCAGGTAGACCGATTCGAACAGGTCCTTGGGCAGGGCGCCGAAGAAGTTACGCAGCAAATAGATGGCGAAGGGCAGGCCGTAGCCGGTGTGGGCCAGCCAAATGCCGAAGAAGGTGCCGGTCAACCCCAAGGCGTTGAACAGGCGCAGCACCGGGATCAGGGTCATTTGGAGCGGGACGACCAACAGCCCGACCACGATGACGAACAGGAGATCGCGCCCAGGAAATTTCATCCAGGCAAAGGCGTAAGCGGCGAAGGCGGCAATCATGATCGGGATGACGGTGGACGGAATGGAGATGAACAGGCTGTTGATGAAGCTCTGGGCCATCCCGCTCGTGCTCAGCGCCTCGCGGTACATACCCAGCGTAAAGTTGAATGGCGGTGTGAAGGCCGTCCACCAGCCGGTCGAGGCAACCAGGCGCGCCGGCCGGAAGGAGCTGACCAGCAGGCCGACCGATGGTAGCAGCCACACGGCGCAGATCAGGAGCACCACCACGTGCAGCGGGCCCTGGCTGAGCGCCCGGGCGAGGCGTGCGCTGAGGGAAGCCTCACGTTCACGAGCTTGCGCTGTAGCGGCGGTAGTCATCGTAGTGCCTCCTGTCGTCTGAAGTCTTGGATGTTCTTGAGCATGATCGGGATGATGGCCAGCAGGAGAATCACGGCGATGGCGCTCGCCCGACCAAACTGATGGAAGTTGAACATTTCCTTATACATCCGGTTGGCGATGACCTCGGTGCCGTAGTTACCGTTGGTCATGACGTAGATGATGTCGAAGGCTTTGAGTGAGTTGATGATCATCGTCGTGGCGACGACGGTGATCGTGGAACTGAGCATCGGGAGGATAATGCGCCAGAAGACCTGCCACTCGTTGGCGCCGTCCACCCGAGCCGCTTCGAGGATCTCGGTCGGGATACCCTTAAGCCCAGCCGACAGGATGACCATGCAGAAGCCAGTCCACATCCACACGCCGACCGCAATCAAGCCCGGGTTGTTAGTTGAGGGGTTGAACAACCAGGCCTGGGGCTGGAAACTGGGTATGGCGGTGGTGAGTAGGGCGTTGACTGTGCCCGTCTGGGGCAGCCCGGCTGGCTTGAAGTCGTACATCAGTTTCCAGATCACGCCGGCGGCGACGAAGGAGATGGCCATCGGCAAGAAGATGAGTGCCTTAGCTGCTGCCTCGTAGCGCACGCGGTCAAAGAGCACGGCGATGATCAGGCCGAAGGTCACAGTTAGCAGAGTAAAGAGCACCAGCCACAGGATGTTGTTCTTGAACGCGATCAACATGTCTTGGGCAGTGAAGACGTAGGCATAGTTGGCCAGACCGACGAAGCGGGTTGAGTCGGCATTAAACAGGCTGATGCCGGCGGTGTTCAGCGCTGGATAGACCAGGAAGACAACCAGGAACAAAACCGCCGGCCCGATCCATAGCCACGGCCGGACACCTGGCCGATGCCGCTCTGGCAGGAAACCAAGCAGCCACTCGACCAGTCCCACGTAGCCGACCATCACGGCCGGCACGCCCAGGACCACGATCAGGGCCATCAAGAGCGTGTTAGCCATGGGGCCCTTCTCCTTCAACTAGGTAGCCGACCATTCCCTTCCCCTCTTCCTGCCGGGGAGAGGGGAAGGGGTGATGGTCGGTATGCGCTACTTGTACGCGTCCTTGGCGACCTTCTCGATCGTGGTCAGAACGTTGTCAAGGTTGGCCGGGTTCTGGACGTAGTCGAGGGTGCCCTTCCAGAAGGCGCTGTTGACCGCCTCGGGCATCAGGTCAGAGGCATCGAAGCGAACGGCACTGGCCTTGGTGAGCATGTCGGCAATCTGCTGGGTGAGCAGGTCGGGGTAGACGCTGGCCGGCACGGTCTTGTTGGCCGACAGGAAGCCGCCGCGCTTGGCCCAGATCGACTGGGCATCAGCAGTTGTCAGGTATTTGATCAGCGCCCGGGACTGCGGCGTATCCCTGAACATCCCGAACAGGTCACCGGCCACCAACAGCGGGTTGCCCTTGGCGGAGTCGATGGGTGGGAAGGGGAAGAAGTTGAAGTCTTCACCGGACTTCAGCTTGGGGTACTGCTTCTGGATGAAGTCGGTGATGAAGCTGGCCTGGCGATGCATGTAGCAGCCGGGTGGGTCGGTGAACATAGGGAAGGGCGACTGGCCAAAGTTGGTGGACAACACCCCTTGCTTGCCACCGAAGACGTACTTGTCGTTGGCGACGATCTTGCCCCAGGTGGTCCAGCCATTCTTCACCGCCGGATCGGTCCACGAGATCTTGTGTTGCCACCACTGGTCGTAGGTGTCGACACCCGCCGTGCGGAGCATGATGTCCTCGATCCAGTCGGTGGCCGGCCAGCCACTGGCCGCGCCGCTCTCCAATCCAACGCACCACGGCGTCTTGCCGGCAGCGGCGATCTTGTCGCTCAGGGCCAGCAAATCGTTCCACGTCTTGGGGACATCGTAGCCAGCGGCCTTGAACGCCTTGGGGTTGTACCAGATGAGGCTCTTGACGGCGGCCTTGCTGAAGATGCCGTACAACTTGCCGTTGTAGGTAGCCAGGTTCAGCCAGCCCGCGTCGTACTGCTGTTTCATGGCGTTCATGTCCAGGATGTTGTCGAGGGCGACCAGTTTTCCGCCCTTGGCGAACTCCTGGAGCTGGCCGGGACCGGGCAGGCCGGCCAGGTCGGGCGGGTTGCCGCCCTGGACCCGGGTGGTCAACACAGCGTTCAGGTCGCGGGTGCCCTCGTACTCGACCTTGATGCCGGTCGAGTCCTCAAACGGCTTGATCATCGCCTTGAAGCTTTCGAGTTCGTCACCACCCCACACGGCCAGCACGCTGACGCTGCCGCCAATCTTCTCAACGGCAGGCTTGGTCGGCGCCGGCGTTGGCCCACAGCCGGCGAGGAGGAGGGCCCCGAGCACCAGTAGGGTCAAGGCAATGCCCAGCGCCCTCTTGATCGACTCACACATTGTTGTTCTCCTTCATCTTTGTAGCAGCCAACTGGCGGGTCAGTGGGCCCCGCGCGGCCATGCGGGCACCCTCGCTGGCGCAGCCTCTAGGCGCCTCACGACCAGCCAGAATGGCGAGATGGGGATTTCGATCCTGCGCCGTGCATCACCTCCTCCCAGGCTAGCCCTTCACCGCCCCAGCAAGATAGCCGGTATGGAGCCACAATCGCAGCCCCAACGTCACCAGGAAGACCGTGATCGTTAGGATAGTAGCATAGGTGGCGGCATCGAGGGCGCTGCCCCGCACCGGATAACAAATAGGCCATGGTAGGCAAAACGCGCTGGCTCAATAGAGCGAGGATGATGGCGATGATCATGCCGGCTGTCATCTCCAAGGCCAGGCCCACGATGGTGATGACCAGGGTATTCAGCACGGTTTGGGCGAACCGAGGGCGTTCGAAGATGTAGCGGTAGTTGACCAAGGTGGGGAATGCCGCGCCACCCTTTTCCTGGAGGCTAACGTAGATCACGTTCAGGCTGGGCAGCAGGGTGAAGCCCAGGATGTAAGTCACGAGTGGGGCAACCATGAGGATTTCCAGCCAGCGGTGTCTGGTGAGGGGTACCCCTGGGATGTCCCGGGGCCAATGCCGTCGAATCCAAGAGATGGCGGGCGGCGCAGCCATCTACGCCTCCTCTTTATCGTCAGCGGGGCATCTGGCAACTCGCGCTACTCATGCCGCGAAAACAGGCCCTCTCCCGGTTGGCGCGTCTCTTGATCTAGTCTCTCTGCCGTGTCCGGGCACCGCATGACTGCCGTACGACCAACTCGGTGGGCAGGAGCACCTCGGTTCTCATGGGTGTCTCGCCGCGGATCAAATGCAGGAGCAAATCCCCCGCTTGCCAGCCCAGCTCGTAGGCCGGCAGGTGCACCGTGGTCAAGGGCGGGTGCATGTAGGGGGCCAGGCGGATGTCGTCGAAGCCAACGACAGCCATGTCCTGGGGGATGCGCAGACCTTGCTCCCTAATGGCGGCCAGGGCCCCGAAGGCCACCACGTCCGAGGCCACGAAGATGGCGCTGGGCCGGTTCGGCAGCCCAAGGAGCTCGCGCATCGCCAGATAGCCGCTCTCCTCCACGAAATCGCCCTGGCGCATTAGCGCCTCGTCATAGGCGAGGCCCGCGTCGGACAGGGCCTGTCGGTAACCGCGATAGCGATCCTCGCTGGCCGTATAATGTAAGGGAGCGTTAGTGATCAAGCCAATGCGTTGATGCCCCAGCCCGATGAGGTGAGCCACGGCCTGTTTAGCTCCAGCCACGTTATCCACATCCACGAAGGGAATGTCTGCCCCCCTCAGCCGACCTTGGAGGACTACGGGGAACCCCTCGGCTACCAGTTGTCCCAACTGCTGGTCATCAGAACGAGGGCCGGAGATGACGATGCCGTCGATCTGCCGTTCCCGGGCCAGAGAAAGGTAGGCGTCCGGCGCGCTGACATTGGCCACCGTTTCCAGCAAGACGCGGAAGTCCCACTCCCGGGCGTTATCGGTGATGCCGCGCAATACCTCCGGCAGGAAGAGATCGGCGGCCAGGTGATCGGCTTGTTGGCAGAGGATCAGGCCGATAACACGGCTCTTGCCGCTGGCCAGGGAGCGGGCAGCGGCATCGGGGTAGTAGTTGAGCTGGCGCGCCGCCTCCCAAACCCGGCGGCGGGTTTCCTCCGGGATCTGGACGCTGGCCACTCCGTTCAGGATAAATGAGACCGTGGTGCGCGAGACCCCGGCCAGTTTGGCCACATCGTGGCTGTTGGCGCGTTTCCCGGTCAAGATAGCCTCTATTAACTCGTGTTACTAACTCGTGTTATTATCATATCATGGAGGCATTTCATTGTCAAGATTGGGCGGCAAATTTTAAGGTTGGCTGGAAAAAGCGCCGCGTGTTCTACTGGTCCTTGATCCCTTCGATACGATCGCTCGGTGGATCATTCTTGGCTTTCTTGAAAAAAGCCCCCCACCGCCGAGAACGCTGAGAGCGCAGAGAAAATCCAGGAAAACTCAGCGTGCTCAGCGTGCTCTGCGGTTCAATCTGAGTTGTTTCAGCGGAGTCGTTCTTGCCTTTGAGCCATTTGGTGCTGTATAATAGAGTCAGCCACCCACCGGCATGTCCGGCGGTGAGAGAGATGGCATTGAATGGCAGTAGCCCAAGGGCTCGTGATGCCGAGGACCAGGTATCATCGAAGTATCGCTGGCGAAGCCCGAGGGCTACCAATACCCGCTTGGATCGGTGACGACCGAGACGGCCAGATCGGTATCCTGGGACACCCTGGGCCTCTTCGGTCGTTGCGGAGGGGCTTTTTTGTTGGCCGGTGAACCAGCAGATGGTGTAGCGTCCACCCTCTTACGTAGTATACTGAGGGATGGGACAGAGGGACAGCCCTCACGCGGGCATGAGTTGAGAGGAGGTCGTGGTGCTTCTGGCCATCGACATCGGCAATAGCAATATCGTCTTCGGCGTCTACCGGGGCAAGGAGCTCATCGCCCACTGGCGGGTGGCGACCGAGCCCTTGCGCACCACCGACGAGTTTGCCATGCTGCTTTCCAGCCTTTTCGCCCACCAGGGCCTGGGCCTGCAAGAGGTGCAAGGCGCTATAATTGCCAGCGTGGTGCCTCCCTTGACCCCGGTTTTTCAGGAACTCTGCCAGCGCTATCTGGCCCGCGTGCCCCTGGTGGTGGGGACAGGCATCAAGACGGGGGTGCGCATCCGCACCGACAACCCGCGGGAGGTGGGGGCCGATCGGGTGGTAAACGCCCTGGCTGCTCACCGTCTCTATGGTGGACCGGTCATCGTCATAGACTTCGGCACCGCCACGACCTTTGACGCGGTGTCGAAAGAGGGGGACTATCTGGGCGGAGCCATCGCGCCAGGCATTGACATCGCTGCTGAGGCACTGTATCGCCGTACGGCGAAGCTCCCTCGCATCGAATTAGTCCCGCCGCCCAGGGCTATAGGCACCAACACCGTTCACGCCATGCAGTCCGGGCTGGTCCTCGGCTACGTGGGACTGGTGGAGGGCCTGGTGGGACGTCTGCGACTGGAGCTGGGTGAGGGCACCCGAGTGGTCGCCACCGGCGGCCTGGCTACGGCGATAGCTAAAGAGACCCGGCTGATTGAGGCCGTTAACCCGCAACTGACCCTGGAGGGGCTGAAGATGATCTGGGAGTTGAACAATGCTTAAAGATAAACACATCGTCCTAGGGGTCACTGGCAGCATCGCCGCGTATAAAGCTGCTGAGTTGGCGTCCAGGCTGGCTCAAGAGGGAGCCCTGGTGGAGGTGATCATGACCCGCTCGGCCCAAGAATTCGTGGCCCCCCTGACCTTTCAGACGTTGACCCAGCTGCCAGTGATCACCGATATGTTCCGGCTCTTGTCCGAGATGAACATCGCCCACGTGGCCCTAGCCCAACGGGCCGACCTGGTGCTCATCGCCCCGGCCACTGCCAACACCATCGCTAAGCTGGCCCATGGCCTGGCCGACGACATGCTGTCGGCCACCGTGTTGGCCACCCGAGCACCGGTGCTCATCGCCCCGGCCATGGAGACCAACATGTACGAGAACCCGGTCACCCAGGCCAACCTGGCTTCCCTGGTGGCCAGGGGGATGACGGTGGTCGAGCCCAAGGTCGGGCACCTGGCCTCTGGCCGCTATGGGAAGGGGCGCATGGCGGACCCGGCAGTGATACTGGCTATGGCAAAGCAGGCGCTGGGACGAGATGGCGACCTGGCCGGGCGGCGCGTGGTGGTCACGGCGGGGGGCACTCAGGAGCCCCTGGATCCGGTGCGCTTCGTGGGAAACCGGTCCTCGGGCAAGATGGGCTATGCCCTGGCCCAGGCCGCCCTGGAGCGAGGTGCGCAGGTCAAGTTGATATCGGCGCCCACTCGGCTATCCCCGCCACCGGGAGCCAAGACGGAGTTCGTCACCACCGCCGCCGAGATGCGGGACGCGGTGATGGGCAGCATCGTGGATGCCGACGCGCTGATCATGGCCGCGGCGGTGGCCGATTACCGCCCGGCAGAGGTTGCCCGACAGAAGATCAAAAAGGCTTCCCGGGGCCTCACCCTGAGGCTTCGGCCTAACCCGGACATATTGATGGAAGTGGCGGAATACCGTCGCTCTACCGGAAAGCCCTCGCTGGTGGTAGGGTTTGCGGCGGAGACCGAGGACCTGGCGGCCAACGCCCGGGCCAAGCTGGAGGCCAAGGGGCTGGACCTGATCGTGGCCAACGACGTGACCTCCTCGGACTCTGGTTTCGATTCTGACACCAACCGCGCGTTGATCATGGACCGGCTCGGCCAGACCAGCGAACTCCCACTTTTGGCTAAATCAGAGCTTGCTGACCGGGTGCTTGACCACGTGGTGGAGCTGTTCAGGAACGCCGGACCCCACCTGGAGCAAACTGCCCCTCCGGCTTAAGCCCCCCAAGAATCAGGCGTGCTCAATGCCCCACTCTGGTGGTCCGGCCTCGCCTCGATCCCCTCGGCCGCTAATTCAGGAGGCCCCGCGCAATCCATCCCTGAACAGGTTCACAGCTATGTCGGTTAGGAGCTCAACCGCGTTGGGCGGCTTTTTTGAAGGCGCGTGGCAAAAGTGCTATAATACGGGCATCCAGGGGGACCCGGTAATGGGAGGTGTTCGATGAGAGCTGTCTCCGGCCCGCTGTTGTTCGTGGTGCGGGAGGTCTGGCACCCGCCCACCGATGTCTACGAGACCGATGAGGAGCTGGTGGTCATGTTGGACCTGGCCGCCGTCTCCCAGGACGACCTGGAGATAGCTATCGAGGACAACGTCCTGCACGTGCGGGGAAGGCGCCAGGAGCCCTTCCCCTCCAACAAGATCAGCGTGTATCGCATGGAGATCCCTTATGGCGACTTCGAGGCCCACATTCACCTCCCGGTGAGGATCGCCAGAGACGAGGTTCAGGCCTCCTACGAAAACGGCCTCCTGGCGATCAGGATGCCCAAAGAGAAGACCCGGCGCATTGCCGTCAGAGTGGAGGACTCGAGATGATGCCGTTGGGGATCAACCTGGAGAGAGGCAAAGAGGTGCCCAAAGAAGAGAAAGAAACAAAGGAGGAGGCACCGGCTATCCCCCGGGAGTTGCCGGTCTTACCTTTGCGAGACGTGGTGGTCTATCCGGAGATGTTCGCCCCGCTCATCGTGGGCACCGGTCGTGGCGTAAGGCTCATCGATGATACGGCAGTGGGGGAGCGCATGATTGGTCTGGTGGCCCAGCGCAACCAGGAGGCCGAGGAGCCCGGCCCCGCGGACCTGTATCGGGTGGGTGTAGCGGCGGTGATCCATCGGCTGTACAAAGCCCCCGACGGCAGCGTCCGGCTGATCATCCAGGGGATAGAGCGCATCGCCATTGACCGCTATGTCCAGGTGCAACCCTATCTGAAAGCTCAGGTGACCCCGTCGCCCGAGGCCGACGAAAAATCCATGGAAGTCGAGGCCATGATGCGCAACACCGTGGGCCTCTTCCAACGCATGGTAACCCTGGTGGCCCAGATGCCGGACGAATTGGTAGCCGCCGTGACCAACGCAGAAAGGCCCAAGCAGTTGGTGTACCTGGTAGCCTCCTACCTGCGCCTGAAGCTGGCCGATCGGCAGGCGCTCCTGGAGCTGAACCCGGTCTCCGAGAAGCTCCGCAAGTTGACCTCCCTCATGGCCCAGGAGCTGGAGGTCCTGGAACTGGGTAAGAAAATCCAGTCCGAGACCCAAACCACCATGGAGAAGGCCCAGCGAGAGTACCTCCTAAGAGAGCAATTGAAGGCCATCAAGAAAGAGCTGGGCGAGGAAGACGAGCAGGCGGTGGAGATGAAGGAACTCACCCGCAAGATCGAAGAGGCCGGCATGCCCCCGGAGGCGGAGAAGGAGGCCAGGCGGGAGCTGAACCGCCTGTCCACCATGCCGCCCCAGGCCGCCGAGTACTCGGTGATTAAGACCTACCTGGAATGGCTCACCGACCTGCCCTGGAAAAAGGCCACCGAGGACAACCTGGAAATCGCCCGGGTGCGCCAGGTCCTGGACGAAGACCACTACGACCTGGAGAAGATCAAGGAGCGCATCCTGGAATACCTGGCAGTGCGCAAGCTGAAAGCCGAACGGGGCGCGGCCGGGGTGGAAAAGGGCGCCATCCTCTGTTTCGTGGGCCCTCCCGGCACTGGCAAGACCTCTCTGGGCCAGTCCATCGCCCGGGCCCTGGGCCGCAAGTTCATCCGCATGTCCCTGGGCGGCATGCACGACGAGGCGGAGATCCGGGGGCATCGCCGCACCTACGTGGGGGCGTTGCCCGGGCGCATCATTCAGGGCATCCGCCGGGCGGAGTCCAAGAACCCGGTCTTCATGCTGGACGAGGTGGACAAGATCGGCGCCGATTTCCGCGGAGACCCGGCTTCGGCTTTACTGGAGGTGCTGGACCCCGAGCAAAACAAGGACTTCCGGGATCATTACCTGGACGTTCCCTTCGACCTCTCCCAGGTGATGTTCATCACCACCGGCAACCTCCTGGACCCCATTCACCCTGCCCTCCGGGACCGCATGGAGACACTGCAGCTCGCTGGGTACACCGAAGAGGAGAAGGTGCGCATCGCTCAGCGCTACCTGGTGCCCCGGCAGATGGTGGAGAACGGGTTGAAGGAAGGCGAGATCTCCTTCTCCGATGATGCTTTGTTATCGATCATCCGCGAGCACACGCGGGAGGCCGGTCTGCGCAACCTGGAACGGGCCGTGGCCACGGTGTGCCGGAAGGTGGCCAAGGAGATTGCCCAGGGCAAGGTATCCCACGTGGGCATC
>JBFMCB010000022.1:0-25715 GCA_040754915.1 Chloroflexota bacterium | reverse complement strand
GGCGGGGGAGGGGTGGGGCCGGGCGGGCTCTCTGCGGCGAAGGGCAGGAAGAGGCTAAGGGCCATGGTGAGTATGACGATGATGCCAATGATCACCGCCAAGGTAGCCGCCTTGTCCCTGGTCAAACGCTCCCACAGCGCCTGGTAGCCTTTGGGCCTGGTCCCCACTGCCGCTGGGCCTGCCGGCTTTGCCAACGCCGGTCGCCGTCTTTGCGGCCTGGTTCTTTTCCTCCCCGATCTCCTGGCCATAGCGATGTAATTCTCCGGTGCGGTCCTACGAAGGCCATTGCAACGTTCAAGGGCCCGGACATTATAGATTCCCTGAACCTGCACGTCAAGCGATTTGTGTGCGGGGGCCAGGATAATGTCGCCCTGATCCACACGATCTCACCAAAACGCCAATTGGCATGGGGCCAGCGGCTATAGTATAATTGGGCCTGAGGATAGCATGGGAAGGTGTGGCGATGCGCTACGCCATCGTCTCCGATATCCACGCCAACCTGGCCGCGCTCCAGGCGGTGCTGGGCGAGGTGGGGTCGGCGGATGAGGTCTGGTGCCTGGGCGACATCGTCGGCTACGGACCAGAACCTAACGAGTGTGTGGAGACCATCAAACAGCGGGCGAGCGTTTGTATCCCGGGCAACCACGATTGGGCCTGTATCGGCAAGATCGACATCGCCGATTTCAATGGTGATGCGGCCGCCGCCATCATGTGGACGCAACGCCGGCTTTCCGCACCGAATCTGGCGTTCCTGGACAGCCTGCCCGAAACCGTGACTACCGGTGATTTCACCCTGGCCCACGGCAGCCCCCGGGAGCCTATCTGGGAGTACATCATCTACCCCGGCACGGCCAAGGCGAACTTCGCCCATTTCTCCACGCAGGTTTGTCTAGTCGGGCACACGCATCTGCCGGTGATGTTCCAGGAGGCCAAGAGCGCTCAAAAGCCAGGTACCCCCTGCCAGGTGGTGCCCATCGAGCTGGGGAACTGGCAGCCCATGGGGCGCCGGCGACGCATTATCAATCCCGGCAGCGTTGGCCAGCCCCGGGACGGCAACCCTTGGTCCAGCTATCTGCTTTTGGATACCTCCAGGATGATGCTTGAGTACCGGCGGGTGCCCTATCCGGTGGAGATAACGCAGAGGAATATGCAGAAGGCCGGCCTGCCCCCTCGTCTTTACCTGCGGCTCGGCTATGGTCGGTGAGCCCCGGGAACTTTTTCCGCCGCCGCGGCGTCTACCTTGTGGAGCAAGCTTGCTTGAGACAGGTATGGAGGTTGGCAGATGAAAGCGAAACTACGCCTTGGGTTTGTCTTGGTTCTGATCACAATGGTCGCACTGAGTGGCTGTGGGCCCGCCGTAACCGGGCTGCAGCCTCGTTTGCCAGCGGAGGCAAGGCTAGAGACACAACGCACCGACAAGGACGTAGGCGTGGCGCCGCTCCCGGCCGCCCCCACGGCGCCCCCGCCGGCGTACAAGGGCGCTGAGCCGTTTAGCCCCGTGGCCGAGCGCATGATCGTCAAGACCGCCACCATCTCCATCACGGTGAAGGACACACAAGAGACCCTGGGGCAGGTCTCAGCCCTGGCCGGCGAGCTTAAGGGCTACGTGGTGACCTCGAACTCGCGGTATGAAGGCGACCGGCTCTTAGCCACGGTGACGATCAGGGTCCCGGCGGCCAGCTTCGACGATGCCCTGGCCAGGCTGCGCAAGATCGCCAGCAAGGTGGACTCCGAAAACACCTCGGGCCAGGATGTGACCGAGGAATATACTGACCTCACTGCCCAGCTCAAGAACCTGGAGGCCACCGAGGCGCAGCTTTTGAAGTTCTTGGATCGGACTCAGAACGTGGACGAGGCCTTGAAGGTCTATCGAGAACTGACCAACATCCGCGGGCAGATCGAGCGCATCAAAGGTCGCATGAACTACCTGGAAAAGAGCGCCGCCATGTCCACCATCACGGTGAATATCCGGCCCCAGCCCAAGGATGAGCCGATCGTCAAGGAGGAGGGCTGGCAGCCACTGCGGGTGATGAGGGACGCGCTGCGGGCCCTGGTCTCTGCCCTGGAAGGCATCGCCAACGTCGCCATCTGGATCGTGCTGTTCCTGCTGCCGATCCTGCTGGTGCTCTTAGCCCCGTTCATCCTGATCTGGCTAGTGTGGCTTTGGAGCAGGAAGCGGCGCCGGGCCCGGGCTCGGTCCTGACCGGCGCCAGACCCCACGTTTCCTACAGACGAGGGCCCCCGGGGGCCCTCGTCTGGCATTATCCTTGACAGGATACTTCGCCGGGTGCTATACTTGCCGCACTCGGGTCACCCACGTCATGGATAGATCCTAACCCGTCCCACTTGCGACATGCCAGGCGTTGTCGCCGACGACGTGAAACGTGGTCGGTTTTTTGTTGCCCCGGTTTTTGTAATATTGAGGCGTCGTTGAAACACCAGATAGCAATACCATTGCCGACATCCTCCTGGGCCGGACCCTATTGGTACGAGGGAGGCATATTCGCCACTCAAGGCCAATATCTGACGGCACCGTCGAAGGCAGACTTCCTTGACTCCGCCTTCCTGCGGGCAATCTCTATGGCGGCGAGTGCTGTGCTCATGTGCCTGGCCCTGTTGCTCGTGGGCGCCGCCATCGTGCCGGCTTACCTAAAAATGTTGAAACCGGCCATTACCGAGAGCGCCCTCCGACACCAAATACCAGAGGAGTGGGTGGCAGCGATCCTGTACAACGAGATACTGGGGATGGAGGATCACATTCTCGGCAAGGCCCTGCCCGGTGATGATTGGCCCTCGCTGATGCTGCGCCGAGGCCTGCTAGGCTGGCATTTCTTGACCTTGAAGCAAGCCCAACTGCAGGCCAAGAATGTCCTGGCTTTGCTGGGAGCCAACACCACCCTGGGACCGGCCAGCATACGGGTGTCGGTGGGGCGCGAGATCCAGAACGATGTCCATGTCCACGGTTCCCGTTATACGGCCCGGGGGCTTGGTGAAAGGCTGACCCTGATCCTGGACCTGAATACACCGTGCACTGCGGTGGAATACCTGGCGGGAAACCTGGCGCGGGGCAGGGATCAGTTGGGGGGCGGCGGGGTGGATTGGCAGGACCTGGCACGGTGGCAGAACACCGGGATCATGCGTGATTCGCCCCAGGTAAACCCTCGAGATTGGGAAAAGGGATCCAGCTACGTTTCCAGGGTGGGCGCTTTTGGCCCGGAGGTGATGCTTACGCTGGGCTGGCGTTGGAGAGATGCCCGGGACGCCGCGGTGACCGCGCAAGAACATCGCCTGAGCTGGCAGCGAGTTATTACCGCCGCCAACTAGGCCTGCCTGGGCTCCGAGCGGGTGGCAGAAGGACAGCTTTTTGAAGATCAGTCTTTCCACGGGATCGCTATATCATTTTCCGTTGTCAAGGACCTTCGTTCTGGCGCGTGAATTGGGCTTCGACGGCGTGGAGCTGGTCCTGGGCCCGGAAAGCCTGGTGCGAGGCCCAGGGTTCGTCCGCCAGCTCAGCCAACGGCACGGGGTCCCTGTCCTGAGCCTACATCCACCTATAATGCGCCTCCCTGGTTGGGGTCGGGAGTCTGGCCTGCCCGGGAAGATCGCTGCCTGGGCCGGGGAAATGGGCGTCCCGGTGGTGAGCTTACACACCCCTCGAGCTCCATCGTTGGAATGTCACCAGGGCCAGCGCTACCTTTGGGAGGTCGAAAACGCCGCCAAAACGCTTCGGGACCAGGGGGTCCAGCTGGCCCTCGAAAATCGGGCCAAGTTTTTCCCCAACGAGGAAGCCCAGGCCCTGGACGGGGTGGAGGAGTTAGTCGCCTTCGTGAGCGAACGCGATCTGGCCATCACCTGGGATACCGCCCATGCGGCCTCCATGGGCATTGATAACCTCAAGGCCCTGGTCCAGGTTCTGCCCTATTTGAGGAACGTTCATTTGAGCGATTTCCGGCACCTTCCTCGCTGGCTCGATCTGCCCCAATGTCATACTATCTTGAAGCATCACCAGATGCCAGGGAACGGCCATCTACCTTTACGGGAATGCCTCCGGGCCCTATCGACCTGGGGCTACTGCCAGCTCCTGACCCTGGAGCTGAGCCCGATGGCCATTCAGGCCTGGAACGTGAGCCGTATCGAGGACAATCTGGGCAAAAGCCTGGAATTCGTCAGGAGCTCAGTGGCCTAAAGGGCCTTTTCCCTATCTGCGGGCCAGGATGTACTCCAGCCGGGCGGCGATCATGTTGAGGGCGGCCTCGTTGAAGCCACCCTCGGGGATGATGACGTCGGCGTAGCGCTTGGAGGGCTCCACAAACTCCAGGTGCATGGGGCGCACGGTCTCCAGATATTGCCCGATGACCGACTCGAAGGTCCGGCCGCGTTCCACCAGGTCACGCTGCAGTCTGCGGATGAAACGGAGGTCGGGATCGGTGTCAACGAAGAGCTTCAGGTCCATCAGTGCCCGAAGCCTGGGGTTCTCCAGGACCAGGATCCCGTCCACGATGATCACGTCTGCGGGCTCCACGTACACGGTCTCCCCGGTTCGGGTACAGGTGGTGAAATCATAGATGGGCTTTTCGATGGCCTTCCCCGCCCGGAGGCCCCTCAGGTGGCTCACCAGCAGATCGTTGTCCAGGGCGTCGGGATGATCGTAGTTGATTCGGCGGCGCTCCTCCATTGGGATTTGACCCTGATCCTTGTAATAAGCATCCTGCTCGATCACCACCACGGATCTCCCTTTCAGGAGTTCCAGGAGCTTTCGCACCAGGGTAGTCTTTCCTGATCCAGTGCCGCCGGCGATGCCAACGATCAAGCTTGCCATCTCCGCTCCCGGTGAGCCTCCTCTTTTTGAAGCACCACGAAGTGTGAAAGTCCGAAAACCCTCAAGGGCGTACCCTCCAGAAGATAGGTGAATCCCCTCAGTATCCTGGCCAGGCGCGGCCAACGCCCGGCGATTTTGTCGTAGCCTGGATAGATCTGGGTGAACGCCAGATAGCGCCCAGGAAGGTCCTTGAACAGTCGGTGCAGGTCTCGGCCCAGGTAGGCCCGGACGTGGGGACAAAAGCGGCGTCGCAGGGGGTCTGGCAGATAGTTGACCAGGGGGATCAGCCGGTAGAAATAGCGCCCGAAGAGATAGAATCCATGGGTCTCAAAGGGATACAGCCGATTCGGGGCGAAGACCACCAGCGTACCGCCGTCTTTGGCCAGGCGATGGGCCTCTTTGAGGGCCTGGGCGTCGTCGGCCACGTGTTCTATGACCTCGTGGAGCAGGATGACGTCGAAGGTGCCCTCAGGAAAGGGCAGCGCCTCCGCCGGGGCCACAGTGATGAGCTCACACCGCTTTCGAGCGTCCCTTGCCTTTTCCAGGTCGATGTCCACGCCGAAAACGGTGTTGCTGAAGGCCAGGAGCTTTTGGACGTACATGCCCACGCCACAGCCGACGTCCAGGATGCGCTTGCCCTCCAGGGGGACGAATCGGCGGATTAGATCCAGCCGCCGGTCCTGGCCAAAGCGCCAGACGTAGCTGGGGTGCCCCAGGGATATGGATTTGTCTCGAGTTGTCTCCAAGGCGCTCTTCTCCGATGCCGGTGAAAATATGTTAACAGAATGCCCCCTCCGGCGCAAGGACCAGGGTGGTGTGCTCCGAGCTTTTTTGTGCTATAATCTGCCAGGCAACTCGCTTTTCGGGAGGTCAACCTTGGCTCGCAGGAAGAAGGCCAGCACACCGCGAATTATGGTGACGGTGGCCTTCGCCATGCTCCTGGCGGCCTGTCTCGTGGTGAGCTTTCTGGCCGCCATCACCTTCGTTAGGCCCAGACCCTCGGTGGTTCCCCCTTCAATGACTCCAGCCGCATCCCCCTGGGCCAGGCCGTCACCCACACCCACGGCTATCGGTACGGCCACCCCCTCCAGGCCCCCGATGCCATCCCCCACCCTCCCCCGTGCCACGGGCACGCCCCTGCCCTTCGATCCGAGCAGCTATCTACCTAAAGGGGCGAAGTTGGTCTGCACCAGACAGGGGGATCTGGACGGCGACAGCCGGGTGGAGTGGTTGCTCTTGTACATGGAATCGGTTCAAGCCGGCATACAGGAGGAGAAAGCCATGGTGGTGGCCCCCAAGGAGCCGGGGGTCAAGACCTACGGCCTCCATCGGGCGGACAATAAAGAGCTGGGCGAGTACGAGTTATGCGATGTCACCATCGGCGACTTCAACAAGGACGGCAAGACTGAGATCGCCATCTCCGGCGGAGCTGGTGCGCACTACAGCATCCTCTCCATCTTTCAGTGGAACGGCAGCCTGTACGCCAGCATCGGCACTTTTGGGGGGGACGCCGGTGCCAGCTTGAGAGACGTGGACGGCGACGGCGTGTCAGAGGTGATCGAGGCCGGCCGCTTCTACGACCGGGCCCAACTCTTCGCGAGCCTCGTCTACTCCTGGCAGCAGGGAAAATACGTGGAGTACTACCGGTCCATGGGCTTCGCCTTCGGCCAGCCCGATCCCATTACCTATCCCGAAGAGGCCGCGTTGGCCTTTTACCTGCTCTTGGACAAGAGGTCCTACCCCGACGCTTACCGGTTGCTTAGCCAAAGCTACAAAGCTACAGTTTCGCTGGACAAATTCGTCTCCGGCTTCGCCAATACGGAAAAGATCGCGGTCGAAGAGTTGGAGGTCTCTGGCGAGGAGCCGTCGACGGCCCGCGTGGCCGTGAAGCTGGCGGCATTTGAGAGGCAGGATGGGAAGAAGATACTGCAGCGCTATGGTGGGACCTGGCAATTGGTCAAAGAGGGAGGAGACTGGCAGCTCAATCAGAGTGACATCAAGAGACTATAGTTGCGCCTTTGTCAGGGCCTGACTCATGGACTGAATAGCAAAGAAAGACCGGTTTTCTTTTGGCGTAAAGAAGGCCGTCGCTTTTCATTCGAATTCGCTGGAGAGGAGATACTTCAGTGCGCAGGAATTTGCTAGCCTGGCTGGTGCTTCTGGCGTTGGCCCTGGGCGTGGTCGTGGCAGGCTGCCAGGCACCCTCCGGACCGGAGCCCACTGGTACCGCCATGCCGCTCGCAGCGACGGCAAGCCCAACCCCGCCCAAGACCGAGACCATCGCCATCTTGCACACCAACGACATGCACGGTTACGTGGAACCCGAGCTGATCAGGGTGGGGGAGAAGAGCTTTGAAAGTGGAGGGGCGGCGAACATCGCCGGTCACATCGCGGCCTTCCGCAAGGAATACGGAGGCAAAGTCCTGGTGCTGGACGCTGGGGACACCTGGCAAGGCACCTTTGTCTCCAACAAGAGCAGAGGTGCCGTGGTGACGGAGATGATGAACATCGCCGGGTACGACGCCCAGGCCCTTGGCAATCACGATTTCGACTGGGGTCAGGAGGTGTTGAAAGAGCGCGCCACCCAGGCCAGGTTCCCGTTCCTGGCCGCCAACATCGTGGAAGAGTCTTCGGGCAAGGTTTACTCGGGGGGCAAGCCATACCTCGTCAAGAGCGTCGGGGGCGTCAAGGTGGCGGTTCTGGGGCTGGGGTACCCTGGGACGCCCGCCATCAACAAGGCCGCCAACGTGAAAGGCCTTAAATTCCTCCCGGGGCCAGAGACGGCCGCCCAGTACGTCCCCGCGCTCCGCAAGGAGGCGGACCTGGTGGTGGTGCTGAGCCACCTGGGTCTAGGGGACGACGAAAAGCTCGCCGCCTCGGTGGAGGGGATCGACGTCATCGTGGGCGGGCACTCCCATACCGAGATCCGCAATACCAAGAGGGTGGGAAACACCATCATCGTCCAGGCCGGCAGCAAGGCCAAGTTCTTGGGGCGGCTGGAGCTCGTCTACGACAGGGAAGCGAGAAAGATCACCAGGCACACTACCTCGGACGAGTTGCTCAGCGTGGTTAGCGGCAAGATCGCCCCGGACCCGCAGGTGGCGGCCCTGGTGACCAAGTACGCAAAGGAGGCCCAGGCCATCATGGACCGCCCCCTGGGCGAGACGCTGGTGGACCTGGAGCAGTGCTACGAGGGCGAGTGCCCCCTGGGCAACCTCATCGCCGACGCTATGCTGGCCGCCCGACAGGCGGGTCCCCGCCCGGCCGATGCCGCCATGCACAACAACGCTGGCATCCGCTCCCGCATTCCCAAGGGCCCTGTCACCTATGGCCAACTATACGCCGTGCTCCCCTTCGACAACGTCCTGGCCGCGGTGGACCTCACCGGCGAGCAGGTGCTCCGCATCCTGGAAAAGACGGTGGGTGGAAGCCGCACCTCGAACATGGTGGTTGCCGGCATGACCTATACCTTCGACCGCTCCAAGCCGGTGGGGGAACGCATCGTCACCGTGACCATTGGCGGCCAGCCTCTGGATGCCAAGAAGCTCTATCGCATCCAGACGATTGACTACCTGGTTGGCGGTGGCGACGGACAGGATACCTTCAAGGAGGGCAAGGACATCGCCTACGGCGATCCCACCGTGGATGTGGTGGCCGAGTACATACAGAAGCATTCCCCGGTGAGCCCGAAGGTAGAGGGGCGCATCGTAGGTCGGTAGAGCTCGATCTGGGGACTGCCAGGACTTCGAGGACTAGCAGATGAGCGAGAAGGTTAAGGTGTGGGTTGACGGTAAAGAGGATACCTTCTTCCTGGGGCTCCGGGTGCGCCATGCTATTGGCTACCGGGCGGTCAAGGCCGTAGAGCAAGGACGGGCCCGGGTTCAGGACGCCGATGGCAACGGGGTGGACCTGGACGGTGCCCTGTACGACGGAGAAAGGCTATTCGTCGTCCACAGGAAAGGAGGGCCAGGGCCCGTTAATGCCTCCTTTTGAGTTGCTGGCGGATACCCTCCAGGAAAGCTCGCTCTCGCGTCCCCGGTCGGTCTTCGGGCCTAAGCACTGGGGTCTGGGACCGATCTTCAGGCCAAACACAAGAGCGCCGGCACGGCTTTTTCAGCTCATTCTATCTTTGCCCTGACCTCGAGCCAAACTTTTTCCATCAAGGCTGGAGATTTTGGGCTTGCGCACTGGCTTCTCAGGCTATGCCTATGTGGCTCTTTCTGCCCTCTGTTTCGGGACTTTGCCCATACTGGTTAAGATCGCCTACGGCTTTTTCCCCAGTCCCCTGGCCCTCCTGTCGCTCCGGCTTTTCGTGGCCTTTATCCTGATCTGGATGTTGGCGCTCACTGCCTGCCGTTCCTCTTTGGCGGTTGGCTGGAGAGGTTTAGCCTACTTTGCCGTGGTGGGTTCGCTGGGCCTGGGGTTCAATTCCATCGCCTATTTCTACGGCCTCAGGCTCGTCCCCGCCTCGCTCATGGCGGTGCTGTTCTACACCTACCCGGTGTTGGTCAATCTCTTTTCGATCGTCTTTTGGCGAGAGCAGTTGACGCGTCGACGCCTCTTCACCTTGCTATCTAGCTTCACTGGCGTGCTCCTGGTGACCAAGGCCTACGAATTGTCGGCTTCCACCGTCAATTGGAAAGGGGTGGCCCTGAGCCTGACCGCCGGGACCATCTACGCCGCTTACACTTTGGCCGTGCAGAGGGGAGTCCGCAAACATGACCCCTTGGTGGTGAATACCTATGTGATCACCTTCGGCTATCTGCCGATCCTGTTGCTCTCGCCGCCCTTCGGGTGGTTGACCGGCGGCCTGGAGGAAAGGCTTTTTCTCCTGGTGATAGCCATGGCCGTGGTGCCCACCGTGGGCGCGATTCTCCTGTATCTGCAGGGGATTCGCTCCATCGGCGCCGCCCGGGCGTCGTTGGTGGCCACGCTGGAGCCCATGGCGTCTATAATTATGGCCTATGCCTTCCTGGGCGAGCGGTTGGAACCGGTGCAGTTAATCGGGGCAGGGTTCGTCCTGGTGGGGGTGTTCGTGCTCAGCGCAGATGCGGGACAACTACCATCCTTGGCAACTCATTCCCCATGACCGCGGTCAGGTCGGGGGGCCTCAAAGCGATAGCCCACGCCTCGCACCGTTCGTAGATAGAGCGGGGAACTGGGATCGTCCTCGATTTTCTGGCGAATCCAGCGGATGTGCACGTCTAACATCCGGGTGTCTCCCATGTAGTCGGTTTCCCAGATCTCCTTGATCAGGAACTTGCGAGGCAGCACCTCCCCGGAGTGGGTCATGAATGTGGAAAGGAGCCGATATTCCTTGAGAGTCAACCTCAGGGGTTCTCCATCCCTGGTGATGATCTGTTGATCCTGGTCCAGGGTCAACCGCCCGCACCTCAGGGGATTATTGGGCACGCCGGGCGGTTCTTTCAGGCGACCGGGACTCCTGCGCTTCTTACCGGCTGCTGGACGTGTTGTTCCCATTGCTCCACCGCCGGTGACCAGCATTAATAAGGCATATTATAATCTATTGTTTTCGGCAAAACAATAGCCAAAAAGTACCTCATTATTCTCTCAGCGCAACCACAGTAACGCCCTCTCCGCCTTGCCTTGGTTCGGCGGCCTGGAAAGACTTGACCAGGGGATGGTTTCCTAAGAACTCCCTCACCGCCTGACGCAGCGCGCCCGTACCTTTGCCATGGATGACCCGGACGTAGGGCAGGCCGGCCAGGTAAGCGTCGTTCAAGTGCCTATCCAGGGAAAGTGCTATCTCCTCGGCCCGCCACCCCCGCAGGTCCAGGTCCGGGGGTGGGGCAACCGGGGCCTCCCGGGGCGCTGGAGCCGGCATTGGGGCCCGCTCCCCAACCGCCAGTTGTCCGGTGGGCTCCAGGTCCGACACCACCGTCTTTAGTTTAAAGGTGCCGAGCTGGACATCGACCTCTGCTTCCCCGCCGATGGCCAGCACCCGGCCCACCTGCCCCAGGCTCTTAACCAATACCGCATCGCCCGGCCTGATCCTGCTGGGCGCGGCGGGAGCCGTTCGGGCCACCGCCTTCGCCTTCAGCTCCTGCTCCAGTTGGATGAGCTCTCGGAGCCGCGCGTCCAACCCCTCTTGGGCCGAGGGCCCCGCGTCGAGCGCGGCGGCCAGATCCCTGAGCCGCTGGCGAAAGGCCTGGAGCTCCGCCAGGGCCTGATCCCTGGCGCTCTCCAGGATGTCACCCCTGGCGCTTTCCAGCTCGGCCAATTTTTGTTCCCAGAGGGCTTTTATGGACTCCGTTTGGCCCAGAACGCCTTGTGCCGCCTGGCGGGCCTGGGCGGCCTGATCCCGCTCCCTTCGGATCTCGGCCAGGAGGCCTTCCACCTGAATCTGCGTGGGCGACAAGAGAGCCTGGGCCCTGGCCACGATGTCCGGGTCGAGACCCAGCCTGGTGGCAATGCTCAGGGCATTGCTCTGGCCGGGTAAGCCAAGGCGCAGGCGATAGGTGGGGGAGAGCGTTTCCACATCGAATTCCACCGAGGCGTTCTCCGCCAGGGGGTTTAAATAGGCAAGGGCCTTCAGCTCAGGGTAGTGGGTGGCGACCATGGTCATGGCTCGCCGTTCCAACAAGGCGCCCAGTATAGCCTGGGCCAGGGCTGAGCCCTCGGTGGGATCGGTGCCAGCGCCCAGCTCGTCCAGCAGCACCAGGGATCCTGCGTCGGCCTTGGCCAGGATATCCACGATGTTGGTCAGGTGCGCCGAGAAGGTGGACAGACTTTGTTCGATGCTTTGTTCGTCGCCGATATCGGCGTAAATGCCCCGAAAAACGGGGAGTTGAGATCCTTCGTCGGCTGGGATGTGCAGGCCGGCCTGGCACATCAAGGCCAGAAGCCCAACTGTTTTGAGGGCCACCGTCTTTCCACCGGTATTCGGTCCGGTGATCACCAAGCCCAGGAAGTCCCGCCCAAGGTGCAGGCTTATGGGCACTACCTCTCCAGAGAGCAATGGATGCCGGGCGTTCTTCAGGATCAAGGGAAAGCCGTGGTTGGTCTCCGAAGGGCCTGGCGTCGCCTTCTCCGCCCGGCCGGGGCCCTCTTCTCTCTCCCTGAGCCCAAGCCTTGGCTCTACCCCCCGCAACTGACCGCTGTAACGGGCCTTTGCCAGGGCCAGGTCGAACTCCGCCAGGGCGACCACGGTGGCCAGGAGGGGCTCCGCGTGGTCGGCGGCCAGAGCCGACAGCCGACGCAGGATTCGGGCCAGCTCCTCCCTCTCCTCCAGTTGTAGCTGGCGCCAACGGTTGTTGAGGTCGAGGGTGGCCAGGGGCTCCATGAACAGGGTAGCGCCGCTGGCGGACTGATTGTGCACTATGCCTCGAAAATGCCCCTTGAACTCGGCTTTGATCGGGATCACATACCGATCGCCCCGTAAAGTGACGATGGGCTCCTGAAGCACGTGGGCCAGGCCGGGGGAGGTCAATAGTTCATTGAGCTTGCCCAGAAGCCGGGCATGGGTGGTGCGTAGCTCGCGGCGAAGGCGACCCAAAGCGGGGCTGGCCTCGTCCACCACCTCGCCGCGGTCATTGATGCAGCGAACGACCTCCTTTTCCAGCCTGGGGCATGCTGCAACTCGGGAGACGATGTCTGCTAGCACCGGCAGTTGGGCACGATATTTTCTCAGGACAGTGCCGAGCGATCGGCCGCTTTGCAACGTCCCCAGGATATCGAGGAAGTCCTGAGGCTCCAAGGTGGCCCCGATCGTGGCCGCCCGGACCTTCTCGCGAATGTCCCTGGCCCCACCTATGGAGGCCGAGGGGTTCAGCGCCAGGAGACGGGCTGCTTCGCTGGTGCCGCGCAGCCGTCGCTGGACCAGTTCAAAGTCCCGGCTGGGCTCCAGCGCCAGGGCAAGCTCGCGGCTGGGCGCAAAGGAGGCTAAAGCAGCCAGGGCCTGGCGGGCCTTGTCAAATTCCAGGACTTGAAGGGTTTTTGGATTCAACTGTCAGAACATGAAAAAGACCGGGAGGCCGGCGGGGACCCAGATCCGGAGTAACTGGTAGAAGTTGGGCAGCATAGCCAGGAGGCTTTGGGCCAAGGTGGAATCTTGAAGGGCGGTGAGCCAGACAAGACGCGTGGACTCATACTCGGTCCATGGCACCTGCAGGATGAAGCGCAAGAGCAGCAGGCCGACCGCGATGGCAAAGCTGGTGATCGTTAGGCTCACTGCACCTCCCAATAGTTCATCCATGATCCCCAATATCCTGAGCCTGGTCTGGCTGAATAGGTCGCTGGCCAACCAACCGATGGCTACCAAGGCAGCCAAGAACACTAGAAGGAAGGAAATGGTCTGCAAAGCCGCCGGCAACGCCTGTGGGAAGAACTGGCCCAACCAGCGGGTCACGACCAGGTGGTATTGGGTGGCCAGGACCAGGCTGATATAGAAGGTCAGCAAGCCTAAAAGCTGGCGCACCAGCCCCTGAAAGAAACCGACGGCCACCCCCAGGAAGAGAAGCGCCACGATCAAGACATCGAGCCAGTTGACATTCGCCAGGAAGGACATGTGCATCCCCCTCTGTGCGCTCGGGCGCCGGTTTTCAGGATGGTCTTTTGCCCGAAGCCCATGGCTGGCCTGGGTGGAGCCAGTGGGCTGCCGGTGCCCTTCTGCTCTGCCTCCACAGCTCAGAGTCCAATACCAGGGTCACCGGCCCCTCGTTGTGTATCTCCACCGACATGGCGGCCTGAAACCTTCCCGTGGCTACGGTGAGCCCCTTTCCCCGCAGGCACTCCACAAAGTGTTCCACCAAAGGCGCGGCCTCCTCCGGCGAGGCCGCTCGGGCGAAGCTGGGTCGGCGCCCTCGGCGACAGTCGGCGTATAGGGTGAACTGTGACACCACCATCATCTGAGCCCCCACGTCCTGGGCAGAGAGGTTAAAACGGCCTTGGGCGTCGGAAAAGATGCGCAGATCCGCTATCTTCTGGGCCAGGGTTTCAGCCCCGCGGAGATCGTCGCCCTGACCGATGCCCAGGAAGACGACCAGCCCCGGACCAATGGCGCCCAGAATTGTGCCGTTGACCTTCACCGTGGCACTGGAAACGCGCTGGATCACCGCCCGCATAGTGAACGGGAGAAGGCGTTACTTCTCCTCTTTTCCCCCTTCGGTTGTGCTGGCCACACCTTTGCTTTCGGGCCTCTTCTGGGGCTCCTTGGCGGAGAGGCCCCCGACCAGGCTGTCCTTGGGCCGGTTGTAGTCAGTGGAATAGAACCCGGAGCCCTTGAATACAATGCCCACCGGGTGTAGCACCTTGCGCACCTGATTGCCACACCCGGGGCAGCGGCTCAGCGGCTGATCGTGAACCCTCTGTTTCTTCTCAAACCTGATCCCGCAGGTCTGGCATTCGTATTCGTAGATGGGCATAGACGCGACAACCCCCTAAGCCTCGGAGATAAACCTGCTTATTTTACACGTTTTCATCGCCGTTGGCAAGGCGTTTCGGCCGGCTAAGCCGTATCCGGCGGGCGATGAGGAGCCCCAGACCAGCCAGGATACCGGCGGCTGGGACGTACACATAGCCCCGGTAGGCGCCCAGGTCAGGCGTGCCAATGGCGGGGGTCCTCCCCGGGAGAGCGGCCAGACCTTCATCGCTGGGGGACGAATCCTTTCCCACCGGCGGTGAGGTCACCGGAGGAGGCAGAGCCTCCTGGGCATTTACCAGCATGGTCTGGAGCTTGTTAATATCAATCTCGCCAATCCCTAAGTGATAGGCCTTCAGGATATGGGAGACGTTTTTGCCCTCGAGGACTTTGGGGAAGAGAGTGGCAGCGTAGGAGTCGGCCGCCACCGGGTCGGTGCTGGCGATGACCTTGTTGGACTGGGCAACGGGGGCCGTCCCGCTGCGGTTCTCCGGCCCTCCATCCAGAAGGATCCTTACGGCATCGATCAGGATCAGATTGGGCCTGAGCACTCGGCTCAACTCGGCGATGAGCCCGCTCAGGTCGCGGGCGTGAAAGGCGCCCCGGTCGCGGATGACACCCATCAGGTTCTTCATGCTGAGCGTGAGCCGGGTGGAACTGTGGTGTTTGGCGATAGGTACGTTGATCAAGACATCGGCCTCTTTGACCTCCTTCAAGACGTGAACCGATCTCAGGGGCACCCCGGGCTCAAGGTTGGTCTCCTGGTATTGGCTGGCCTCCTCCTGATAGCCGCGGATCTCGCCTCCGGCCGCCAGCACGGCGGCCCGCATCTCGGTCTCCCGGAGGCAGGCCTCCAGGCCGTCTATGACGTGATCCAAAACCACCGTCCTCCGGGCGCTAGCCTGCTTGCAGAGCTGTACCAGCGCCGCTACCACCTCCGGGTTGGTGGAGGTGGCGAGTTTGGGCGGGTTGGCCCAGGAGAAGTTGGCCTTGATGACCACCTTCTGGCCCGGCTTCACAAAGCGCTCGATGCCTCCCAGGGCCTGCACCGCGGCCCGGGTCATCTCCGCGGGGGAGCCCTGCTGCGCTATGACCAGGTCCGGATAGGACGGCCCGGCCCAAAGCGCCCGGGCGCCGCGAAGCCACCCGGCGCCGTAGAGGGACCCACCAGCATAGGAGATCATCTTCAAGAGATCTCGGCGTGTCAGTTCCATTTACTCATCAACTGGTTGATTCGTCGACTCAACCATCGATTAATCCATCGCTCGTCTATCCTTGCAGCGCCCTCACCACCTGGGCATATTTCTCGGCTAGGCCACTGGCCTGTTCAGGCGTGGTGGATTCGGCAAAGATCTGGAAGAGCGGCCGATCGGCATCGGGGAGCACCAGTACCCACTCCTCGCCCAGGTCCAGGCGGATCCCATCGATCTGTCGTGTCTTGGCCTCTTTATATTGCTCGCTGAGCAGACGCATCACCCTGCCCTTCGTCTCCCAGGGGCATGGGACCTTGGCCCGGGCGATGTAGTAGGGAGGCAAGGAGCGCACGACCTCTGACAGCGCTACCTTCTGGGTGGCCAAGAGTTCCAGGATCTTGGCGATGGCCATGAGGCCGTCCACCACCGGCTGAAACTGCGGAAAGACGAAGCTGCCGTACCCATCTCCGGCCAAAGCCACCCCCTCCTTGGTAGCGGCAACCATCAGTGCCTGGGGCTCGGCCTTGATGCGGATGACGTTGCCTCCGTGTCGGGAGGCCAGGCTCTCAAAGATGCGAGGTTGGGTGATGGGGACGGCGATCTGCGCGCCCCCCTTGGCCTGCAGGATCAGGGAGGCCACGGCGGCCAGGCTGGTGATCCCGGGCAAGATCTGGCCCTGGTCATCCACCAGGAAGATCCTCTCGCCGCCCACGTCCAGCCTCACCCCCAGGTCGGCCTGCAAGGGTTGGCAAATGACCGAAAGCTGGCGGATGCCATCCTCCATCTCCTGGCTGGGGATGGACATCTTGGTCTCATCGATGGCGGCATTGATGGCTACTACCTGGCAGCCCAGTTTGTTGAATATCTGCGGCAGCACCAGGGAGGTGGTGGCGTGGGCGTAGTCCACCACGATCCGGAAAGCGGCCCGGCGCACGGCCTCCACGTCGATGGCCTGCATGAAGCCTTGGATGTAGCGCTCGATGGCCTGTCCTGGCTCGGCGATGGTGCCGATGTCGTCGAGATACACCCGGCGGAAGTCCTCGCGGAAGAATGAGTTCTCGATCTTGCGCTCCACGTTTCGGTCCACGTCCATGCCCCGCCGGTCAAAGAACTTGATGTCTACGGTGCGGCTGTCGAAAGGCGAGAGCCGCACGTGGACGCCTCCGGCGGCGCCGCTGGCCCTGGTGATGTAGCGGGCCACCGGGATGGGCACGGCCCGGATGTCCCAAACGTTGATGCCAGCGGACGGTAGGCCGGAGATCATGGCCCTTTTGATCATGCGGGGGGTACGGTGAGGGTCCCGGTTCATGGTCACCGTGGCACCCTTGGGCAGGGTTGAGCCATAGGAGGCGCCCAGCTTGGCGGCGAACTCCGGCGTCAGGTCCACGTTCACCAGGCCGGTGACCCCGTAGCGCCCGAAGAGCACCCGGCGGCCTCGAGAGCCCCAGATGATGCTGGTCTTGACGATGGCCCCTGGCTCTACCTCCTTGTCCGGCCAGATCTTGACATTAGGGTGAATGATGGCGCCCCGGCCCACTACACCACCGTCGCCCAACACCGCGCCCTCGAAGACCACCGAGTTGCTCTTCAGCGTGCACTGGCGGCAGATGATGGCACCGCGCACCTCGGCCCCTTCGCCGATGTAGGAGTTGCGCCAAACGATGCTACGCTCCACGTTGGCCCGGGAGTCCAGGATAACGTACTCCCGGAGCACACTGGGGCCACGGACGATCACGCCCCCCTTGACCTTGCAGCCACGGCCCAGGTAAACCGGTCCATAGAGCTGGGCATCCGGTGCGATCTCCACATCCTCCTCGCCCCAGATCCCGCCCCCCAGATGCTGGCCGATGGGCTCCACGTTGACGCGACCGGCCAGAATGTCAGCATTGGCCTGAACGTACTCCTGGAGATTTCCCACATCGCACCAATATCCCGCGGCCACGTAACCATACAGGGGATCGTTATTCTTGAGAAGAAGAGGGAACAGGTCCTGGCTGA
Organism: Chloroflexota bacterium; assembly: GCA_040754915.1. Classification (GTDB taxonomy): domain Bacteria; phylum Chloroflexota; class DTOL01; order DTOL01; family JACQYG01; genus JACQYG01. Next base: position 8,326 of record JBFMCB010000022.1, on the reverse strand, counting down.
AATCGAAGGGCCGGCCCCGCTCAAAGTAGTTGAGCACCTGGGGCTCCAACACGTATATCCCGGTATTGATGGTGTCGGAGAAGACCTCGCCCCAGGAGGGCTTCTCCAGGAACTGGCGGATGCGCCCCTCGGCGTCTGTGATCACCACCCCGTATTCGAGTGGGTTGGGAACCCGATAGAGGGTCAGCGTAGCCAGGGCGTGCTTGGCCTTGTGAAACTCAATGACCTCTGACAGGTTGATGTCGGTGAGGGCGTCTCCAGAGATCACCAGGAAGGTCTCGTCCAGATATTCCTGGGCATTCTTCACGCTGCCCGCGGTGCCCAGGGGCGCCTCCTCCACCGAGTAGTGGATGCGCATCCCCAGGGCCTCGCCGTCGCCAAAGTAGTCCTGGATCACGTTGGCCAGGTATTGCAGCGTGATCACTATCTCGGTGATGCCGTGTCTCTTCAGAAGATCCAGGATGTGGCAGATCACTGGCTTGTTGACCACCGGCACCATGGGCTTGGGTCGGGCCATGGTCAGTGGCCGCAAGCGCGACCCCTCGCCACCCGCCATCACCACGGCTTTCATCCGAAAAAGTCTCCTCTTACAAGCGGTGTGGTTGCTCGAGCACATTGTATCCCAATTCTTTCGATCGCGCAAGGCATGGAGCTGCCGCTGGTTTTTGCAAAGTCCAGAGCCAGGTTGTATAATAGCGGACACAGCAAGAGGGGTCAGGAGAATTGGAGATGAAGGTCAAAGAGATCATGGCCACCGAGGTGGTCAGCGTGGGTCCTGAGACCAGGGTAAATGAGATCGCCAGGCTCATGCTGGAAAGACAGATCAGCGGCGTTCCGGTGATCGACGATTCCAACGCGGTGGTCGGCATTGTCACCGAGCTGGACATGATCGTCCGGAATGCGCGCCTGCACTTCCCGACCTATATCAAGCTTCTGGATAGCACCTTCTATCTGGAGAGCCCCCAGCACTTCGGAGAGGAGTTGCGACGGGCCCTGGGCACCACGGCCAAAGACATCATGACTGAGAAGGTGATCACCGTGGGCCCCGAGGCGGAGGTGGAAGACGTGGCCACGCTGATGGTGGAGAAACGGGTGAACCCGATACCGGTGGTGGCGGACGGCCGGCTGGTGGGAATCGTAAGCCGCACGGACCTGATCAAGCTTTTGATACGCGAGCTGGGGCCGGACGAAGGGGCGGAGTAGCTTGGCCCAGACGAAGCGCAAGCCAGGGATGGGAGAGTAGCCATGCGCATGATTGATCTCATCGTCAAGAAGCGGGAGGGGCTGGCGCTGAGTGGCGAAGAGATCGAATACATCATCGGGGGATTTACTCGGGGGGAGATACCCGATTATCAGGTCTCGGCCTGGCTCATGGCGGTGGTGCTCAAGGGCATGGAGGAGCGTGAGATCACTGATCTCACACTGGCCATGGCTCACTCGGGCCAGACGCTGGATCTGAAGCCGGTGGCCCCATTCGTGGTGGACAAGCACTCCTCGGGCGGGGTGGGCGACAAGACGACGCTGGTGGTGGCGCCCCTGGTGGCTGCGGCGGGGTTGCCGGTGGCCAAGATGACCGGCCGGGGCCTGGGCTTCTCCGGCGGCACCCTGGATAAATTGGAGTCCATCCCTGGCTTCAACGTCAATCTCACCAAGGCTGAGTTTCTGGAGAATCTGGCCCGGCACGGCATTGTGGTGGCCGGGCAATCCGCCGATCTGGCGCCGGCCGACGGCAAGCTCTACGCCCTGCGTGACGTCACCGGCACGGTGGAGAGCATACCCCTCATCGCCAGCTCCATCATGAGCAAGAAGATCGCCGCGGGGGCCGACGCCATCGTGCTGGACGTGAAGGTCGGCAGGGGCGCTTTTATGAAGACCCTGGAAGAAGCCGAGGCCCTGGCCCAGACCATGGTGAAGATCGGGCGGGGGGTTGGCCGCAGGGTGACGGCGGTCATCTCCGATATGAGCCAGCCGTTGGGCTATGCGGTGGGCAACGCCCTGGAGGTGAAGGAGGCCATAGCTACCTTGCAGGGCTCTGGCCCGGCCGATTTCACCGCGCTTTGCCTGGCCGTGGCGGGCCAGATGGTGCTTTTGGCCGGCAAATGCGCCACGGCGGAGGAGACTGAGGGCGTCCTCCAAGAGCTCCTGGCCTCCGGAAAGGCCCTGGACAAGTTTCGTGAGTTTGTCCGGGCCCAAGGCGGTGACGCGGGGGTGGTGGAGCATCCGGAACTCATGGCCCAGGCCCGCTACGTGGATACGGTGACCGCACCGCAGTCGGGCTACCTGGCGGGCATCAATGCCCAGATGTTTGGCCTCACCGCGGTGACCCTGGGGGGTGGGCGGGCGAAAAAAGGCGAAACCATCGACCACGGCGTGGGCATGGTCCTGCAGCACAAGGTAGGAGACCGGGTGGAGCAAGGAGAGGCCGTGGTCGAAGTCCATGCCAATGACCGGGGGAAGCTTCTGGAGGCAAAGGCGAACCTGTCATCGGCCCTGAGTTGGAGCAGGCAGCCGGTAAAAAGGCCGGCCCTGGTCCATGGCATCCTTGGCGGGGGGAAGCCACCGGGGGGGTGCTCGTGAAGCTTTCTCCACTGGCCAAGCTCACCGCCGTCCTAGTGATCGCGGTCCTGCTGCTCGTTTTTCTCAGCCGGGTGGCGGGGATCTTACCGCCGTTTATCTGGGCCCTCATCGTAGCCTACATCTTCGACCCCCTGGTAAGCTGGATAGCCAGAAGAACCCGCATGCCCCGGCGGATGGTGGTGGCTTTGATGTTCGCCATCATCCTGGGCGTGGTGGCATGGGGCATCGTGGTGCTGAGGCCTTTGATCGTGCGTGAGCTCCGGGACCTGGTGGTGAATTTACCCAAGATCCTGGCCGATGCCCAGGCCTATCTCTTCGGCCACGAGAAGACGGAGTTCTTCGGGGTGCCGATAAGTCCCAAAACGGTGCAGTCGGAGGCGCAGAGATATTTACAGGAGATCAGCGTCTACTTGAGGGGCCAGGCATTTCCCTTCTTCCTGCATACCTTTGAGCTGATGGCCCAGACCTTGCTCTTCTTGATCGCCACCTTCTACCTCCTGTTGGAGATGGATTCTCTGGCGGCAGGCATGGTCAACCTGCTGCCAAGGCGCTACCGTCGAGAGGTAATCCCCCTGCTTCAGGAAATCGACAAGGTCCTGGGCGCCTATATCCGGGGCCAGTTCTTGCTCATCGTCATCATGAGCAGTGTCACCTGGGTGGCGCTCACCATCTTGCGGGTGCACTACGCCCTGGTGCTGGCCCTCGCCACCGGCATCCTGGAGATCTTCCCCATCGTGGGCCCAATTGCCGCGGGCACCATCGCCACCACCATCGCCTTGTTTCAGAACTCTACCCCTTTTGGATGGTCCAATCTTACCCTGGCGATGGTGGTGGCAGTTACCTACCTTGTGCTCCGGCAGACCGAGGACTACCTGGTGATCCCCCACGTCATCGGCCGCATCGTGGAGCTGCATCCATTGGTGGTCTTGTTTGCGCTCTTGTGCGGCAGCGCCGTGGCGGGCATCACGGGGATGTTTGTGGCGGTTCCCACCGCCGCGGTGATCCGGATCCTGGCCCGCTATCTTTACAGCAAGTTCGTGGGTGGCCCCTCTTTGACCGAGTTGGCGGCCGAGGGCATCGCCGCCTCGGACTCCGGCCAGGAGGCAGACCGGATGTGACCGGTCCGATCAGCCCCTCACCAAGGCCCCCAGCTTGATCAGGCCCAGGGCCAGCCAGAGGACCAGGGTCCAGTATAGCACGTACTCGAAGAACGAGAAGACGACCACCGGCAACGGGGGCACCCCTCGGAGCCAGGGCACTTTGTCCAGGATCCTCAGGACGTAGATGCCGAAGAGGTGCTCGGCGATCCCCTGGGCCCCGCCCAAGAGCGCGAAAGCCAGCGGTGGCATGGTGGCGAACCGCAGGGCCAGATACCAGATCACCAGCCCGATGATGGCGTAGAGGACGATGTCCAGCGGCATCAGCGGGCGCAGCCAGGGCGGGTAGATGTAGCGATAGTAGAGATCCCAGAAGCTGGCCGCGGCGACCACCGATACCACGCCCCAGAAAAGCGCCGAACCACCCACCACGGGCCACCGCGCAACTGGAAAGATATTGGCCTTAAAAAGGATGAATAGCGGTACCAGGGTCACCACGTCCAGGGCGGCGAAGAGGAACGCGGTCAGCCAGATGTCTTGCGAGGTTACTTGAAGGCCGGATGGTGGGGTGCAGGGGTTGCCGGTGACGATCTTGAGCATGGGTCACCCTCACCTGTCTTCGTGGCTGTACTCCCGGACGATGAGCACGGCGTTCTGCCCGCCGAAGCCGAAGGCGTTGACCATGGCCGCCTGTACGGGACAACGACGGCCGATGTTGGGCACATAGTCCAGGTCACAGGCCGGGTCTGGGTGTTCCAGGTTGACCGTGGGTGGGACCAGGCCGTCCCGGATGGCAAGCACCGCCGCCAGGGCCGAGATGGCCCCTGCTGCCCCCAGGAGGTGCCCCACCATGGACTTGGTGGCGCTGATGGCCAGGTGGTGAGCGTGCGGCCCAAAGACATCCTTGATGGCCCGGGTCTCCACCACGTCGTTTAGGGGCGTGCTGGTCCCGTGGGCGAAGACGGCATTGATCTCATCGGTGCGCATTTGGGCGTACTCCAGGGCCCGGCGCATGGCCCGGGTGGCGCCGTGTCCGGCCGGGTCCGGGGCGGTTATGTGGTGGGCGTCGGCGGTTAGGGCGCCGCCGGCCACCTCGGCGTAGACCCGGGCACCCCTCCGCCGGGCATGGGCTTTTGTCTCCAGGACCATGGCCACAGCCCCTTCACCCATGACGAAGCCGTCCCGGTCCCGGTCGAAGGGGCGACTGGCCCGGCCAGGCTCGTCGTTGCGGCGGGAGAGGGCTCCGGCGTTGGCCAGGCTGGCCATGGCCACGGGGGTGATGGCTGATTCCGTCCCGCCAGCGATGACGGCCTCCGCCTCCCACCGGCGCAGGAGATGCATGGCTTCCAAAAGGGCTTGGGTGCCACTGGCACAGGCCGAGGTCGAGGTGACCACCGGGCCCTTAGCGCCAAGGCCGATGGACACCAGGCAGGCAGCGGCGTTGGCCATGACGTTGGGGACCACTAGAGGACCGACGCCCCGGGGCCCCTTTTGGGCCAGGATGTGGGCCGCCGCTTCCAATTCGCCGATCCCCCCGCCGCCGGTGTTGATGACCACGCCGATCTCCTCGGCATTGGCCCGGTCAACGGTCACGCCGGCGTCCTCCAGGGCCATGCGGGCGGCGGCCAGGGCGAAGTGGGCCGAGCGGTGGGAGCGGCGGGCCTCCTTGAAGTCCATGTAGTCCCGGGGGTCAAAGCCCTTGACCTCGGCGGCGATGCGGACGGGGAAGCCCGTAGGGTCAAAGCTGGTGATGGGCCCCACGCCGGAGATGCCATCTACCAGGTTGCGCCAGAACTCTTCTACAGCGAGGCCGATGGGCGTGACCGCCCCGAGGCCGGTGATGACCACTCGCTGCATTTTCTTACTCCTAACGTCTCACACCTGTCCATCACTGCACGACCAGGACGGGGAACAGGATGAGGAATGCGGCCGCCCACCGTTTCCTTCGCCAGGCGGGATAGATAACGTCGCCCAGGGCGACGGCTGTGGGATAAGCGATGCGGGCCGGAACGAAGCGGACCGGGAAAGCGGCAAGCGTGAGAAGCCAATTGATCACGAATCTTCCATCAACGGATGTCCGGCGTCGGCAGGGCCGGTTGCTGGAATAGCGCTACCCTCGTCGCGCTGACCGCCATGCGCCGCAGGTAATTTAGATATCCCTCCCGGACCCGCCGGGCCGAGGTGTAGGCCACCAGGTCGGGGTCGAAGAGAACGCGGGCAACGCGATCCACCCGCGAGGAAAGGTAGAGATCGTCGCCCAGCAGCCCGCCGGAATCGAAACCCCGAAAGCCATCCACCTGCCGGAAGACATGAGTGCGCACGGCAAAGTTGCTCCCCACCCACCAACTCCGGCCCATCCGGTTGGAGAGGTCCATGGTCCAGGTGACCGGGTATTTCATGAGCAGCCGCTCGTGGGGCCGGCCGTCGGCCCAGTAGACCGGGCCGCAGAGGCCGCCCAGGTCCGGGTCCCGGGCGAAGTGGGCCGCGATGCGCGCCAGCCAGAAGGGCGGCACCACTGTATCGGCGTCGGTTGAGGCGATAATCTCTCCCCGCGCCGCCTCAAAGCCAGCCTGCCGGGCCCGGGCGATGCCCTTCACCGGCTCGTGGATCACCCGAGTGCCAAAGCGGCGGGCGATCTCTGCTGTGGTGTCGGTGGAGGCGTTGTCCACCACGATGACCTCGTAGCGGTCGGCGGGGTAAGCCTGCTCCCGTAGCGCCTGCAGGCAGGCGGGCAGGTATTTCTCCTCGTTGTAAGCCGGTATCACGACAGAGACAAACATGATCCTATCTCTCCTCCAGGGAGACGGGGCCTGGAACCCCGTTGGGGCCGGTGTCCCGCATTTCGGGGCAGATGGGACACCGCTCCTGGTCAGAGAGGGCAACCCTTGGCTGGCAACACTCCATCCTTACCGAGACTGACGGCCTGCCGTGCCCGTTTACCTGCCGAAAGGTGTAGGCGTCCAGGTGGGGGCACAGGAGAGCCTGCCCCCACTCGGCGATGGAGCAGGTGCAGCATAGCTCCCGCTCCGGACCCACCGAGTAGAAGTTCACGCCTATGGCGCAGCGAAACGGTGAATCCCCCGACCAGCGAGGGATGGACTGCAGAAACGGACAATCCCTTAGCATTAACCTCTCTCCCTCCAGAATTTGGGCTTTTAGGGAAACCGGTGCGGCAGGACGGTTCCCATGTCCAGTGGCGACAGGTTAAAAGTAAGACAAAAATCGCCCCAACAAGACCGGCTCAGGCTTAAGTCTCGATGAGCCGCATCACCTCCTGAGTGAAGTCAGATAGTCGCTCTTTGTTCTCAGTGCTCAGCCGGGCCAAGTGGGCCTGGTATTTCCGGCTATATGAAAGGAGCAGAGAGGTGATGCGCCGGTTAGCCCGCTCAACGAAGGTCAGGCCCAGGGTCAGGCCGGCCAGGGCGTTAAGCCCTAGCTCGCCCGGCAAGCCCAGGGCACGCAGGCTCTCCAGAGGGCTGCTTGTCCTCGCCTCTTCCCTCAACTGATGGAGGTTCAAGAGCACGGCGGTGATCATCTCCGTGGCATAGAGCATGGGTGACTTGCGTTCGGGGATGCGGAGCAGGATCTGGTCCAGCAAGCCCCGGTAGTCCGTGCCCCTGCCCTCCCGTAGCGCCTGCAGGATGCGCTCCTTGACCGCCACCCACCCCTCTCGATCCCAGTCCTCTCCTGCCCATCGAGCGATCACCGTGGGGGCCTTCCCGGTGGGGGAGAAGACAATATTGGAGCGACCCGGCCCGGTCTCTGGCAGGACGTACTTGGAGGTGACCAGGCCTCGCTCCTCCAGCAGGCGTAACATGTCATAGGCGGTCATGGGGCTGACTCCCAACCGCTCGGCCACGGCCGAGTAATGCAAGGGCTGTCGGGCCTCCTGATAGAGGTCCAGAAACTTACCCAGAAATTCTCGCTGTCGCCCGGTGAGCTTGATAGCCATGCCTCTCTTGGAAAGATGCCAATAAAGGCATAAACTCCTTAAAAACCAAAAATATTATACCATGCCATCGGTTGCCTGTCAACTTAATGGGGCTCCCGTCAATGAGCGTGGAGCTAGGATGTGATGGGCACGTGGCAGAAGCCCGAGGAGCATCCTAGACCATCATTGCTTGGTGTGTGCGGCGATGAATTCGTACGCCCGGGCCCACACCGCTTCCCGCTCGCTGTCCACGGTAATAGCGTGGCCGGAATTCGGCCACCAGACGATCTCCTTGTCCTGCGTCCCCAGGCCGTCGAAGAGGATCTGGGCGCTGTCGGCGGGAATGGTGCGATCGCAGCAACCCTGCATGATCAGCACCGGCACCTTCACCCGGGCCAGACTGCCGCGCACTTCACTCAGCAAGCGGTTCACCTGCTGGCCAAAGAGGACCGGTATACGTCGATAGAAAAACACCCTCTCTCGTCCAGTGGGGTCGGTCAGGTCCAGTTCGCCGCTGGAATGGTGCCACTTGATGAAATGCCTGGTGATGGGCAGCAACCTCAGCCGCCAGTCCTTGAGGTAGGCTGGTGTGGACATGGCGACGGCTCCAGCGATGGAGCGGTGAGCGGCCAGATACAGAGCGATCAGTCCGCCCACGGACAGCCCGGCGACAAACACTCGCTCACAGCAGCCCTGGAGCCGGCGTAATCCCTCCTCAGCC
>JBFMCB010000021.1:0-25948 GCA_040754915.1 Chloroflexota bacterium | reverse complement strand
CAGAAGGTGTTCACGGTGGACGCCACCCGCATCGCCACGGAGACCATCGGCCGGCCTATCCCAAACACCCCCATGCTGGGAGCGCTGGTCAAGGCCACTGGGGTCGTGTCCAAGGAAAGCGTCATCAACCTGACCAGGGAGCGCCTGGGCGCCAAGCTCAAAGAAGAGGTCGTGGCGGCGAACGCCAGGGCCATCGAGCGGGCCTACGAGGAGGTCGAGAATGGCTAAGCAGCCAGGATGGAAAGACATACCCATCGGCGGGCTGATCCTGGAGGGCGGCACCGCCGTAAAATACGAGACCGGGAGCTGGCGGAGCAACCGCCCGGAGCTAGACAAGAACAAGTGTACCAACTGTATGCTATGCTGGGTGTTCTGCCCGGATTCGGCCATCGTGGTCAGGGAGAGCAAGATGCTGGGCTACGACCTGGAGCACTGCAAGGGCTGCGGCATCTGTGCTCGGGAGTGCCCGGTTAAGGCGATCACCATGGTGGAGGAGACGAAGTTCAGGGAGGAGAGCAATGGTTAAGGGGAAAGTCGTGGCACTGGACGGCGCCAAGGCCGTGGCGGAGGCCATGAGGCAGATGAACCCCGACGTGGTGGCCGCCTATCCCATCACGCCCCAGACCGAGATCGTGCAAACCTTCTCTCAGTTCGTGGCTGACGGGAAAGTGGACACCGAATTCATCCCCGTGGAGAGCGAGCACGCCGCCATGAGCGCCTGCGTGGGCGCTGCCGCCGCCGGCGGGCGGGTGCAGACCGCCACTACCTCGGCAGGCATGGCCCTCATGTGGGAGGTCCTCTACGTGGCGGCCTCCACGCGCCTGCCCATCGTAATGCACTTCGTGAACCGGGCCCTTTCGGCGCCCCTGAATATACACTGCGACCATTCGGACTCCATGGGGGCCCGGGATGCCGGGTGGATACACCTCTTCGCTGAGAATGCCCAGGAAGCCTACGATAACGCCATTCAGTCTGTGCGCATCGCCGAGACCTGCATGCTACCGGTGCTGCACACCCAGGACGGTTTCATCATTAGCCACGGCGTGGAGCGGCTGGAGATACTGCCGGACCAGACGGTGAAGGACTTCATCGGCACCTATAAGGCCGAGCATCCCCTCCTGGACACCGACCACCCCATCATGGTGGGGCCGGTGGACCTGCCGGACTTCTATACCGAACATAAACGGCAGCAGGTGGACGCCATGGAGAAGGCACCTCAGGTGATCCGGCGAGTGGGACAGGAGTACGGGACCCTTACCGGACGCACCTATGGCCTGGTGGAGCCATATAAGCTCGACGACGCCGAGGTGGCGATCGTTGTCCTGGGGTCTACCGCTGGTACTTCGAAGGTCGTGGTGGATGCCCTGCGAGGCAAGGGGGTCAGGGCCGGCCTCTTGAAGCTGCGGGCCTTCCGGCCATTCCCGGCCGAGGAGGTGGTGGTGTCCCTAAAGGACAAGGCGGCGGTGGCGGTCCTGGACCGCTCCATGAGTTTCGGTGGACAGGGTGGGCCGGTTTTCCTGGAGACCTGCGCGGCCCTCTACAACGGCGGCGGCAGGGCCAGGGTGATAAACTACATCTACGGCCTGGGTGGACGGGACACTACGCCGGATCAAATCGAGCGGGCATTCCAGGCATTACTTAACATAACCACGACAGGCAAGGCACCCGCGCTCTTGAACTTCTTGAGCGTGCGGGAATAGGAGGAACCAGATGCCGATCAATCTGAAAGAGATCGCCAATCGCCAGGATAAGTTGAGCCCCGGGCACCGGATGTGCGCTGGCTGCGGGGAGACCATCATCGTGCGGGAGATATTGAGCGTCGTAGAGGACCCGGTGGTGGTGGCTGACGCCACCGGCTGCCTGGAGGTAGCCACGTCCATTTTCCCATACAATGCCTGGCGGGTGCCCTGGATACACAATGCCTTCGAGAACGCCTCTTCGACCTTGGCCGGCGCCGAGGCCATGTACCGGTCCCTGGTGCGACAGGGCAAGATCCCGGAGAAGAACACCAAGTTCATTGCCTTCGGCGGCGATGGGGCCACCTATGACATCGGCCTGCAATGGATCTCCGGGTGTCTGGAACGAGGCCATCGTATGCTATACGTTTGCCTGAACAACGAGGCCTACATGAACACGGGCATCCAGCGCTCCAGCGCCACCCCACTGGGCGCCTCCACGACTACGTCGCCGGCGGGCGAGGTGATACCGGGCAAGCCCCAGTGGCGCAAGCCCCTCACCGCCATCATCGCCGCCCACAAGATACCCTTCGTGGCCCAGGCGGCCCCCCATGCCTGGCGAGATCTGATGACCAAGACCCAGAAGGCCCTGGCGGCGGATGGCCCCTCGTTCATAAACGTGCTCGCGCCGTGCCCCCGGGGTTGGCGCCACGACACCAACGAGACCATCCAGATAACCAAGCTGGCCGCCGACACGTGCATCTGGCCGTTGTTCGAGGTGGAGGATGGCGTCTGGAAGCTGAACTACAAACCGAAGGAGAAAAAGCCGATCATCGAGTGGGTTAAGTCCCAGGGCCGCTTCCGCCACCTCTTGCAGCCCGCCAACCAGCGCGTGGTGGATCAGTTGCAGGCCAAGGTGGACGAAGAGTGGGGGGAACTCCTGAAGCTTTGTGGTGAGAAGTAGCAAACTCATTACCAGCAACTGCTCATCGGGGCTGGGCCTGGAGTCCGGCCCCGATTTTCTTTTCTGCTGTGTTGCCAAAGTGCCTTCACGGTCGTATAATCCCCTTGGGTGGCCCGGCATCCTCGGCGGAGGTTACGAAATGATGAGCAGAGCATGGGGTCGGTACTTGGGGCTTTCGGCTTCATTCATCTTGCTTTTGGGCATCCTGCTTGGAGGATGCGCGCTACCGACGGCGACTACTCCTCTCCCCCCCAGCCTCCCCTCGCCGGTGCAGGCGCCACCGCCGTCGCCCACCTTCCAGGCGAAAACCGGGGCAACGCTACAGAGCGATCCATACGTTGTCTCTCCGCCGGACCTAGACCGCAAACCCAGTAGATACACCATCGTTGCCAGGCTGGACCCTGACCGGGCATTGATCACCGGGAGAGAGCAGGTCCAATTTACGAATAGCAGCCGGTGCCCCTGGCCAAAGGTCTATTTCCACCTCTACCCCAACGCCTTCAGCGAGGAGTCCAGGGCCCCCTATTTCGGTGACCCCAAGCGAGAGTTCCCCGATGGCTTTAACCCGGGCTGGCTCAGGATCAAGCCAGACCCCAATGCCGAGGTGCTGCCCGATAAGAACACCGTCCTGACATATCGCCTGAGCCAGCCCTTGTCGCCGGGTGAATCCGCGGAGGTCTCGCTGGAGTTCGAGGCCAAAATCCCGAAGGCCAAGAACCGTTACTCGTATTACGAGGGAGTATTCGCCATCGGGAACTGGTACCCTATCCTGGCCGTATTCGATGAGAATGGTTGGAACCTGGACCCCTATTACGCCATGGGCGACCCATTTTACTCCGAAACGGCGCTTTACGAGGTGCAGCTAACGCTGCCGGAGGGCTATCTCCTGGCCCATACCGGGATCATCACGAGCCGGCAACCCGCAGAGGCGGGCTGGGTCACCTATCAGATCGTGACTGGCCTGGTTAGGGACTTCGGCTTTGCCGCTAGCGCCCAGTACCTGACGAAGACCGCCATGGTCGGTGACACCCTGGTGGAGTCCTTCTACCTGCCCGAGGACGAGAGAGGTGGGCAGATTGCCCTGGACACGGCAGTGCGAGCCATTGCCTATTTCAATAAGGTGTACGGCCAATATCCATACCGCAAGTTCGCCGTGGCCGAGACCAGTTTCCCTGGGGGCATGGAATATCCGAACCTGATCTTCATCGGCAAGACCATCTACGCCGAGCGCAACGTCACCTGGGGCGTCACCGAGTACTTCGTGGCCCATGAGGTGGCCCATCAGTGGTGGTATGCCCTGGTGGGGAACAATCAGATCGCCGAACCCTGGCTGGACGAAGGCCTGACCCAGTACTCAGCGCAACGCTACATGATAGATCGGCTGGGGCCAGACGAGAGCAACCGTCTCTTCACCAGGGGCACCGGCACATCGTTGGCCCCTGATCCTCAAAAAGAGGCCGGGCTCATGCGGCGCAGCGTGACCTCCTTCGACAGTTGGGGCGCATATCAAGAGGTGATTTACGACCGAGGGGCTCAGGCCTTGCACCGCTTGAGGGACAAGATCGGCCAGGACAGGTTCGATGCTCTGATGCAGGAGTTTTTCCGGCGCTACGAGTACCGGGTGGCCCGGGTGGACGATTTCCTGAAGGTGGTGGAGGAGGTGGCCGGGGCCCAGGCCCTGGAGTTTCTGGAGCCCTATGCTCAAGAGGGCGAGTCCTCCTGGTGGCAATGGTTGGCCCGGCCAGCGGTGAAATCCCCCGAGGCGTGCAGTACGGCGCGTCCTCTCGTCACCGCCACATCGTGAGAGTGTCAGGAGGACACGAGTCTTGGTTGTGAAACCGGTAGATCTTAAACTGAAAAATCAGCTGGGCTTCGGGTGACAGGCGATGGGTAAAACCGTTCTTTTGACTGGCCGTCCCAGGGTCGGAAAGACGACGATCATCAAAGATCTGGTGGCCCGCCTGCCCGGCAAGGCCGGGGGATTCTACACCGAGGAGATGAGAGAGGCCGGGGAACGGGTGGGCTTTCGGCTGGTGACGCTGGATGGCCGGGAGGGCATCCTCTCTCACGTGAATAGCAAGAGCACAAGGCGGGTGAGCAAATATGGGGTTGAGTTAGAAGCGTTGGAGACGATTGGGGTGGAGGCGATACAGAGGGCCATCGCGGACTGCGACTACGTGGTCATCGACGAGATCGGCAAGATGGAGCTATACTCCAGGAAATTCAAAGACGTAGTGCTGGAGGCGGTGAACAGCGCGGTTTCCGTCTTAGGCACGGTGACTATGGCTCCAGAGCCGTGGGTGGAACTGCTGAAGCGCCACCCCAACGTCCAGGTGATCGAGGTCACCTACGCCAACCGGAACCATCTGGGACAGAACATCCTAGACCTTATGTCATCTTCACCACGATGTCGCCGATGATGTTGGCGGCCTCATCCCCGCGGTCAGCGGCGTTGCTCAGGTGGCGGTAGATCTCGCGCATCTTGAGCATGTACACGATGTCGTCCACGTTCTTGGGACCCTTGAACAGGTCGGCGATAGCCTCTCGGTATACGCTCTCCACCCGGTTCTCCAGGGCCTTGGCTCGAGCGGCATGTTCGGCAGCCAGGTTGGGCCGCTGCTTGATCTGTAGCACGCCGTGAACGATCTCCTCCGCCGCCTCCCGGAGAAGAGAGACCATGCGCCGGAGGTAGCTGTTGGGCTCCACATCGAAGATGGTCATCTCGTCTACTGTGCTATAGGCGTAGTCCAAGATGTCGTCGATGGCCCGGGAGAGGGAGAAGATGTCCTCCCGGTCGATGGGCGTCACGAAGGTGCGGTTCAGCTCGTCGATGAGGATGCGACGGAGCTCGTCTTCCTCCTTCTCCGACTGGGCTACCTTCTTGGCCCAGCGCTCCTCCTCGGCCTTCATGTACTCCTCCAGGGCCTCCATGCCCTCCTGGGTCTTCTGGGCCTGGTCCATCAGGAGCCTCAAGAAGTTGCTTTGCCGTGGCTTGAAGAAATCTCTGAGTCCCATAATCGGTCCCCCATTTAGCCCAGAAAACTGGCGATGGCAAAATATAAAACGGCGGCCACCGCTGCTGAGGCGGGGATGGTGACGGCCCAGGCCATGACGATGCTATAGGCGACCTCCCACCGCACCTTGGAGAGACGCTCGGCAGAACCTACGCCCATGATGGCCGAGCTCACTACCTGGGTGGTGCTCACAGGTCCACCCAGAAGTGCGCCGCCCAGGATCACCGCCGCTGAGGCGGCTTGAGCGGTGAAGCCGTGAACCGGCCGAATCTTGTACATTCTCCCACCTAGGGTCTTGATGATGCGCCAGCCACCGGTGGCCACTCCCAACGCGATCGCCCCGGCGCAGGCCACGATGACCCAGACCGGGACCACGAAGGCCTCTTCAAATCGCAAGGTGACCAACGACATGGTGATTATGCCCATGGTCTTTTGGGCATCGTTGGAACCGTGGCTCAAGGCCAGGGCCACGGAGGTGAGTATTTGTGACCTCTTGAAAAACTGGTTGACCCCCGGCGAGGCGCCCCGGGCCAGGAAAACCACCGAACGCATAAACAGATAACCGGCGACCATTCCCAACGGCGGCGAGAGAAAGAGAGCCAGGAAGATCTTGGTGATGCCATCGAAATGAATGTGGCTGAGCCCGTAACCGGCAACCACCGCACCCGCTACGCCGCCGATCAAGGCGTGGGAGGAGCTGGATGGAATGCCGAAATACCAGGTCAGCAGATTCCAGATTATGGCGCTCCCCAGGGCGGCGAAGACCACCGAGATGGTGACCGTCTCCGGGGCTACGATGTCCTTGCCGATGGTGGCGGCTACCGCCACGCCGAAAAGGAAGGGGCCAGCGAATTCAGCCAGGGAGGCAACGACCAGCGCCCCCCGGGGCGGCAGGGCCCCCGAGGAGATCATGGTGGCGACGACGTTGGCGCTATCATGAAAGCCGTTCAGAAAGTCAAATACCAGAGCGATAGCCACCAGAATAACGAGCGAGACGAGCGGGTCCAAAACGGTTGGCCACCTGTAAGGCGAAATGCCGCCGTATTGTACAACAAGGCCTCGGTTTTCGCAACCTGCTCGGGCTATGTTATAATATCGCTGGACGGCAAATCTGGTCTTTGAGAAACTACACCATGCGATGTCGGCATAGGGCCATCGAACTTGTGGCACCTCTGGGCCTGTTGGCCCTGACCCTTGTTTTCTTCTGGAAATTGCTTTTCACTAACCTGATCTACCCTGGTTACGACGCCTTTACCTATTTTTATCCCTATCAGACCTATGCCGCGGAGGCCCTGCGGAGCTTTCGTCTGCCTTTGTGGAACCCCCGGATCTTCACCGGAGTGCCCTTTCTCGCCAACCTTCAAGCTGGCCTTCTCTATTTGCCCAATTGGCCCCTGTTCCTGAGCACCTCCGCGCCCAAGGCCTACGCCTATTCGGTGGCGCTCCACGTTTTCCTGGCCGGCTGCTCCACCTATCTCCTGGCCCGGCTTGGGCTGGGGCTGGGGCGTTACGGCGCTCTCTCGGCCGGGCTTGTCTTCACGTTCGGCGGTTTCCTGGCCGGGCAGGTGGGACACATCAATCAGCTAAACGCCGCGGCCTGGTTGCCACCGCTCTTGCTTCTCGTTCATCTTGCTTGCTGTACCAGGCGGCGGCGCTACACTGTCGTGGCTGGCGTGTTCCTGGCCCTGCAGTTCCTGGCCGGGCACGCGCAGGAGTCATTTATGACCATGGTGGCCCTGGGCAGCTATATACTCTGGAAAGCCATGGACCAGATGACCCCATCCCTGGCCGACGAGGTCCCAGGATGGGGCACAACCCTTCGCCGCCGGTGGGCCAAGCTGTCGGGAGGGCTGCTGATCCTGGCGGCGGTGATCGTTATCGGCGTTGGGTTGGCGGCGGTCCAGTTGGTGCCTAGCGCGGAGCTGGCCGCCCAGTCGGTGCGCAGCGGGGGTGTCACTTACCGGCAGGCGGTCTCGTTTTCCTTGGATCCCAGGAGGATATTTATCTATCTATTGCCCAACTTCACGGAGAACCCTTTTTACGAGTATTTGGGCTACGTAGGGGTGCTGGGGTTGCTCCTGGCGCTGTACGGCGTGACAAAAAGAGGCAAAGAGCCCTGGGTCAGGTTCAATCTCCTCCTGGCCCTGGGGGCGCTCGTTCTGGCCTTCGGAGGCTACACCCCTCTCTACCGACTGCTCTACTACCTGGTCCCCGGATTTGGCCTCTTCCGGGTGCCAGCCCGCTGGCTAATGGTTTACTCCCTGGCCATGGCGCTATTGGCAGGCGTGGGGATGGATTGCCTGAGCAGGGAGAGGAAGATCGGCAGGCTCCTTTCGGCCAAAGAACTGGCCTTAAAGGCAGCCGGCTGGTGGCGAGGCCTGGGGATCGGGTGGCGAGTGGCCCTCCTGGCGGTGGGCTTTGCGGGGCTGGCTTTCTCCCCATTCCTGAAATACCCACCTCTGCCGGTGCTGGGGCTCTGGTTGGGGACCTTGGGGCTGGCGATAGTCATTTTCTACCTGGGAGTGAGGAGCCACCGCCGGTCAATCTTTCTCTTACTCCTTTCCGTTGCCGTTTTCGGCGAGCTCTTCCTGGCCAGCCGAAACCTGGAGTTGAACCTGCCGATCCCGCCGGAGGCCTATACTACCTGGCGGCCTAGCGGCTCTTTCTTCCGCACGGATACGGGGGTCTACCGAGTACTGAGCCTCTCCGATGCCCTCTTTGACCCTGGGGACCTTCCGGAGATCGGTCACATTTTTTCAAGTCAGTTGTCGAGGCAGCAGGTGGCAAGCTACGTCACCGCCCTGAAAAACAAGGAAATCATAGCCCCTAATCTGGGGATGCTTTTGGGCCTGGACAGCGTGGACGGATACGACGGCGGCCTCTTGCCGCTGAAACGCTACGTGCAGATGGAGCCATTGTTCTTGCCAGCGGGGCAAAGCGCTGCTGATGGCCGTCTACGGGAACGGATGTCAGCTTTCCCGAGTGAAAAGGTATTGAGTCTTTTCAACGTCAAGTACCTCCTGGCGGACAAGGTGCACGACGTGTGGGTGGAGGACATTTACTATGACCTGGGTAACCAGGTTGCCCTGGGCCAGGGAGATAGCTACGCGATAACGACGGAGGGCCTTCCCCAGTTCCCCGTCACCAGCCTGGGGGTGATCTCGTACCTGGCCGGCGCGGAGGCCATCCCAGACCAGGTCGTGGTGGCGGAGATAGAAGTGGCCGACACGGCTGGAGCTTCACATAAGTATCAATTGAGGTCCGGCATTGACACGGCCCAAGGGGAATACGGAACGGCCAATTTGGGAGGGGTGGCTCATTCCATGGCCAGGATCGCCTCGCACTGGAAAGGGAACCCGGCCGGGAACAACTACTACACTAAGCTGAACCTGGGAAGCCGCCGCACGGTGAAAAGCATAACCGTGCGGTACCTGGGGTCCACGGGCCAGCTTCACCTCCGCGGCATGAGCCTGGTGGACGACCTGACCAAGGCCCACCAGTCGGTGACCATCTCCGCCAGCGGTGATCTGGAGTTAGTATATTCCGGTGACGTAAAGATCTATCGGAATAAGGGCTTCATGGCCAGGGCCTTCGTGGTGCACCGGGCTGTGGTTGCCCCAACTGAGACGACGGCGCTGGCCTTGGTGCGGGACCCGGCGTTTGCACCGAAGAGGGAGGTAGTATTGTTGGCCAGCCAGGCCGGCGATATACTGAAGGAATTATCGGCCTCCCCTGAACCCGAAGGAGCAGAAGGGGATGTGGTGGACATCGCGCGGTTCCAGCCGGAGCGGGTTGAAGTCAGGGCTGATCTGGGGCGAGGTGGTTTCCTGGTGTTCAGCGATGCCTACTATCCGGGGTGGAAAGCAACGGTGGATGGGGCACCCGCCAAGATCCTGCGGGCTAACTATTTCTTCAAGGGCTTGTATCTGCCTGGTGGGACCCATCGAGTGGTCCTGGAATACGACCCACCGTCGTTTAAGGTCGGCCTGGCCGTCTCCCTGCTGACGGCCCTGGGCATCGTGCTTTTTTCTTTAGCGCCGAAGAGATGGCGGTGGAGGTTGGGAAGGCTTCTTTAACTAGCAAAGAAACCGGCCGTCTCCCTAGCTTCGCTTTATCCTGCCGGAGACGATGACCTTGCCTTCCAGGATCTGTAACCGGGAGATCTGGATGGCGCCCTGGGATTCGGCGAGCAGCTCGTTCATGGTATCGGAGATGGACTGGAGCACAAAGCCCGGCACCGAGAGGAAGCCCAGCTTCGCCTCCTGGAGGACGACGGTTACTTTACCGTCCTGGGCCTGGGCCGAACCCGCCACATGGACCGGGGCGGCGATGGGCTGGGTCATGTTGCCGGTGAAGATGACCCGATCGGGAGCAAATCGGACTTGCGGCTGCAGAAAGGGCATGTCCGGCAGCTTCAGGGCCAGGTAGGAGGTGACCTCCTCCTGGGTGGCCTCCAGGGTGAAATCGGACACCAGGCTCTGCTTCATGGCGGCGTAGAGCTTGTCCTCCAGGCGCTGGGCCGCCTCCTGGGTGACGGGCAGCGGGGTGGGTCCTTGCCCGGCGCGGACCAAAGGCAGACAGCCGGACAAAGCGATCAGGGCACTAGACATAACTAGCAACAAGGCCACGGCTCTATTTAGCTGCATCTCTTTGACAACCCTGCTGTACAACCCTGCTATACAACCCTGCTATGGCTGGCGATCGATCGCCCGGTGCCTATAAGATATCATCTTTCAGGCGAAATATCAAGCGAGAAAGGGCGTTTTTGTGGATAACCGAGAGTTGGTGAGGATCCTGGAGAGCCTCCTGTTCGTGGCCGATGGGCCAGTGCCATTGGAACAACTGGCAAGGGTCTTGGAGGTGGATAGTGAGCGGGTGGAGGCAGCCATCTCCCAATGGCAGATTGACCGGGCTGGGTCGGGGTTAATGATCCAGAGAAAGGGCAATGAGGTGCAAATGGTGACCGCTCCGGAGATGGCACCGTACGTGGAGAAGTTCCTAGGGATCCAGCTCTCGGGGAGGCTTTCACCGGCGGCCTTGGAAACCCTGGGCATTGTGGCTTACCGGCAGCCGGTCACCCGGGCCCAGGTGGAGGCAATTCGCGGCGTCAACTGCGAGGGGGTATTGGGCACCCTGGTAGCTCGGGGACTGGTCGGCGAGGTGGGGCGCCTGGAGGCGGTGGGGCGGCCGATCCTGTATGGCACCACGTTTGAGTTCTTGAGATACTTCGGCCTCCCGGATCTGACCCAGCTCCCGCCCCTGCCGGACTAGGGGGAACTGTAGCAATGCAACTGAGCGAGGCCTTGGGCCTAAGAGAGAAGGAACTCGTCGCGGTGGTGGGGGCTGGGGGTAAGACCACCATTGTGTTCGGCCTGGCCCGGGAGCTGGCCGGACTCGGGAAAGGTGTAGTCGTGACCACTACTACCATGATCCGGGAGCCAGTGCCGGAAGACCGGTTTGAGCTGGTCTTGTCCAAGGAACTAAGGGCAGCCAAACCCAGGCTAAAATCCCTCT
This sequence comes from Chloroflexota bacterium, assembly GCA_040754915.1. Lineage (GTDB taxonomy): Bacteria > Chloroflexota > DTOL01 > DTOL01 > JACQYG01 > JACQYG01. The sequence goes on along the minus strand of JBFMCB010000021.1, from coordinate 14,780 downwards.
TGTGTTCTGGCAAGGTGGCCATTCTGGCCCGAAGTCGAGTTGAGGAAACCAGCCCCAGCTCAGTCGTTGGCAAGTGGCCCAACCGCGTTGGGCCGCTGGTCAAGCTGAAAGGCATCCCTCCCGATTGGGCCGATGAGCTCCGGCTAGAGCGGTGGGTGGATTATACCATCGCCGAAGCCGACGGCGCGCAGGGACGCTCGCTCAAAGCTCCGGCAGACCACGAGCCGGTGATGCCGGCCGGGACGACGATAGCGGTGGTGGTAGCAGGGGTTGACGTGGTGGGGAAAAAGCTGGGCCGAGAGGCGGTCCATCGGCCGGAGCGGGTGGCGGAGATCCTGGGGCTTAGACTGGAGGCGGAGGTAACGCCGGAGGCCGTAGCCGCCCTCCTCGTTCACCCCGAAGGAGGTTTGAAAGGAGTGCCTTTGAGGGCCAAGGTGGTAGTCATGCTGAACAAAGTGGAATCAGAGCTGGAGGCCAGCCTGGCCCGGCGGATCGGTGAACTGGCACTTTTGTCCCCTCAGGTTGATAGGGTCCTCGTCGGCGCAGCACGGCGCGAGCCACCGGTGGCAGAGGTGATGCGGAGATGATCGCCGCCGTGGTGCTGGCCGCCGGAGGCTCTTCGAGAATGGGGAAACCCAAGCTGCTTCTGACCTACCACGGCAAACCACTCTTGCTGCACGTGGTGGACGCGGCAACGGCCTCCCGGGTCGGAAGGACAGTGGTGGTCCTGGGCTACGGCGCTCGGGAGTTGCGTGGGCTACTGTCCGGGAAGCCAGTGGAGATACTCTTCAACCGTGAATGGCCTCAAGGCCTGTCCACCTCAGTGAAGCGTGGGTTGGCGGCGGTGTCCCCGGAGGCCGAGGCGGTGCTCTTCCTTCTGGCCGATCAACCCCTGGTGACCAGCGAGATCATCGATCGGTTGATCGAGGCTTTTCAGGCCAGCAGGGCGGCCATCGTCGCTCCCACCTATCAAGGCCGCCGTGGCAACCCGGTCCTTTTCAGTCGCGAGATGTACCCGGCGCTGGAAGGACTGCAAGGAGACCAGGGAGGCCGAGCCTTGCTAGAAACTTATTGGGAGAAAGTCCTGATGGTGGAAGTGGCCTCGGCGGCTATCCTGCGGGATGTGGATACACTTGAGGATTACCTGGATTTGTAAGCCGCCTCAGCTCCACGGTGGAACCTCTTTCATCCGCTCCATGATGGCGATGATGTGCTTGGTTCCCCGGATGAAGTCCTCCAGCCGGATGTTCTCGTTGGGGGCGTGGGCTCGGGAGTCGGGATAGCTGGTGCCGGCGGAGGCCACCGGCAGCCCCAGCACTTTGGTGAAAGGGTACATGGGCCCTGACCCGGACATGGTGGGGGTGATCACTGGCTCCACGCCGTATACCTGGCGGGCGGCAGCCTGCACCACCGCGACGAAGGGATGGTCCAGGGGCGTCCGGGCCGGATATTCCCCATGCTCTCTGGCGACCACGGTCACGTCGGAGAAACCCTTTTCGGTCAGATGGCGGCGCAGCTTTTCCAGGATGTCCTCGGGAGTCATGTGGGGCACCAGGCGAAAATCCACCTTGGCCCGGGCCACGCTGGGCAGGACGGTCTTGCCACCCTCGCCGGTATACCCAGACCAGATGCCGCAAATGGTGCAGGTGGGGGCGAAGAGCTGGCGGCACTTGAGCTCAAAGCCAGATAGCCCCAGGAGGAACCCCGGGAGGCCCAGGTTTTCCCTGGTCTCTTCCTCCTCCGATGGCGCGGCCCGGACCACTTCCAGCTCCCGTGGAGAGGGAGGAGCTACGCGATCGTAAAAGCCGGAGATTAGTACATTCTCGTCGCGATCTTTCAGGCTAGAGAGGGCCCACACCAATCGCCAGGCGGGATTGGGCACGATGGTGGCCAGGGAAGAATGTACGTCCCGAACGGCGCCCCGGGCCTCCAGCTCCACGTACAATATGCCTTTAAGCCCCAGAGTGATGTTTGGTTGCCCTAGCCAGTTGACACCCCCCGATTCCCAGAGGCAGGCATCGGCCCTCAAGAGCTCCCTGTGATCCACCACGAATTGGGGTAGATTGGGGCTGCCGATCTCCTCCTCTCCCTCTACTACGAACTTCACGCTTACCGGCAGCTCCCGGCCGGTGGACAGGGTTGCTTTCACCGCCGCCAGGCGTGAGAGAATGTTGGCTTTGTTATCGGCCACGCCCCGGGCATAGAGCTTGCCGTCTCTCACAGTGAGCTCGAAGGGAGGAGATTCCCAGAGCTCCAAAGGCTCTGGAGGCTGAACGTCGTAGTGATCGTAGAAGAGTAAGGTGCGGGCAGATCGTCCCTCTCGAAAGCCGTAGACCACTGGAGCACCATTCCCATTTGGTAAGAGCCTGGCCTGGAGCCCATACTCCCCCATGACCGTGGCGGTCAGCGCGGCCATCTCGGTGAGGCCGACCTTTTGAGCTGAGATGCTGGGCTGGCGGCACAGCCGAATCAGGTCCTCCAGGAAACGCTCGGACTGATCATCCACGTAGACGTAGGCGTCCTCCACGATCTCACCTCCAGTAGGGCTAGAAGGTGTCGAAGGCCGCAGGATACCCCAGGGCGTCCGCTACCTGGTATTACGACGGGAACAAGGGCCTAACCTACAACTGACTGCCTGTTTTCTCAACACCCTTGGATCATGCAGCCGTTGACTGACAGGGCTAGTCTCCGAGCCAGGCCCGGGCCATCTCGGGCAGAGAGGCCAAGGGTCCCCGGCGAACGGTGCAGGTCGGCAAGGAATTCAGGAAGGCGGGGCCGTAGGGCTTGCTATCCACCCGGCGATCCATCAGGGCCACCACACCTCGGTCCGAACGGCTGCGGATCAACCGCCCGAACCCCTGCTTGAACTTAAGCACGGTCTGGGGCACGGCATAGCGGCCAAAAGGATCATCGAAACACTCGCTCCGGGCGGCAAAGATGGGATCGGTGGGCACGGCGAATGGCAGCTTAGCGATGACCAGGACGGACAGGGCCTTGCCCACCACATCAACCCCCTCCCAGAAGCTGGCCGTGCCCAAGAGCACGGCCTTGGGGCTGGCCCGGAAGCGGTCCAGGAGCTGGCGGGGCGAGCCGTCGATGCCGTGACCCAGGACCATGATGCCATCTTCCTCCAATGGGCTCACGATGGCCTGATAGGTAGATCTCAGGGCGCTGTGAGAGGTGAGGAGCACCATGGCCCTTCCCTGGGTGGCGCGACAAAGGGCGATCAACGCCTCCTCCAGGCCTTTTTGATAGTACGGCTTGCCTGGCTCTGGCAGGTCCTGAGGTATGAACAGGAGGGTCGAGGTGCGATAGTCGAATGGTGAACCCAGGAGTAGCTCACTCGCCTCCTCTAACCCCAGCCTTTCCCGGATGAAATTAAAGCTACGTTCGGTGCTCAAGGTAGCGGAAGTCAGTATCACCGAGTCTTTCTGGGCGAAAAGCTCCTCCTGGAGAAGCCGATTCACGTTCAGCGGCGCGGCGTGCAGGGATACCTCTCCGGTCTGGGGGTGGGCGGTGAGCCAATAAATGTCCTGAGGGGAAGGCTCGGCCACCACGGAGCGAGACTGCCAAGTGATCTGCTGCAGGCGAAGGACCTGGCCATCGATCTCGGAGAGCGCGCTTTCGAGATCGGTTACCTGAAGGTTTGGGGCATCGCTCAGCCTGGTATGCAGACGGGCCAGCCCCTCCTGCAGATGCTGTAGCGCACGGTCGAGGTTCTCCCAGGCCAGCTCGACGCTAGGCCAGGAGGGCTGTGCCCGCACGCCCGGAGTCAGGCGCAGCGGCTGCTCGTAGCCAGCATTCTTGGCGTTGGCCTCCTCGCCCCGGTGCTCGCGCATGAACGCGCCCAGGCAACCGAAGAACTCGTCGAGGGAATGCCGGGCCTTATCGGTGAGAGCGCAGAGCCTCTCTGCCGTGGCCGCCACCTCGCCAGCCAACTGTTTGGGGGCCGAAGTGCTGGTGAAGCGGTTCTTGAGCTCTGGGATGAAGCCAATGTGATGCTTGGCGTCCAGGGGCACGCATAGGCTGTCCAGGAAGGCCCGGAGCGCGCGGTATTCCAGAGCATAACCGAACTGGTCAGTGGCTACATCTTCCAGGTGCTGGGCCTCGTCTATGACCAGGTGACGGTACTCGGGCAGCACCCGATTCTGTGTGCCCAGGTCGGTGAGAAGGAGGGCGTGATTGACCACGATGATGTGGGCGGCCTCGGCGCGCTGGCGGGCTCGGAACAGAAAGCAGGCATTACGGGCGAAATAGGGGCAAGTGCCGGGGTCGCAACTCTTTTCGTCGGCGCAGATGCGAGTCCAAGGCTCCTGTTCTTCCGGTCCCAGGGTCAGTTCAGCCCGGTCGCCGGTGATGGTGGTGGGAAGCCAGGCCAGAGTCTTGGCCGCCAGCCGGACCTCCTGGGGTGATAGCGCCTCGGCATGGCGAAACGATACCCAGCGCCGCGGGCACAGATAGTTGGCACGGCCCTTCACCAGGGCGGCGCGGAAATCGGAAACGTGCTCGCCCTGGTTCACCTGGCCCTCCAGCCCCACGAGCACCTTCCGCAAATCAGGCAGGTCTTTATTGAAAAGCTGGTCCTGGAGGTTGATGGTATTCGTGGAAATCACCACGTGACGGCCATTCTGTACGGCATAGAAGACCGCAGGCAGGAGATAGGCCATGGACTTGCCCACGCCTGTTCCCGCCTCCACAATTAAATGCCGGTTGTGATTCAGCGACCACGCCACCTGGCGCAGCATCTCCCGTTGTTGGGGCCGGTCCTCGTAGCTAGGGAAGCAGCGGGCGAAGATGCCGTCCTTGTCCAGCACGGCCGCCAGGGCTGCCGCATCCAGGGGCACGGTCTCTTCGCGAGGCTCCAGGGGCGCCTCCTGGCCTTTGTCCGGGGAGGGGAGGCTGAGGGTTAGCGCGTCCAGGCCGCCTTTGGCGCGGAGCTGTTCTCGAATCGAACCGCCGAAGGCGTAGCGCATTTTCTCCTGCTCGATTTCCTGGAATAACCCGCCCAGAGACCAGGTGCTCTTGGAGGCCAGCCAGTTGATCTCCTGAATAGTCTCCAGGTCCAGCCCCAGGGCTCGCTGGTATAGCGCGCAAAAGAGGGCCTTTGCCAGCAGGGCATCGGCCAGGGCTCGATGTTGCGTCGGCACTGGGATTCCCATGGCGGCGGTGAGGAGGCCCAGGTTGTAGCTGTTCATCTTGGGGAGGACGATGCCAGCCAACTCGAAGGTGTCAATAGCAATATTGGAGAGTGTCAACCCCCCTTGCTTGAGGAACGACAGGTCGAAGGCCAGGTTGTGACCCACCAGGGGCAACTCGCCGACAAACTGGCTCAGCTCCGGCAGGACGGCGGCCAGTGACAGCGCACTCGCCACGTCTTTCGGGCCAATGCCGGTCAGCAACTGTACCTTCTGGGGGATAGAACAGGTCGGGCGCACCAGGCTGGACCAGGAGTCCAGCACCCGATCGCCACGGAACTTCACCGCTCCGACCTCGATCACTGAATCACTCTCGGGCTTGAGGCCGGTGGTCTCCAGGTCCAGGGCAACGTAGGTCTGGTTCATGTCAGGACGCTACCATTCAGGCCCTCGCCTTCGAGGGCAGTGATCAGCGTGGGGATGATCCGGTTGGTCAGGGACAGGGCGCTTTCGGCGCTGACTCGCAGGTAGTTATCCGTGAGCCCTGACCAGCGGTCCCCCGCTGCCCTTTCCTCCCACAGGACCTCCAGAGTCTGCCCCAGGAACCCCCGGCGGAAGGCAGCGGCGCTCTGCTGCGAAACCGCTCGGAGCTTGGCGCAGCGCTCGCGTTTCACGGGCTCGGGCACCTGGTCGGGCAGGCTGGCGGCCAGGGTTCCGGGTCGCGGGGAGTACGGGAAGACGTGAGCCCGGGCAAACCCCATGCCCTCGATGAAGGCCAGGCTTTCCAAGAAGTCCTCCGGGCTCTCCCCGGGGAAGCCGGCGATCAGGTCGGTGGTAATGGCGACCCCAGGGATGGCCCTGCGGGCCTCCTCCACCAGGGAGGCGAAGTCCTGGCAGGTGTAGCGGCGGCGCATCCTGGCCAGGGTCCGGTTGCAGCCGCTTTGCAGGGGCAGGTGTAGGTGCCGGCAGAGCCGGGGATTTCGCCATAGCTCGAAAAGGCCCGGGGAGACATCCTGTGGCTCCAGGGAGGACAGCCTGAGGCGCGATATCGCCGTATCGCGTAAGATCTCAACGATCAGGCGCCTCAGATCATAGAGGTCTGGACTCGAATGGTCCTGGTCTGCGCCATAGGTACCCAGATGCACGCCGGACAGGACTACTTCCTGGCAGCCCTGGCTGGCCAGGGACCCGATGCGCGAGACTATCTCCTGGGTGGGGAGGCTGGTCGGCCGGCCTCGGGCGTAGGGTACGATACAATAGGCGCAGAAATCGGCGCAACCGTCCTGGGCCTTGACGAAGGCCCGGGTGCGGCCGTGCGGCGCGGCCTCAACGTCCGCCTGGGCCGCAACGCCGCTTAAGGTTCTTGCGGCCTGCCCCAAGGCCTCCAGGGCCAGATCAGCCAGGCGGCCCTTGTCATCATTGCTCACCACCAGGTCCGCCTGGGCCATGGAGCGCAAAGAGAAGGGGTGCACCGAGGCATAGCAGCCGGTGACGATCACCAGGGAAGAGGGATTGTGCCTCCTGGCCCGCCGGATCAGCTGTCGGGACTTGTGATCCGCCGTGGCGGTGACCGTGCAGGTGTTGATGATGTAAAGGTCGGCGCTGCCGTCAAAGGGGACCAGCCGCAAGCCCTGCTCTGACAGGCGTCGGCCTAGGGCTTCGGATTCGGCCTGGTTGACCTTGCAGCCCAGGGTCACCAGGGCTGCTCTTCTATCGTGAAAGGTGGGCAACTGGGTCTTTCTAGGGAGTCACCAACGAAACTCCGGGGGTTTCCTTTTCGGTCGCTTCGCCGGGCCTTTCTTGTCCGGGGCCCTTTGGCTGTCCTCGTGGTGGCCAGAGTAGGGAAGGCCTGTTTGCCTGGAGGTTGCGCCTCCCACGGTGCTGCCGTAGCCAAGGGCGGCGTCGCGAATCTCTCGATCGTCAGAGAGGACCACGGTGTTAGCGGCGGTGGACATGGAGCAGAGCAAGCGCTGGATCACCGAATCGGCACTCTCCAGGTTGCCGGAGTAGATGATCCGAATCCGGCCTTGAGTGGAGGAGACAGGAAAAGAAAGGTTGGTGGCGCTGCCGTCGAAGACCACGGTGATCTGGTCGTTCTTCAGACGGCGCGACTGGCCCAGAAGGGACAGCAGGCGCCCCCGGGCGGCCTCCAGGCTCTTTCGTTCCAGGGCAAGAAGCTCGTGGTCCCGCTTTATGACGTTGTAGCCATCTACGATGATGTGTCGCTTCACATATCCCCTCAGTTCATGGATGGTTCTAAGGTGTGCTATTGGATGGCGAGGAACCCCACTATGCCTTTGATCTTGCTCATTATAGCATCGGCTCGTCCCTTGTCAAGGAATCCATTCAGTTGCCTCTTTCAAAAACGGCCAGCTCTTGGTATAATAGACCGGAGACGCATACGAAGAAAGGTGTAGAGATGGCCGACGTTTTGACTGTTGAACAATCGGATCTGGATCAGTTGGCCAAATACTTGAAAGATATCGGCCGTCCTGTTGCCCTGGAGGCACTGCTGCGGCGCTACGTGGAGATCATGCTGGAGCGCTTGTCCACTGCAGAAGTGGAAAGTCAAGAGTAAGCAAACTATCGAGGCCCTCGTCGATAAAAATTCTCAGGCAAAAATCCTTAGGAGTTAACTCGTAGCCATGGAAGAAGGCAAGCGGGCATTCCAGGGCAGCCAAGAGGAGCAGAAGATAGCCAGCCAGGTATACGCCCTGCTCCTAGCTCAGGGGCGGGGCTACGCCCTTGACGCCCCGATCAGGCAGTCTCTCCGCAACCTAGTGGAATTCTTTTTGCCCCAACACCCGGGGGAGGACCCCGCCCGCCTGGCGGAGCAGATAGACCAGGCACTCCAGCGCAACCAACAGGCTTTCTATCGCCAAGAGGCCGAGGGCGAGGTCTACTTCTACACCTCACGACGGGGCCATTACGTCAAACCGGTCATTCCTCCGGCTATCCGTCGCATCTTTCAAGAGAAGGCCCCGGTACCGCCGGCAGCGGTGCCGGGCGCACCCAAGCCGACCCTTAAGCCAACGTTACTCCGCCGTGAAGCCAGGCCGGCGGCCATGCCCGAAATGAAACCGGTCAAAAGAGAGCTCAAGCGAAAGGCCAGGCCGGTGGCGGCCAAAGTGAAGCCAGTGGTCTCCCTGCCCGATGGGAGGCTCCTGGACCTGGCCATGACCTCCGAGCAGATGTTTGACGAATACCATTCGGTCCTGCAGCAGATGTTTCAGGAAAGATTGGTGCTGGATGGACGTTTCATTTCGTTCGGCGACCAGTGGTTCCTGGACGAGCTCTTGGTCAAGATCACCAAGGGCGAACTGCGCCAGATTAAGGAGTTCATCGAGGACGCCGGCGATGCCGAGCTGGATGTAGTCTTATTGCGGGATATCTTCGATAAGAAACCGGAGGACGAGGACTACGAAGCCTTTCGCTTTGCCTTAAACTACCAATTGGCGCAGGAGAAGAGAGAGTTCGAGTTCCGAGGCGTGTCCTCCGAACGCCTATGGGGCGTCATCGGGGTACCACCGGCCAGGGCTACCCGGGGAGGCCGCCGGCCAGCCGAGGTTGGTCAGGATTTGCGGTATCTGGAAGATGAGACGGCTGCAGGGCCCGTAGGAGATGACACCTGGAACCACATCCTGAGCTTCTACGAGATCGAAAATGGCCTGTTGCCGCTGGAGGCTCAAGCGAAACGGCTGGTGCCACCTCCGCTTTTAAAGGAGCAGAAGTCGGCGCGCCTCTATTTCCGGGTGCCGCAGCTTGGCCTCTCAAGCATTGGGGAGTTGCACTATCCGGCAGGCAATCGCGGGGGCTGGATCGATGGCCTGGAGGAGTTGCTCGATAATTTCGTGGCCGGCACTCTTCTGGTCATAGGTAAAGGGGATGCGGAAAACGTTTTTGACATAACTGTTCATCCAGTGGAACCGCGGGAGCTAGATCTCCTTACCTACGATGAAAAACGCGGTCGCTTTGTGTTTGCGAAGACGACAGTGGCGGTGGAGGCGGTGGAAGGCATGGCCCTGGAGAAGGCGCTCTTTAAGGGTCTGGCCAATGCCCGTCGCCTGGACGAAAGCAGTCGGCGTAAGAGCGACTCGGTGGTGAGCTGGGCTTTTGAAAGGGTGGGGGCCAAGGAGGCTGGCGAAAACGAGGTGCGCCTGACGGCCAGCATAGACGGCCTCCTGCCGGTCGTCAACATCGAAAAGCCCTTTTCCAGAGAGTCGCTGATCAGGTTTCTGGCTACCCATCCTCACTATCAGAAGTTGGAGGGCGAAGCGGACACCTACGTATACGTAAAGAAGCTTTCAGGAGAGCCGGAAGGGGGTTGACGATGAGAGAGATGATCGTGGACAGCATTCGCGTCAGCCTGGTGGGTTACCAACGGGTGGTAGTGCTTAAGGTGAAAGGGGTAGAAAGATACCTCCTGATCTGGGTGGGCAATCCGGAAGCTGGTTCTATCGCGCTTGCTCTCCAGGAGATTGCCATGCCCCGTCCATTGACCCACGATCTCTTGAGATCAGTCATCGAACACCTGGGTGGCCGGGTGGAAAGCGTCATAATTAATGACCTGGTGGACAATACGTTCTATGCTCGGATCGTGATGGGTACTGATGGACGGCGCCTGGAGGTGGATGCCAGGCCCAGCGACGCCATCGCCCTGGCGCTCAGGGTTAAGGTGCCTATATACGCTGTGGACTCGGTGCTGGACAGAGCGGGGATCAGCCCGGACGCCGAGCCCATGACCAAGGAGGAACAAGACAAACTGGCGGTGTTCCGGAACTTCGTCAATACCCTGGATTTTAATGATTCGTAGCCGGCATGGAAAGAATGGTTGACCAAGAGGTTATCCGGCCCCTGGGCCCGGCGGAAAGGCTGCCGCCTCAGAACGTCGAGGCGGAGCAGTCGGTTTTGGGCAGCCTGCTCATCGACCGGGAGGCGATAATGAAGGTGGCCTCGTATCTGCAGGCGCGGGATTTTTACCGTGAAAGCCACGGGGCCATCTTCGAGGCCATCCTGGACCTGGCCAATCGTCACGAGCCAGCGGATTTCGTGACCCTTTGCGATGAACTCTCCCGCCGAGGCAGGTTAGAGGAGGTGGGTGGCGCGGCATACCTCACCTCCCTCATCTCGGCAGTGCCCACTGCCGTGCACGTGGAATACTACGCCCACATTGTGGAGCGCTGTGCGCTGCTCCGGCGGCTGATCGATGCCGCCGGCCGGATCGCCTTTCTCGGCTATCAGGACAGCCCTGACGTTGATGCTACCCTGGACCAAGCGGAACGCCTACTTTTCGATGTCTCCCAGAAACGGTTGCGCCAGGACTTCATCCCTCTAGATGTGGCCCTGCGCGCCTACTTCGATCAGATCGATATCTTACATGAGCACAAAGGCCAACTGGTGGGCATTCCCTCCGGGTTCAATCAGTTGGACCAGCTCCTTGGCGGGCTCCATCGATCGGACCTGATCATCATCGCCGGCCGGCCTAGCGTGGGGAAGACCGGTTTCTCTCTTTGCATTGCTCACAACGTGGCGATAAAGGAACACACGCCCGTGGCGGTATTCAGCCTGGAGATGTCGGTGGAGCAACTGGTGCAGAGGCTACTCTGCATGGAGGCCCGCATCGACTCGCAACGGCTTCGCGCCGGCTATATCGACGACGAGGAGTGGCGCAAGATTACTCAGGCGTTCGGGGTGCTGTCGGAGGCTCCAATGTACATCGATCCCACCGCTAACATCTCAGTGATGGAGCTCCGCACCAAGGCCCGGCGCCTGAAGGCGGAGCGAGACATCGGGCTGATCGTGGTGGATTATTTGCAGCTCATGCAGGGGCGAGGCCTGGAGAACCGGGTCCAGGAGGTCTCGGAGATATCCCGGTCGTTGAAGGGCCTGGCCCGGGAACTGGATGTCCCGGTGGTGGCTCTGTCCCAGCTTTCTCGGGCGGTGGAGATGCGGCAGGATCACCGTCCTATTCTTTCGGACCTGCGGGAAAGCGGCAGCATCGAGCAAGATGCCGATGTGGTGATCTTCATCCATCGGGAAGATATGTACAACCCCAATACCGATCGCAAGGACATCGCCGAGATCATGGTGGCCAAGCACCGCAATGGCCCTACTGGCGCGGTCTCGGTCAGATTCTTCCCCGCGCAGACCCGATTTGCGGACCTGGCCAGCAAATCCCTACGCCAACACGAAGCCTGAGCCTCACCTCGGCAGGTACGCTATGTCTCCCTTTGAGGGATTCCCCTGGGGGAAGATCAAGGCCACCACTATACCAGACGTTTTCTTCGCCACCTTGCTGCCGGAGATAGATTCCCTCTCCGAGCTAAAGGTGACCTTGCATCTCTGTTGGCGAATCTCCAAGGTGCGGCGGCGGCCGCATTGTGCTTCGGGTGCCGACTTGAGGGTCGACCGGACCCTGGTAGCCGGGCTGGCCAGGGTCTCCGCGGACCCGTTATCGGCGCTCGAGGAGGGACTGAGCCGTGCCGTGGAGAGGGGCACACTGCTCAGGCTGGAGGTGGAGACCAGAGGCCAGGTGGATCAACTGTATTTTCTGCACGACTCCCGGAGCCAGGAGGAGATCAAGCAAATAAGAGACGGCCGGCTTTCTCCGGGCGTGGGACACGTCTCTGGGCGGGGAGTCGCCTGGGTGCCGCCGGAGCGGCTCGATATCTACACCCTCTACGAGCGATACATTGGCCTGGTCACCCCGGTGGTGGCTCGGGAGTTGGAAGCAGCCCAAGCGGCCTTCCCTGCTTCATGGCTGGAGGAGGCCTTCCGGCAGGCCGTTTCCGCTCGAAAACCCAATTGGCGCTACGTCCGTGCCATCCTGGAGCGTTGGGCGACTCAAGGGCGAGGGCCTGTCTGATGTCCCGGAGTTCAACTTCGGGACATCAGGAAGTTGACAAGCGGCTTTTCTTTTGTGTATAATCGCGCCCGTCAGCCCTGCGAATAAGAAGCGGGAGCACAGGTCTTGGCCAAAAAGAAGAGACAGGGCGCGCCTCCATTCACCTTGCTCATCGTACCCCACACTGAGTATAGCCCCATCAGCTTCAGGGTGCCAGTTGGGCTTTTGTATCTGATCCTGGCGTTGGTGATGGCTGGGCTGGTGGGGCTTTTTGTTTTCGTGGTCAAATATCGCGCTTTGCAAGCCGAGCTCTCTGACCTGCGCTACCAACAACAGTTGGGGACATCTCGCCAACGAGAGATGCGGGCGATTATCCTGGAGCAGGAGGATCAGGTCGGTAAGCTCAGAGCCCAGGAGGAGAAGCTTTCCAGGGACCTGGGAGAGCTGGACCGTATCGCCGCCGAGGTCCGCCGCATCGTCGGCCTGGACCGGAGCCCTACTCCAACCCCGAGGGTCAGGCCAGATAGCACCGCTGTCTTGGGTACTGCATTCGGTCCCGAGGTCCTGGGAGCAATGGGGCCGAGCCCGAGCGGGCAGCGCCCGGAGCGGGCGGCCCTCTCTCCCTCCACCAGGGGATCCCGGACCACTGCGCCGGGCCTGGCCCAGGACCTGGAGGAGCTCAGCGTCCTGATGCCCGAAAAGCTGCAGGAGTTCAATTTACTGAGGGAGCAGGTGGGCGAACGGGTGGCTAGGGTGGACCCGGACAAGCGCTCCGATCCGGCAGAGCTGGAGCGCCAGCTCAAGCTATACGACGCCGCCCCCCGGCTCTGGCCGGTGAGGGGTCTTCTCACCTCTGGCTTCGGCTATCGGACGCTCCTCGGACAGCGGGACCTTCACGAGGGCATAGATCTCGGCGTGTGGTGGAACACCCCGGTCCGCGCCACCCAGGATGGCGTGGTGGTCTTCGCCGGCTGGCAGCCCCCGGGCCTGGGCTGGACAGTGAAGATCCAGCACGAGATGGGGTTTGCCACCGTGTATGGGCACAACTCCTACAATGCGGTCAAGGTGGGCGAGAGGGTCAAGGCGGGGCAGGTCATCGCCTACTCGGGCGATTCCGGCAAGTCCACGGGGCCCCACGTCCATTACGAGATGCACCTGAATGGGGCGCCCATCGATCCAATGAAGTACCTGGAGCACTAATTTGTTCGGCCGTCGTGGCAAGACAGCCCCTTCCATCAATAGGGACAAAATCGAAAACGTCATTGGCGTATCAGCGGTGGTCAAAGGGAAGCTGAAGTCCACCGGCAGCATCCGGCTGGACGGGGTGGTAGAGGGCGAGATCGAAACCAGCGGGGACGTGATTGTTGGCGAGTCGGGGAAGGCCTACGCCAATATCAACGCCCAGGGGGTCTCGGTCTCCGGGTTGGTCAAGGGCAATATCAGCGCCAGCGGGAAGCTGGAGATAGCCAGCAAGGGCAAGGTTTGGGGGGACATCGAGGTCGCCTCTCTGGCGATCGAGGAAGGAGGCCTCTTCCGCGGGCAGAGCAAGATGACCGATGAGGCTCTGGCCAAGGAGTTCGCGGAGAGAAGCGAACCAGAATCTCGGGCCTAGTCCTTTGGGCCGGGCTCTCCCCAGTTAAGAAGGTCGTGCTATGTTATCGCTGAACATCTTGTTGCCCTTCCTTTCCTTTGCCGTGGTCTTCATTTTCGCCGCCCTGGTATTCCGGCGCTACCTGGAGCGCCGGGGCCTGCACCTGGCCATCTGGGGGTTGGGGCTGGTCATGTACGGCATCGGCGGCTTCTGCGAGTTTTACATCGGCGCCTTTGGCTGGAACGCCCTGGTCTTTCGCCTGTGGTATTATTTCGGCGCCGTCCTGGTGGCAGCCTGGTTGGGTCAGGGCACGGTATTTCTCCTGGCGCGACGCCGGTGGGCATGGGCCACCCTGGTGGTACTGGCTTTAGCCTCGCTCTTCAGCCTGTACGTGGTGTTCAATGCACCGCTGGACAGCTCCCGGTTCGTGGTGGGAGCTCAGCTCACCGGCCGAGACATCCTACCCCGGAACGTGCGCGTTCTGACGCCCTTCTTCAACGTGTACGGCACCTTCACGTTAGTAGGTGGTGCGCTCTACTCGGCCTGGATCTTCTGGCGGAAACGTATCCTGCTCCACCGGCTCATCGGCAACATCTTCATCGCCGTGGGGGCCATGTCCCCGGCGGTGGGCGGCACCCTGAGCCGATTCGGGCTGACCGAGTATCTGTATCTGGGGGAGTTCTTGGGGGCGGTGCTGATGTTCGTCGGCTTCCTCCAGGCTACTGGGGCGGAGGCCCCTCGGAAGGTCTCTGTGTCTGAAGTGCGTTGACCGCCAAAGTTGCAGTTGTTCGTTTATGGGCCTTTCACCCTGGCCTACAGGGTGAAAGGCCTTGCCGTCTCCATTGTTAATCTAATACGCCTTCCAGGTGTATTGGGGTGAGGTGATGCCACGTGAGAGAGGAAAACCACGGCGAAGACCGTGAAGCCAACCGGCGTGGCACGGCCAGGGCACAATTGCCAGAGCTTTATTGGAACGTCCTCCTCGGCATCCTGGTCATCCTGGGATTGGGCATGGTGGTCCTGATCGCCCTGGCCTTGGGTGTGGCCCTGGGGGTGCTGCGCTGGTGATTTCCTTACCAGTAGAAGAACCGGCCATTCACCCTTGACCGTGTCGGGCCTTGGTGCTATACTAAACCCAAGCGCGTGCGACCCTCAATGTAGCGTCCGGACTCCGTCCGGACCAGGACGAAAGGAGGCGTAGCGTTCGACC
>JBFMCB010000020.1:0-28299 GCA_040754915.1 Chloroflexota bacterium | reverse complement strand
CCAGATAACCTCGCCGTTAGGCAGCACCACCTCGAGGCCCAAAATATAGTCCTTGGTGGTACCATACTTGAAGCAGCGGGGGCCGCCGGAGCCCTCGCCGATGTTGCCGCCCAGGGTGGATATGGACAGGCTGGCGGGGTCCGGCGGATAGAAGAGGCCCCGGGCCTCCACGGCCTGATGGAATTGGGCCAGGACCACGCCCGGTTCCACTGTGGCGGTGAGGTTCTCCTCATCGATCTCCAGGACCCGGTTGAAGCGGACCATGAGCATGACGACGCCGCCTTGTACCGGCACCGACCCCCCGCTCAGATTGGAGGAGGCGCCCCGAGGGGTCACCGGGAACCTCTCGCGATTGGCCAGCTTGAGGATCGCCGATACCTCTGGCGTGCTTTCCGGTAGGACAACCGCCTGCGGGAGGTGGGTGAAAGGTGTGGCATCGTAGGAATAGCAAACCAGCTCCTCCGGTGAAGTCAAAACATCGTCTTTGCCAACGATCTTCTTCAGCTCGTCGATCACCTCTGGGGTCAGCACGTCTGGAAACTCCTTCAATTACTCGAAGCTCACATCCCCTACGACCTAACACATTATAGACAAGGCACCCTTGGGCGTCAAGGTTTCGGTTGACTGGGCCCGGGTGGTATGCTATTATACCACGGGTGTTGGCCAGACCACTTGCGAGATAAGGGTTTTTCCTTGCTCATCACTTTTTCCGGCCTGGCCCTGGGCGGGATCGTGGCGGGTTTTTTCGGGTCGCTCCTGGGGCTTGGCGGTGGCATCTTCATCATTCCCATGTTGAACCTGATCTTCGGCGTGGAGATGCGCAGCGCCGTGGCGGCCAGCCTGGTGGCGGTGATCGCCACCTCCAGCGCCGCGGCCAGCGTCTACGTCCAAGAACGCTTGAGCGATATACGTCTAGGCATGACCCTGGAGCTGGCCACCACCGTGGGCGCCATCGTGGGCGGGCTCTTGGCCGGCAGGCTGCCTAGAGAGGCCTTGACTGTGCTGTTTGGGCTTCTTCTACTCTACACCGCGGTGTCCATGGTGCGCAACACGCCGGCGCAAGGCAACAATGGCAGCCCCTCCAGGGACAACTCCAGGAAAAAGCTGGTGCCGGAGTACCAGGTGAGGAATCTTTCGGTGGGGCTTGGTGCATCCTTCTTCGCCGGGAACATCTCCGGACTGCTGGGCGTGGGCGGCGGGCTCATCAAAGTGCCGGTGATGTACCTGAGCATGGGAGTGCCCTTGAAGGTGGCCACCGCCACCAGCAATTTCATGATCGGCGTCACCGCGGCGGCCAGTGCCTTCATCTACTATTCTCGTGGCGACCTGGACCTTCTGGTGGCCGGGCCGGTGGTGCTGGGCGTCTTCCTGGGTGCCAGGACCGGATCCCGCATTATGCACCAGGTGCGCACCGCCTATCTGAAATGGTTTTTCGTGGGTGTTCTGTTTTACACCGCCATGCAGATGCTTCTCAAGGGCTTCAACATTCACGCGCTTTGGTTTTAGCCGATGCCTGACATCGAAAACACTGGCCAGGCGAACGTTTATATCAGCAGGGTGCTGCTGGTGGGCTCTGGATTGGGGGCGGGCGTCATAGCCCTGGGCCTATCGTGGTTCCTGCTCCAGCCTGGAAACGGCAATGCCCTTCCGGCGGCGCCGGTGACGCCCTTCGCCCAGCTTGCCGACCAGCTCGAGCACGTGGGCCCCCTGACCGTGATCAACCTGGGCCTTTTGCTTTTGATGATCACCCCGATCCTGCGGGTGATCATCGCCGTCATCTCGTTCTTTCTGGAAAGGGATCGCAAGTATACCCTGATCTCTCTGGTCGTGCTGGTGATACTTCTGTTCAGCGTCAGGACCGCCCTGGTATAGTTGTATCTCTATAGTTGCATCTCTAATGGGGAAGGCCTTGAAGCTCTCGGTGCTGATACCCGTCTACAATGAGGAGGACCATATCCGGGAACTGCTGGAGCGGGTGGCCGCCGTTCCGGTGGAAAAAGAGCTGGTAGTGGTGGACGACCACACCACTGATCGGACCGCAGAGATCCTAAGAAGCGTGCGATTGCCCAACATGCAGGTCATCCGCCACGAAAGGAACCTGGGCAAGGGTTCGGCCGTTCGTACTGCCCTGGCCGCGGCCACGGGCGAGGCGGTGATCATCCAGGACGCCGACCTGGAATACTACCCCGAGGACTATCCCCGGCTCCTGGAGCCGATGATAAAAGAAGGGGTAAGGGTAGTCTACGGTGTGCGCACTTTAAGCAACCAATCGCTCCTCAGGCGTCTGGGGAATCATTTCCTCACTTTCGTTACCAACTTGCTCTACGGCGCTCGCCTTAAGGACATGGAAACCTGTTATAAACTGGTATCTCGGGACCTGATCCAAAGCTTTACCATTAAGTCCAACCGTTTCGATATGGAGCCAGAGATCACGGCCAAGCTCTTGAAAAGGGGTCAGCGCATTCGCCAAGTCCCGATATCCTATTCGCCCCGCGTGGTGAGGAAGCTGTCGCCGTGGAGGGACGGATGGCCGGCCCTTTGGGCCCTGATCAAATACCGATTCGTTGACTAACGGAGGGTGACCTTGAAGGAGCTGTCCCAGATTGCCGATGAAATCGCGGCCTGCACCGCCTGCGCTCTCTCCCGCAGCCGCACCCGGACCGTCCCCGGCGAGGGGCCTGATAGCCCCAGCCTCTTGTTCGTCGGCGAGGCCCCTGGCTGGCACGAAGATCAACAGGCTCGGCCCTTTGTGGGCCCAGCCGGACGGTTTCTAGAGGAGCTTTTGGCCTCTATCGGCTTGAAACGTGACCAGGTGTGGATCGGCAACATCGTGAAATGCCGCCCACCGGATAACCGGGACCCACTGCCCGATGAGATCAACGCCTGTGCCCATTTTCTCGAAAGGCAGATAGCTCTCCTGAGACCAAAGGTCCTGGTCACCCTGGGTCGTTATTCGCTGGCCCGATTCTTTCCTGGCGAGATCATTTCCCGGGCGCACGGTCGGCCCAAGAAACAGCAGGGAATCATCTATTTCGCCATGTATCACCCAGCCGCGGCCCTGCACCAGCCTTCGCTGCGCCGGACAATAGAGGAAGACATGAAGAAGATCCCGGCCCTGCTGGAATCCTGGGACCGGATCGCCGAGGCTCAACCCGAGGAGCCACCGGTCAAGCAGTTGACCCTGTTTTGATGAGTCAGGAGTACGACGATTGGCCAAGAATAGGGTTAGACTGATCCCTCTGGGTGGGCTGGGCGAGATCGGCAAAAACATGTTGGTGGTGGAGCACCAGGACGATATCCTGGTCGTCGACGCCGGGCTCATGTTCCCAGAAAACGAGATGCTTGGCGTCGACCTGGTTATCCCAGATGTCTCCTACCTGGTCGAGCGCAAGGACAAGATCCGTGGGATCATCATCACCCACGGCCACGAGGATCACACCGGAGCCCTGCCGTATGTTTTGCCCAGGCTCAATGCCCCCATCTTCGCCACCAAGCTCACTCGGGGGCTCATATCCGTAAAGCTCAAGGAGCATCGGCTGCTGGACAAGGCACAGTTGAATGTCATTCAAGCTGGGGACGAGCTTAACCTGGGCTCCTTTCGACTGGAGTTTTTCCACGTCAGCCACTCCATCCCGGACGGGGTTGGCGTGGCCTTTCACACTCCAGTGGGCATCATCGTCCACTCCGGGGACTTCAAGTTCGACCACACCCCGGTGGACGGCCGCCTGACGGACTTCGCCAAGCTCTCCCAACTGGGCGGCCAGGGCGTTCTGGCCTTACTCTCCGACAGCACCAATGCCGAGACCCCCGGGTACACCCCATCGGAGAAAATGGTGTCCGAGATGTTCGACCGGGTGTTCCCTAAAGCGCCGGGAAGGATCATCGTGGCCACCTTCGCCTCCAACATCTCTCGCATTCAACAGGTCATCGAGGCCGCCATCAAGCATGACCGGCGGGTGGGGATCGTTGGGCGCAGCATGGTGGAGAACGTGCGGATGGCCCGGGACTTGGGCTATTTGCAGGTGCCGGAGGGCGTGCTCCTGAAAACCGAGGAGATCAGCCGCCTGCCAGGAGATAAAGTAGCCATTGTGACCACGGGCAGCCAGGGCGAGCCCACCTCAGCCCTGGCCAGGATGGCCAACGGTGACTTCCGGCAGCTCCAGATCGAGAAAGACGACACGGTGATCATCTCCGCCCGACCAATACCGGGCAACGAGGAGCTGGTGAACCACATCATCAACAATCTCTTCAAGCTGGGCGCCGATGTGCTCTACGACCAGCTATTGGACGTCCATGTCTCGGGCCATGCCAGCCAGGAAGAAGAGAAATTAATGTTGAACCTCCTGCGGCCCCGGTATTTCATCCCGATCCACGGCGAATACCGCCACCTCATGCTCCACGCCAAGCTGGCCTTCGAGGTTGGGGTACCCCCGAACAACATCTTGGTGATCGAAAACGGACAGGTGGTGGAGTTCGGCCAGCACGGCGCGCGGCTCAATGGCACTGTTCCGGCTGGCTACGTCCTGGTGGACGGCATTGGAGTGGGCGATGTTGGGCAGGTGGTATTGCGGGACCGCCGGCTGCTCTCTCAGGACGGGGTGGTCATTGTCACGATCACCGTGGACAAACAAACCGGCCGGCCCTTGACCGAGCCGGACATCATCTCCCGCGGCTTTGTCTACGAGCGAGAGGCCGAAGGGTTGCTTGAGGCAGCCCGGGAGCAGATCACCGCCGCGCTGGAGGACTCGGTCAGCCACACTGCCGAATGGTCCTTCATCAACACCAGGATCAAGGAGACCTTGGGCAAGTTCTTCTACGATCGGACCCATCGCCGGCCCATGATCCTGCCGGTGGTAATGGAGGTTTAACCCCTGCCTTATGGCTAAATCCAAGCGGTCGCCACGCAAAAAGAAGGGCTTTCGCTTCAGGCTGGATGCCCAGGCAAGGCAGGATCTCCTGGCGGCTTTGCTCCTGCTCGCCATCGTGTTCACCCTCCTTTCCTTTTTCTCCCTGGCCGGCAGCGCTGGTCTGCGCTGGAAAGAGCTGGTAGGCTCGCTCTTCGGCTGGATTGTGGTGCCGGTGCTGGCCATCGGACTCGCCTTCTCTCTAGCACTCTTCCGTCAGCGGGTTGACCCCACCTACTTTCTGAAATGGCAGGTCCCCATCGGGGCGGCTTTCCTGCTTGTCACCACGCTGGCAGCAGTGCATTTACTGGCCTCGGCGGGCCAGGACCCCCGGGCCGTAGCCCAGGCCGGGAAGGGTGGCGGCTGGGTGGGTTATGCCCTGAGCCAGGCCCTGTTGGTCGGGCTTGGCCTGCCCGGGACCGTCGTGATTCTCCTTGCCCTGGGCCTCATCGGCGTGGTGTTGACGTTCAATATCCCTCTCCATCGGGTCTTCGGTGCCCTGAGGTCCCTCAAGGGCAGGCTTGGCTCCTTCTACAGGTACTCGATCTTGCCGATCTTTAACCGGCCCCGCATCACAGCCAATGGGCGGCCGCCGGTCGCGGTGAGGTCCAAGGCCGAGCCGTCCAAGGCCCCACCGTCCCCCGCCCGGCCCAGCCCTGCTCCCGGAATCACACCGCGGAAGCAGATCATCGTGCCGCAAATCCCGTCGGGCCCGGGCCAGCCGCCTCCACCCCGGGAATGGACGCTACCATCGTTGGACCTGCTGGACGCCACGGTAGCCCAGGAGATGGGGCAGGCGGACATCCGCCGTCGCATCCGGGTGATCGAAGAGACCCTGGCGAGCTTCAACATCCAGGCCCGGGTGGTCGAGGTCAATCAAGGCCCCACGGTGACCCAGTTCGGCGTTCAGCCCGCGCCGGGCATCACCGTGAACCGCATCGTGGCCCGGCAGAATGACCTGGCCCTGGCCCTGGGTGCCTATCCCCTGCGCATCGAGGCTCCGGTGCCGGGGAAGACCGTCGTGGGCATCGAGGTGCCAAATACCGCCACGGCCTTGGTGGGGCTCCGAGGCATAATCGAAACCGCCGCGTTTCAGAAGCTCAAGGCCAGGTCCAAGCTGGCCATCGCCCTGGGCCAGGACGTGTCCGGACAGGCCGTGGCGGCCGATCTGGCCAAAATGCCCCACCTGTTGATCGCCGGCGCCACCGGCTCAGGCAAAAGCGTGTGCATCAACTCCATCATCGCTTGCTTGCTGTTCCACACGACGCCCGACGAGGTCAGGTTCATCATGGTCGACCCTAAGATGGTGGAGCTGACCAATTTCAATGGCATCCCTCATCTGGTAACACCCGTCGTCACGGAGGCGGACAAGGTCGTTAACGTCCTGAAACATGCTCTACAGGAGATGAACCGGCGCTACCACATTTTCCGGGAGAGCGGTGCCCGGAACATCGAGACCTACAACCGAGTCGCCTCCAGCCGGGGCCGCAGCCGGCTGCCGTACATGATAATCATCATCGACGAGTTGGCTGATATGATGATGCTTGCCCCCGAGGAGGTGGAGAAGGGCATCTGCCGAATCGCCCAGATGGCCCGGGCGACCGGCATCCATTTGGTCATCGCCACCCAACGGCCCTCGGTAGACGTCATCACGGGGCTCATTAAGGCCAACATCCCGGCCCGGATCTCCTTTGCCGTGACCTCGCAGGTTGACTCTCGAGTCATCCTGGACGCCATCGGCGCCGAGAAGCTCCTGGGACGTGGTGACATGCTTTACATGGCGGCGGACTCCAGCAAGACGACGCGGTTGCAAGGGGCCTTCGTCTCGGACCGAGAGTTAGAGGCAGTGGTCAGCTTCTGGAAGGGGCAGCGTCTACCCCAGGCCCAGGAGGCCCTTGAAGCCGGCACCTGGACCGAGCCGGTAGAGGAGGAATCTGAGGACGCCCTGTTTGAACAGGCCGTTAAGCTGGTGCAGGAATCCGGGCGAGTCTCTACCTCGTATCTGCAGCGCAAGCTGCATATCGGCTACAATCGCGCCGCCACTCTGATGGACCTGCTGGTGGACAGGGGGATCGTTGAGGTCGCGGCGGAGGGCGGGCGTCGAGAAGTCCGGCTGAAGCAAGACGAAGCGGCGGAAACGGATAGCTAGTCGTGACACATTCGCCGCCCATTCTTGCTATAACTTGCGATTTATGCTACAATCTTCGCTGTGGATGATCTATCAAGGGAGGTGAGAGCGACTTCAAAGAGCGAGTTCTCTGGGAGCGCCCAATGGATCACCGTTGGAATCTGTTGAAAACCGAGGAGGAAAGTCATGCGTAAGGCAATTTGGGCCACCATTGCCCTGGTTGTGGCGGTCTCCATGGTGCTGGCTGCCTGCGGTCCCACCCCTACTCCGGTTCCGCCAAAGCCTGCGGCCTTGAAGGTTGGCCTGGTGACCGACGTTGGCAAGGTGAACGACGGCACATTCAACGAGTTTGCCTACAAGGGCATGATGCGGGCGGTGGATGAGTTCAAGCTCACGTCAGCCTTCATCGAGACCCTGGCCCCTACCGACTATGAGAAAAACATCGCCCAGTTCGCCGAAGAGAAGTACGACGTGATCATCACCGTCGGCTTCATGATCGGTGATGCCACGGCGGCCATGGCCAAGAAGTACCCCAACATCAAGTTCGCCATCGTGGACTTCGCCTATGACCCGGCCATTCCCAATGTCATGGGGCTCGTGTTCGCCGAGGACCAGTCCGGCTACCTGGCTGGGGCCCTGGCGGGCTTGATGACCAAGTCCAATGTGGTCGGGATCGTCTGCGGCAAGGAGATCCCGCCGGTGGTCAAGTTCCGCAAGGGGTACGAGAACGGGGCCAAGTACACCAACCCCAACGTCAAGGTCTTGGGGGTGTACATCGACTCGTTCACCGCACCGGACAAGGGCAAGGAAGCTGCTCTCTCCCAGATCGCGGAGAAGGCCGACGTGATCTTCGGCGCTGGTGGGCCCACCGGCTCCGGCGGCATCAAGGCTGCGGCCGAGAAGGGCGTCTTTGTTATCGGCGTGGACCAGGATGAGTACTTCACCACCTTCCGGGACAAGAAGCCCGGCTACGACAAGCTCATCTCCAGCGCCATGAAGCGGGTGGACGTGGCGGTCTACACCGCCATTGCCAACGCCGTCAAGGGGACCTTCAAGGGTGGCACGGCGGTCTTCGATGCCACCAACGATGGCGTGGGCCTGGCCCCCTTCCACGATGCTGAAAAGGACATCCCCAAGGCGGTCCAGGACAAGCTGGCCGAGATCGCCAAGGGCATGAAGGAAGGCAAGATCACGACGGGGGTCAAGCTTTAAGCGTCTTCACCTAACAACTGGTGTCGTATCGTTTTACGATGCGACACCAGTTTGGCATTATCCCTCTTTCGTCCTCACTTTATAGTCTCCTCCCGCCGGCGAGGGCCGAAGACCGGAGTGAGGGTACCCTGTCCTGGAGGATACGGATGGCTCTGGCCCTGGAGATGAGGGGCATTACCAAGCGCTTCCCCGGCGTCCTGGCCAATGATCATATCAGCTTCCAACTGGAGAAGGGCGAGATCCATTGTCTTTTGGGCGAGAACGGGGCAGGCAAGACCACCCTGATGAACATCCTCTACGGGCTCTACCGGCCTGACGAGGGCCGGATCTTCCTGGATAGCAGAGAGGCACACATTCGCAGCCCCCACGATGCCATTGCCCAGGGCATCGGCATGGTGCATCAGCATTTCATGCTCATCCCGGTCATGACCGTGGCCGAGAACGTTATACTGGGCATGGAGATCACCCGCCGTGGCGTCCTGGACCGATCCCAGGCGGCCCGGCGCATCCGGGAGTTCTCCCATCAGTATGGCCTGGACGTGGACCCCACCGCCTACGTGAAGGACCTCCCGGTGGGCCTCCAGCAGCGGGTGGAGATCGTCAAGGCCCTCTACCGGGGCGCGGATGTCCTCATCCTGGATGAGCCTACCGCGGTCCTGACGCCCCAGGAAAGCGAAGAGCTTTTCCGTATCATGCGTTCCCTGGCCGGCCAGGGCAAGTCCATAATCTTCATCACCCACAAGCTGAAAGAGGTCTTCGCCGTGGCGGACCGCATCAC
Source organism: Chloroflexota bacterium (assembly GCA_040754915.1). Classification (GTDB taxonomy): domain Bacteria; phylum Chloroflexota; class DTOL01; order DTOL01; family JACQYG01; genus JACQYG01. The sequence goes on along the minus strand of JBFMCB010000020.1, from coordinate 19,277 downwards.
CGTCCTACGGGATGGGCGGGTGGTGGGCATGACGACGCCTAAGGAGGCCACCGAGTCCAGGCTCGCCGCGATGATGGTCGGTCGCGAGGTGATCCTCAGCGTAGAAAAGAAGCCCGCTCAGATGGGAGACGTGGTCCTCAAGGTGGAAGACCTGCAGGTGAAGGATGACCGGGGTTATATGGCGGTGGACGGTATCTCCTTGGAGGTCCACGCCGGTGAGATCCTGGGCATCGCCGGGGTTCAGGGCAACGGCCAGACCGAGCTGGTGGAGGCGCTCACCGGGCTCCGGCCGGTGGCCGGGGGCAAGGTCGTGATCCTGGGCGACGATGCCACCGCGGACCGGCCCCGGGAGATCATCGAGCAGGGGGTGGCCCACATCCCGGAGGACCGCCACAAGCATGGCCTGGTACTGAGTTTCCCTCTGGCGGATAACCTGGTCCTGTCCACTTACTATCGGCCTCCGTTTGCCTATGGCATCGCCATCAACAACGATGCCATTGACGAGAACGGGCACCGCTTGATCGCCGAGTTCGACGTTCGCACCCCCAGCGTATACTCCCTGGCCGGGACCCTCTCCGGCGGCAACCAGCAAAAGCTCATCGTGGCCCGGGAGTTCTCCCGTCCGATCAAGCTCCTGATCGCTGCCCAGCCCACCCGGGGGCTGGACGTGGGCTCTACCGAGTTCATCCATCAGAGGCTGGTGCAGAGGCGGGATGCCGGGTGTGCCGTCCTCCTGGTCTCGGTGGAGTTGGACGAGATCATGTCACTGTCAGACCGCGTCGCCGTGATCTATCGTGGCAAGATCATTGGGAGCATGCCGGCGGATAGGGCTACGCCGGAGGTATTAGGCCTGTTGATGGCGGGGGTAAAAGAGACCGAAGGGCCCACAGGAGACCGAAGTGACCGCTGAGGCCAAAAAGCGTGGGGGAATACCGTGGCGTAAATGGGTTGCCGCCTGGTCCCAACGAGTCTCGGACCTGGCCATCCCTTTCCTGGCCGTGTTCACCGCTCTGGCTATCGGAGCAGTGGTCATCTGGGCCTCGGGGGCCAGCGTCCCCAAGGCCTACCAGGGCCTTTTCGAGGGGGCGCTGGGCAGCCCCCGGGGCATCGCCGAGACCCTGGTGATCGCCACGCCATACACCCTGGCCGGGCTGGCGGTGGCTCTGGGCTTCCGTTGCGGTTTGTTCAACATCGGCGCCGAGGGACAATTCTACCTGGGGGCGCTCTTTGCAGTCTGGGTGGGTTATTCGGTGAAGGGCCTGCCCATCTTCGTCCACCTGCCTCTGGCGATCCTGGTCGGGGCCCTGGGCGGGGCCTTATGGGGGGCCATCCCCGGGTTTCTCAAGGCCAGACTTGGGACCCACGAGGTGATCAATACCATCATGATGAACTACATCGCCGTGCTCATGGTGGATTGGCTGGTGAACCGCAAGGGCCCTATGTGGGACGCCACCTCTACCGTGCCCCGCACCCCGTATATCCTTCCCACGGCTACGCTGCCGCAGCTCGTACCTCCTTATCGCCTTCACGCCGGCCTGTTGATAGCCATAGCCGCGGTCTTCGTCGTGTATTGGCTATTGTGGAAAACCACCCTGGGCTTCGAGATCCGCGCCGTGGGAGCCAACCCTTCCGCCGCCAAATACGCTGGCATGAGCGTCACCAGGAACTTCGTCCTGGCCATGACCTTCAGCGGCACCCTGGCTGGGCTCGCCGGAGCGGGGGAGGTCCTGGGCCTGAACCGCACCCTGCCGGCGGCCTTCGTGTCGGGCTATGGCTTTGACTCCATTGCTATCGCCCTCCTGGCCAAGAGCCATCCACTTTTTGTTCCCTTTGCGGCCATCCTCTGGGCGATCCTGCGCAATGGCGCCGGATTGATGCAGGTACGGGCGGGCATATCGGTGGATCTCATTAATATCGTTCAGGCCCTGGTCATTGCCTTCGTCGCCGCTGACGAGATCATCCGCTGGCTTTACCGCATTGGAAAGAAAGAGGAGATCAAAGAGGTGGTCTTCACCCGGGGTTGGGGGAGGTAGGGATGAGGCTTACTCGTCCGAAGGTCCTGGGCATTACCTTTCTGGCCCTCGGCATACTACTTGCATTGTACGGTACGGCCAGGATCGACCCGGCCCAACGGACGACCCTGGGTGTAGGGACCCTGGGTACCCGGGATGTCCCCGCCCAGGCCAGCCTTGTGCTCATCGGGCTCATCACCTCTTTGGGCGGCATCCTGGCCTTGTTCGAGCGACTCCGGCGGGCGTTGGCCCTCACCCTGGTGACGGTTGCCCTGCTGGACATGTTGGCCTTGATGATCTGGGCGGCCAAGGGGTCCAGCGTAGACCTGGTGGGGATGTTAGCTGCCAGCCTGCGCATGGCTACTCCCATTGCCTTGGGCTCCCTGGCGGGGATCTGGTGCGAGCGCTCTGGCGTGATCAACATTGGCATTGAGGGGATGATGCTCGCCGCCTCCGCCTTCGGTTTCGCCGTGAACCTCTACCTGAGTCAATGGCTGGGCCCTGGGGCCATATGGATCGGCCTCCTGGCGGCGGTGTTGACCGGTGGGGTGATGGCCTTTTTCCACGCCGTCCTTTCCATCCGTTTCAAGACCGATCAGATCATCAGCGGCACCGCCATCAATATCCTGGCCGTGGGGGCCTCGGGTTTCCTGCGACGAGCCTACCTGGTGAAGGCCTACTTCGTGGGCGAGATATTACCCATTGTGAACGTGCCCCTCCTGGCCGACATACCCATATTGGGCGCCATCTTTTTCCAGAATCGCCCCATCGTCTATATGATGCTGATCCTGGTGGTCCTCACCAACTTCATCCTGTTTTTCACTGCCTGGGGCCTGCGCACCCGGGCGGTGGGCGAGCACCCTCTGGCCGCCGATACGGTGGGGATCAACGTGTTCAAGACCAGGTACATCAACGTGGTCATCGGCGGCCTGATGGCCGGCCTGGCTGGGGGTTGGTTTTCCCTGGAGACGGTGGGAAGCTTCGAGGACCTGATGACCGGTGGAAAGGGATTCATCGCCCTGGCGGCCATGATCTTCGGCAACTGGACTCCCTATGGCGCCTTCCTGGGGGCCCTCCTCTTCGGCTTCGCCGAGGCCCTGGAGATCAAGCTACAGATCCTGGATGCGCCGATCCCTCATCAATTCCTGACCATGGTGCCCTACTTTGCTACCATGATCGTCCTGGCTGGCCTTATCGGTCGCACTGTCCCCCCGGCCGCCGATGGCCAACCTTATGAGAAACAGTGAATGGGTCTGGCTTTTGACCTAGTGGTCGCCTGGCGGACCCGTCAGGCGCATTTTCCTGCGGAGATCACGTTCTACTACCCCAACAGAACGGTCGCCATCAGCCTGACTGGAGCCCACTGTGCCCTGAACTGTGCCCACTGCGGGGGGCACTATTTGGAGGGCATGCAGCCGGTGGAGATAGCGGTGGAGCAGGCGGCTACGGGCAAAGGCGCCGCAGCCAGGGCTAAGAGTTGTCTCATCTCCGGCGGCTGTGACCATAATGGTCGCGTGCCGGTGAGGGCCAAACTGGAGACGGTGAAAAAGCTCCGCCCCGGCCGGCGCTTCAACTGGCACGTGGGACTCATCGGCCAGGATGATATGGAAGCCATCGCCCCGTACGTCGATGCCGTCTCTTTCGATTTTGTGGGCGACGACGCGACGATAAGAGAGGTCTATGGCCTTGATCGGCCGGCCGCCGACTATGCGGAGACGTACCGGGCTCTGGTCAGCCGCTTTTCGGTGATACCCCACGTGACCATCGGCCTCCGTGGTGGAGAGATCGCCGGCGAGCCCCAGGCCCTGAGGATGCTTCGGGAGCTGGGCCTGGAGTCCCTGGTATTCATCGTCTTCACCCCCACCCCGGGAACACGGTATGCCGATCGGAGAGCTCCGGATCTGCCTCGGGTGGCGGAGTTATTGGTCGAGGCCCGGGAGATGTTCCCGGATAAACCGCTGATTATGGGCTGTATGCGCCCTGGAGGGCCCTATCGCGTGGAGCTGGACTGTCTGGCAGTGAAGGCCGGCCTCAACGGCATCGTCAACCCTGCCCCGGCGGCGGTGCGGCTGGCCCGGCAGTTCGGGCTGGAGGTCCTCCGGGGAGAGGAATGCTGCGTGCTGTGACGGAATCATACTCGGCGCTTCCATCTGGTCAGCCGCTGGAAGGTCAGCTTTCCCTTTCAATGGGCACGGCGGCGGTGCTGGGGCTCCGCCGTATCACTACGGACGCGGCACCCACCACCGCTTACCTGCTCCTGGGTGGCCGGTGTGCCATGGACTGCGCCTTTTGTGCCCAGGCCCGCAACAGCCGTGCCCGGGCTGATGCCCTGTCCCGGGTCCTGTGGCCCACCTATGACCTGGCAGAGGCTCTGTCCGGCCTGGCCCATGCCTATTCCCAGGGGCAGGTGCAACGTTGCTGCATTCAGGTGACTACGCGGCGCCATGCGGTGGAGGCCACAATGCGCCTGGTGCGGCAGGTGCACCAGGCCAGTCCGGTGCCCATTTGCGCGGCGGTGCAGCCACGGAACCTGGAGCAGGTGAACGAGCTATTCGCCGCCGGTGCGGAACGCATTGGTTTCGGGCTGGATGCGGCCTGTGAACGGGTGTTTGTCCAGGTGAAGCACAGGGCACCCGGCTCCTGGCAGCATCTCTGGTCTTTGATTGAGAGTGGCGCCAAGGGCTTTCCTGGAAAGATCAGCGTACACCTGATCGCCGGGCTGGGCGAGACCGAGCAGGAAATGGTGAGAACGGTGCAGGCGCTGGCCGACTGGGGGGTGACCATCGGATTGTTCGCATTTACCCCGGTGCGCGGCACAGCCATGGAGAATCAACCTCCACCCCCCCTGCCTTCTTACCGCCGCCTCCAGGCAGCGAATTTCCTGATCAAGAGCGGGCTCGTGCGCCTTGAGCGGATGGACTTCTCCGATGAAGGCAAGATAGTCAGTTATGGGTTAACTGAGCCCCAACTGAGAGGTGCCCTCACCGGCGGCCAGGCTTTTCAGACCGCCGGCTGCCCCGGCTGCAACCGGCCTTACTACAACGAACGCCCGGGGAGGGTTATGTACAACTACCCGCGGCCCTTGACGCCCCAGGAGAACCAGGCTGCTGTCTCATTGGTCCTTGAGGCCTTGGCGGCCCCTGGCGGCGGTTAGGAGACCCGTAGCGGCTACTTGTCGAACTTACGGCAAAGATGTTGCCTTTGCATGGTAATTTGTGCTATAATATCAACGCTGGGGGCAAGTAGCTCAGCTTGGTTAGAGCGCAGCGTTGACATCGCTGAGGTCGTAGGTTCGATCCCTATCTTGCCCACCAGTTTTGCTAATAGCGGATGGCTTATAGACGATAACTGAACACGGAAAAGGCACGGAACAGGACGAGTATCCGAGGACAGCTTCAGAGAGGAAAGGGCCGGAGTTGGCTGAAAGCCCTTCCAGCCTTGCCCCGGAGAAAACCCCCTGGGAGCCGCAACCGAAAGCGCACCATGCGCCAGTAGGAGACGCCGGGGAGCGCCCGTTATCAGCTTAATGAGCGGAGAAGAGCGAAGAGTTCGGTGTCTTTGCTTTTCCCAAACCGGGTGGAACCGCGTGAGGAGCCTCTCGTCCCAGATGGAGCGAGAGGCCGTTTTGTTTTTTACGGCCGGTGAAGGTTCCAGCACTCGGCGGATGGCCGATGGCAGCGGCTATCAGCTATCGGTGGTGTTGGGCAGCGCACCCGCCGCCTGGCTAGTAGGGTAGGGAGGAAAGATATGGTCAATCAAGATCTGGAGAGGATGCGCCACAGCGCCGCCCACGTCATGGCGGAGGCGGTGCTGGAGCTCTTTCCGGGGGCCAAACTGGCCATCGGCCCGGCCATCGAAGAGGGGTTCTACTACGATTTCGACCTGCCACGCTCGTTGACCCCCGATGACCTGGCAGCCATCGAAGTGGGGATGCGCAACAGTATCGCCGCCAACCACCCGTTCGTTCGGCGGGAGATCGGCCGGGAGGAGGCCAGGGCGATCTTTGCCGGTCAACCTTACAAACTGGAGATCGTGGAGGAGATCCCCCAGGGAGAGGCGATCTCGACCTACCAACATGGAAGCTTTATTGACCTGTGCGCGGGGCCGCACCTGGAGTCCACCGGCCAGATTGGACCTTTCAAGCTCCTCAACGTGGCGGGGGCCTACTGGAGGGGTGACGAAAAGCGTCCCATGCTGCAAAGGATCTACGGAACCGCCTGGAACTCGCAAGAGGAGCTGGATAGATACCTGTGGAGGCTGGAAGAGATAGCTAAACGAGACCATCGTAAATTGGGACGGGAGCTAGACCTTTTTTCAGTCCACGAGGAGATCGGTGCCGGCCTGATCCACTGGCACCCGAAGGGGACGATAATCCGTAATGCCGTGGAAGACTTCTGGAAGGCAGAGCACATAAAGCGCGGGTATCAGCTAGTGTGCACGCCCCACATAGCCAGCGAGGCGATCTATAGGAGAAGCGGCCACCTGGAGATGTACTCGGACCTGATGTACGAGGCCATGGATATCGACGGGGCGCTCTATCGTTTAAAGCCCATGAATTGCCCTGGTCATATCCTGATCTACAAGACCAGGACGCGCTCATATCGGGACCTGCCGATTCGCTATGCTGAGCTTGGCACCGTATACCGCTACGAGCGTTCTGGCGTGTTGCACGGGATGCTCCGCGTGCGCGGCTTCACTCAGGATGACGCTCACCTATTCTGCCGTCCTGATCAATTGGAGGAAGAGCTCATCGGGGTGATCGACTTGGCGGAGTTCATGATGCGCACCTTCGGCTATGGCGAATATGACATCGAACTGAGCGTCCGGGACCCGGAAAACAAGTCCAAGTACATCGGCGATGACGAGGTTTGGGACAAAGCGGAGAGCGCACTGGTGGCGGCGCTGAAATCCAAGGATCTACCATACAAACGGGTGGAAGGGGAAGCCAAGTTCTATGGCCCTTCCATCGATATAAAAGTAAAAGATGCCCTGGGCCGAGGCTGGCAGGGCCCGACCATTCAGTGCGATTTTAACCAGCCCAATCGCTTTGACATCAACTACATCGGAGAAGATGGGCAAGAGCATCGCGTGGTGATGATTCATCGCACGGTGTTGGGCGCAATGGAGCGCTTTATCGGCGGTTTGATCGAACACTATGTGGGCGCCTTCCCGATTTGGCTGGCACCGGTGCAGGCGGTGGTGATCCCGATCGCTGACCGGCATCTGGACTATGCCCGGCAGGTGGAGGGAAGGCTCAAAGAGGCCGGGCTTCGGGTCCAGGTGGACGACCGCAGCGAGCGCATGAACTTGAAGATCCGGGATGCGCAGCTCCAGAAAATACCCTACATGCTGGTGGTGGGAGACAAGGAGGCTAACTCTGGCACAGTGGCGGTGCGCCTGCGTTCGGAGGAGAACCTGGGAGCACAGCCTTTATCGGAATTCGTCGCCATGGCGCGAGAGGCGGTTGAGGCAAAGCGAATAGCTTAAAGCCCCACACCCGGTAGTGAGGGTGTTGAACGAAGATCAATGTTCCCTGTGGACAAGTTGGCAACTTGTCCTACGGGCCTCAGCCGTCCCCGTGGACGGGGAGGGCGGGGTGGGGCCACTTTGGGGCTGGGAGTGCAGCCTTAAGGCTGCAGCCCAGTTCTCGCGTCAACACGTGCGGGCTTCGTTCAACACCCTTCCGGTAGTTTGTCTTGACTTTTGGTGGTGCATGTACTATAATCTGTCGGGTCTGACCACCAGGAGAGAGTGCTGGCAAGGGGATAGCTGGACCCCGGAGCACTTGATGCGCCAGGTGACGCTCCAGTCCCAGAAGAGGCGGCCTATCCGGGATTCAACACTTTCATTCGCCGGGCTCGATTTTTCCCCTCTGAGATTCAGAATCTTCGTTCATCTCCTGGGGTAGGCTAATCTGGCGGCAAGTCTCGCCTTGGGACGAGAGGGGTGATGCCTAGGGAAGCAGAGGAACTTTTCCGGCCTGCCTGCGAGGGCAGAGGGCAGTTTCGGCGCGCTTTCGCCGACTCTAGTCTGTGTGGAAGGAGTACATCGGATGAACACACTGATCGCCCTGATCGTTGGCGCGGCAACCTTTTATCTTGGCTACAGCTTCTACGCCAAGAGGATCGATGAGAAGATCATCAAGTCCGACCCGAAGAAAGCCACGCCAGCCAAGATGTACATGGACGGCGTGGACTTCTCCCCGGCCAGCCGCAACATCCTGTACGGTTATCAGTTCAAGTCCGTCGCTGCGGCCGGGCCCATCGTAGGTGCCATCACCGCCGCCGGCCTATGGGGCTGGCTACCGGCCCTGCTCTGGCTGATCCTGGGGGTGACGTTCGTGGGCTGGGTCCAGGACTATAGTGCGATGATGATGGCCACGCGCCGGGATGGGGACAGCATCAGCGCCATCGCCTACAAGCTGGTGTCCCCTCGAAGCCGCACCATCCTGCTCATCTTTCTCTTCTTGTACCTCTTGCTGATCTCGGGTGCCTTCGGCAATCTAATAGCCGGGGCGCTACTTAACCCCACGATTCCACTTGGCATAACGATGTTAGCCCTTGCCGGCCTACTTGGTGGCCAGATGCTGTACCGCTGGAAGATGGACATCGCGATCGTCACCATCGTGACTGTCGGGTTGACCCTCCTGGTCATCGCCTTGGGGCCGGTGGAGGCGGTGCAGGGGGCGGTTAAGGCCTTCAATGCTGGGCTGGATGCCCTGAATGCCAATCAGCCCATCGTGTCGCTGTTCGACCCGACCGCGGCCGCCTACGCCGGTGGGTTCATCAACATCAAGGTCAGCTACGTCTTTTGGCTTACCTTCGTGGCCGTATTCAGCTACCTGGGTGCCACGCTGCCGGTATGGAGGTATGCCCAGCCGGTCAACTACGTGGGATTCTGGATCATGGCCCTGACCCTCCTGGGCGGAGCGCTGGGCGCGGCCGTGGCTTTCTTCGTTAAGCCCGAACTGGCCAATTTCGTCCTTCCTGCTTTCAAAGTCTGGGATGCGGGGGTGAAAGGCACGTTGCAACCGTTGTGGCCCATGCTCTTCGTGACCATCGCCTGTGGAGCGATCTCCGGCTGGCACGCCCTGGTCTCGACGGTAGGAACCGCCCGGCAGTTGGAGAACGAGACCGATGCCCTGCCGGTAGGTGCCGGTTCCATGTTCAGCGAGATGCTCCTGGCGGTCCTGGCGCTGATGGCAGTGTCGGTGGCGGGCAAGGGGGTTGGTGCCGCGGCCTTCGCTGCGGGCGTCGGCAACTTCCTCTCCATCTTCGGCCTGGATCCGAAGTACGGGAGCGCCCTGGCCCTGGCGGCCTTCGTGATCATCGTGATCACGGTGATGCAGTTGGTGATCCGATTCATGAGAGTGGCCCTGACCGAGGCCCTGGGCGACGCCATGCCGATCATGCGTAACCCGCACGTGGGCACGATTACCTCGCTGGCCTGCATGTTCCTGGTGGTTTTGACCGGCACCTTCGTCTACCTGTGGCAGCTCTTCGGCGGCGCCAACCAGTTGATGGCCTCCCTGGCCTTGATGCTGGTGACCCTGTGGCTGGTCTCCGAGAGGCGAAATGCCCTGTATGCCGCGCTCCCCATGCTCTTCATGTACGTCACCACCATAGGCGCAAACCTGGTGACCGCCTGGAACCTGTGGGTGGGCGTGGTGCGGCCCGGGTTGGGCAAGGCGAACTACGAGATCGTCGTCTTCGGCGGCTTGCTGATGATCGCCATCGCCCTGCTCCTGGTGCTCCTGGCGCTCTTCATCGGGTGGGATGCCTGGCAGTCTTACTCGCGAATGAAAAGCCAGCAGCGGGCCGGCGTTGAGGCTCCGGCCTGATCGGCTTGTAAACGGTCGTCACTGGGGCATCCCTGAGGGAAAGGCCAGGGATGCCCCAAATCCATATCTGGAGGGATTGTGGTTGGGGGTGAGCGAGGCCTGACTCCGACCATGAGTCGGGTGAAAGACTTTATCTACGGCCTTCTGTTCTACGATTTCACCCTCTATGCCCTGCGCACCCGCGCCAGCATCGAAAGCCTGTTCCTGTTGGTTACGCTGGGGGATCTGATCGGACTGCCCATAATGCCACCGTATTACTCTCTCCGGATCCTGCCCTATGTGGTGCCCAACATCGCTACCTGGAAGCGGCGGATGCTGCGGGAGAAGGACCTCCTGGAGACGGATGTCATGGGAATGATGAGCGGGTGACGCCGGATTCTTTCCCTGCCAATATGATGCTTCAGTGTGGATCGGTAAACTTGGAGGAGAAGACAATGCCCGAGGAGACAAAGGATACCTTCTTTGGTTCGGTCAAGGAGTTCATCTACGGCATGGCGGCCCACGACATGACGCGGTATGCCCTCAAGACGCGGGCCAGCATGGAGCACCTGTTCATCTTGATCACCATGGGTGACCTGTTGGGCATCCCCATATTGCCGCCCTATTACTCTTTGCGCTTGCTGCCCTACGTGGTGCCACAGATCTCCACCTGGAAGCGGCGCATGCTCCGGGAGAAAGACCTTACCGATGCCATGGCCTGATCTCCAGGGAATCAAGATGGGGCATAAATAGCCCTCATCTTCTTTCCCTGCTATTATTTAGGAGAGTGTAATGTCCTTAAGAGAAGTTTTCGAGCAAAATCCCGATCGACGGTACATCATGTTTGGCGGCAAGGGCGGCCTGGGGAAGACCACTTTCTCCGCGGCCACTGCCTACTGGCTGGCAAAGCGCGGTTACCGGGTGTTAGTCTTCTCGGTGGACCCTCAGGCGAGCCTGACCGACATCTTCGAGAGAGACATCTTCGGCAAGGGCCCGGTCAAGATCATGGAAAACCTGTGGGCCCAGGAGATTGACGCGGACCGGCACATCAAGGACTACCAGCAGGAGATCCGCCAGAAGATCCTGGACATGTATGGGTTTGACCATGTGCCGGAGGAGATCGAAAACTACATCCAGGCGGCTTCCGCTGAGCCAGCCATGGAGGAGAGCGCCATATTCGATGCGGTGGTGGATATCGTAGTGAAAGGGGATTACGACTACTATATCTACGACCTGGTTCCCTTGGGCCATGCCCTCTACTATCTCAGCATGGCCAAGGTCTATGACGAGTGGATCAACAAGATCACCCATCTGCGGGAGGAGATGCGTGAGTACGAAAAGGTATCAGTGGTGACCCGTGGGCGAAAGGAGCTGGAGGAGGACAAGATCCTCAAAGAGCTTCTGTACATCAGGGGTCGCATCAATGCCTCCTCTCAGATCTTGACCGACAAGGTGAAGACCGCCTTCTTCTTCGTGGTGGTGCCGGAGGAGATGATCATCATCGACACCAGGAAAGCGGCGGAGCTCTTTGCCAAATTCGACGTGCCGCTTTGTGGGTACGTCGTGAACCGCGTGGTGCCCATAGAGTTGTTGAACCAACACATCCCGGAATACCTCAGAAACCGCATCCATATGCAGAAGCAGTACCTGGAGGAGATCAATAACGTCTTCGGGAAATCGGTATTGGCCCATATACCCGAGCTGGAGCGGGACGTGACCGGCTTACCCATGATCGAGAAGATGGCCCGGCTGATGTTTGGAGGTTGGGAGCGATGATCGTGAAGACAATGCGGGCTTTTGTTTCGGAAAAGCCCGGGCTCAAGTACACTTTCTTCGGTGGTAAAGGCGGGGTAGGTAAGACGGTGATGGCCGGTGTCACGGCAATGTGGTTCGCCGGGCAGGGCAAACGCACCCTCCTGGCCTCCACCAATCCGGTGCACTCGCTCTCAGGCCTTTTGGGGCAAAACGTCTTCGGCAAGCACACGCCGGTGGCGGGGGTTCCGAATCTCTGGGCCTACGAGATCGATACCAAGGACACCATCGAGAGAGCCAAGCAGGAGATCAGGGAGAAGATCAACTGGTTCCTCAAGTTCGCTGACATCACCACCAAGGCCGATGACTTCGTGGAATCGGCCACCATGAACCCGGCGTTCGAGGAGTCGGCCATGTTCGAGAACATGATCGACCTGATGTTCAAGAACGAATACGACATCTACGTGTTTGACACTGCCCCCACCGCCAATGCCCGGCGGCTCCTGGGCATGTCCAGTGTCTATGCGCTGTGGGTCAATAAGATGATGAAAAGCCGGGAGGAGGCCAGGTCCCTGAGGCAGCTCCTCTCCTTCAGCAAGAAAGAGGAGAAGGACCCCTTGATGGACTATCTCATCTCCTTCCGGGAACGGATGGCTCATGCCAAGGAGCTGCTCACCGACGAGGCCAGGACCGCCTTCTTCTTCGTCACCCTGCCCGAGGCCTTGCCCATCGCGGTGATTACCCGGTTCATCAACTGGTTCAAAGACTTCGGCATCCCGGTGGGCGGGGTAGTGGTTAATATGTTGATCGATAAGGAAATGGTGAACGAGGACGCCGCCGAGTTCGTCAAGAATCGGGTGGCCATGCAGGACGAGCACATGCAGACCATCTGGCGGAAATTCGACGGCAGCGTCCGGGCCCTGGTACCGCTATTCGAGACCGAGATCCGGGGCACGGCCATGCTCTCCCGCACTGCGGGGGTGCTCTTTAAGTAATCGGTGCGGCAGGAAAGAGAGAGGCCAAGACCTGGCCTCTCTCTGTTTACTAGTAAAGAAACGTTGCTGGCTCACCTGCCTCTGGCGCCTGAGTGCATCGTTCATGACGGTCCGGCTGGGGCTGGATTTTTCATACTAATTGTGCTAAACTATTATCAAATCCGGCGTGTCAGGAGCGCTTCTTGATGTGGGGGCGCGAGCGAGTACATGCTCGCCTGGGCTTCCCCAGGCCAATGTGCTTGGCCTGCTACCTTGGTTGCCCGGTCCTTCGCTTGAGCGATGGTGCTCCGGTGATGGTTTCTTTACTGGCAAAGAAAGCGTGATCCTCTTGTTCCACAAGGCGAGAGGATTTTTCTTTTGGGAGAGTTGATGCTCCGCATCCTGGTCATAAACCCCGGGTCCACCTCTACCAAGGTGGCCCTGTACGAGGGCGAGGTGCCCATTCTCAACGAAACCCTCCGCCACTCTGCTGCAGAACTCGCCTCTTTCGCCCACATCCCCGACCAGTATGCTTTCCGGCGGGACTGTGTTTTGTCCTGGCTAAAGGAGAAGGGGATCGAGCTGTCCTCGATCTCGGCAACCGTGGGCCGTGGTGGCCTGCTCAGGCCCCTGGCCAGCGGCACGTATCGAGTCAATGAGGTGATGCGGCGAGAGTTGCTCCAGCCGGGCGAGCGGGAACACGCCTCGAACCTTGGCGCCCTGATTGCCTACGACATAGCGGCGATGGTGAATATTCCGGCTTTCACCGTGGACCCGGTTTGCGTGGATGAGTTCGACGATCTGGCGCGGATCAGCGGGCTGCCGGAGATCGAGCGCAAGAGCCTGTCCCACGCCCTCAATATAAAGGCAGTAGCTCGCCGGGCGGCGGCGGACCTGGGGAAGTCTTACGAAGAGCTAAATCTGATTATCGTTCACCTTGGCGGGGGTACATCCGTCACCGCCCATCGCCGGGGCAGGATGGTGGATGTCAACCAGGCCCTGGACGGCACTGGTCCCTTTGCGCCGGAGAGGGCGGGAGGCCTCCCGGTGGGCGACGTGATCCGCATGTGTTACTCCGGGAGATACACCCTGGAGGAGATGCTCAAAAAGGTGGCCGGCCGGGGAGGCCTAGTGGCCCACCTGGGGACCAACAGCTCAATGGAGGTCGAAGGGCGGATCGCTCAGGGCGACCAGCACGCCAGTCTGGTCTACGAGGCCATGGCCTATCAGACGGCAAAGGAGATCGGCGGCATGGCCGCCGTGCTTAAAGGGGACGTGGACGCCATCGTGCTCACCGGTGGGGTGGCCCACTCTCGGATGCTCACCAATTGGATCGCGGAGCGAGTGAGATTCATTGCACCGGTCCGCATCTACCCGGGAGAGGACGAGATGGGCGCCCTGGTCCAGGGAGCTCTACGGGTACTGAATGGCCAGGAAGAAGCGAAGGAATACCTGATGTCCCGGAGTTGAACTCCGGGACATCAGGGCGACGGCATCAACGTGCATCGAGGAGGGCTCCATGGCAGTTAAGACCTTTGCTGAGTTGATGGAAACGGCAAGAAAAGTCGGCCCTAAGGCCATCGCCATTGCCGCGGCCCATGAACACGAGGTGCTCCTGGCGGCGGCCGATGCCCAGAGCCAGGGAATGGCCACCTGCATCCTGGTGGGAAATCAACAGCTGATTCGCGAGGCCGCGAAAGAGCATAATATCAACATCTCGGGGATGATCACGGTGGCTGAGCCCGATCCCAAGGCCGCGGCCAGGCGGGTCATGGAGCTGGTGAACCTGGGCCACGCCGACATCGCTATGAAAGGGAAGATCGAGACCGGTGACTTCCTGCGGGCGGCCCTGGACCGGGAGGCCGGCCTGCGCACCGGCGCCCTGTTCACCCACGTGGGCGTGTTCGAGGTCCCGGGCGTGGACCGGCTCGTCTTCATCTCCGATGCTGGCGTGGTGGTGGCGCCCACCATGGAGCAGAAGATCGCCATCGTCCAGAACGCCATCAACGTGGCGCGGCGGTTGGGTGTGGAGCAGCCGAAAGTGGCGGTGCTCGCAGCAACGGAGATGGTCAACTTCAAGATACCATCGACCATGGACGCCGCAAACCTTTCGAAGATGGCCGAGCGGGGCCAGATCCAGGGCGGCATCGTCGACGGTCCCTTGGCCCTGGACAACGCTATCTCTCTGGAGTCGGCCGAGATCAAAGGCATACATAGCCCGGTGGCGGGCCAGGCCGACATCCTGATCACGCCGGATGTGGAGAGCGGCAACATTCTGGCCAAAGCCATCACCTATTTCGCCAACGGCAAGATGGCTGGCGTCGTCGTGGGGGCCAAGGTTCCCCTGGTGGTGGCCTCCAGGTCCGATCCCCATGAGACCAAGCTGACATCTATGGCCCTGGGGGTCCTCTTGGCCGCTTAGCAGATGGCAGGGCCGTCAACGAGGAGGTTGGCATGGTGGAGATCAGGATGCACGGTCGGGGTGGGCAGGGAGCGGTCATCGCCTCCCAGATCCTGGCAGCAGCCCTGTTCAAAGAGGGCAAATACGTCCAGGCTTTCCCGGCCTTCGGCGTGGAGAGGAGAGGAGCACCGGTGACGGCGTTTCTTCGGATGGACGACCGCAAGATCTGGCTCAAAAGCGAGATCTACCAGCCCGATCACGTCGTGGTTTTGGATGCGGGGTTGATCGAAACGGTGGACGTGACCGCCGGCCTGAAGGACGGGGGATGGGTGATCATCAACAGTGAAAAACCTCCGGGGGAATTCCGGTTGTCAACCAAGTATCGGGTGGCGACGGTGGACGCCAACAGCATCGCCATTCGGAATCGCCTGGGCTCTCGGACCGCTCCTATCGTCAATACGGCCATCCTGGGCGCTTTTGCCAGGAGCACCGGTTTGGTAGGCATCGACGCGGTGGTGGAGGCGGTGAGGGATGCAGTCCCCACCAATAAAGAGGCCAATGCCCGGGCCACCAGGGAGGCATACGATGGCACCAGGGTCTAAAGCAGGGTGGAGGCTGGACGAGAAGATCACATTTGCCTCGGAGAGGGACATGCCGCCGTTGGCGGTTTCCTTGGGCACCATGCTGGTGAACAAGACCGGCACCTGGCGTTACATGCGACCGGTGTACGAGGACAAAACACCGCCCTGTAACCACGCCTGTCCGGCAGGGGAGAAGATCCAGGCGTATCTGGAACTGTCCAAGGCCGGTGAGTTCGGGCGGGCCTGGGAATTGATCATGGAGGATAACCCGCTGCCGTCGGTGTGCGGCCGGGTGTGTTACCATCCCTGCGAGCAGGCCTGCAACCGCTCCAACTTCGATGAACCGCTGGCGATTCACCATGTGGAGCGCTTCCTGGGAGACTACGGCCTGCGGAAAAACCTCAAGGTCAAGAGAGAGGCGGCTCGGAGCGAAAGGGTAGCGGTGGTGGGCGCAGGTCCGGCGGGGCTCTCTTGTGCCTATCACCTGGCTCGCAAGGGTTACGCGGTGACGATCTACGAGGCCCAGCCGGTGGCTGGTGGCATGTTGGCGGTGGGAATCCCCAGGTACCGGCTGCCCAGGGATATCTTGGAGAAGGAGATCGCCAATATCTGTTCCCTGGGTGTGGAGATAAAGACCGGCATCAGGATTGGCCTGGACATAGCGCTGGATGACCTGAGTGGGTATCAAGCGGTCTTCATCGCCACCGGCCAGCACCAAAGCACCAGGCTCGACATTCCCGGCCAGGAAGCCAGGGGCGTCGTCTACGGCCTGGACCTGTTGCGTGACCTGAACCTGGGAAGGTCGGTGGAGATGGGCCGGCGAGTGGCGGTGATCGGTGGGGGCAACACCGCCATGGACGCGGCCAGATCCGCAGTGCGCCAGGGAGCCAGGGTGACGGTGGTGTATCGCCGCTCCCGGGAGGAGATGCCGGCCATCCCCGAGGAGATCCGGGAGGCCGAGGAGGAGGGGATCCAGTTCCTCTACCTGAGCGCACCGAAGCGAGTGCTGGTCAAGAACGCCGCCGTGGGCGGCCTGGAATGCCTGAAAATGCGGCTGGGTGAACCCGACCAGAGCGGCCGCCGTCGGCCCATCCCGGTAGATGGAACGGAGTTCATCCTGGATGTGGATACCGTCATCGGGGCCATCGGCCAGGAAGCAGACCTATCTTTTCTTCCCTCGGGCATCGCTACTGACAGAGGTGGCATTCAGATTGACGATCACGGGGTCACCACCAGACCGGGGACGTTTTCCGGAGGTGATGTGGCTACCGGCGCTGGCACGGTCACCGCGGCCATTGGCTCGGGCAAGAAAGCGGCTTTGGCCATCCACAGCTATTTGAGCGGCGAGGAAATGGAGGAAGCCTTTGAGCCACGGGTAGTGGCCTACGAGGAGATCAACCTGGACTACTTTGAGACCGCTGCCCGACCGGTGATGCCGCGTCGCCAGATCACGGAGAGGCTCGCGGGGTTCGCTGAGGTGGTCCTGGGCTACACGGAGGCGGCGACGCTGACCGAAGCCCAGCGTTGTTTTAGCTGTGGCGTGTGCAACCACTGCGATACCTGCTGGCTGTTCTGTCCAGACGTAGCCATCGCTAAAGTGAATCACCGCGATTACCTCATCAACTACGATTACTGTAAGGGCTGTGGCGTGTGCGTGGAGGAATGCCCCCGGAGTGCCATCTCCATGGAGGAAGAGATGAAATGGAAAAAGTGATCATCGGCAACTACGCTGTCTCCTATGGAGCGCAGCTAGCCCGAGTGCAGGTCATCGCCGCCTATCCCATTACGCCGCAAACCCAGATTGTGGAAAAGCTGGCGGAGATGTGTGCCTCAGGAGAGCTCAATGCCCGCTTCATTCCGGTGGAGTCCGAGCACTCGGCCATGGCCAGTACCATCGGGGCGGCTGCCACCGGTGCCCGGGCCTTCACCGCCACCTCATCCCAGGGCCTGGCCTTGATGCACGAGATGATCCACTGGGCAGCGGCCTCGCGGTTACCGATTGTCATGGCCAACGTCAACCGGGCTCTAGGGCCAGGCTGGTCCATCTGGGCCGATCAGAACGACAGCCTGTCTCAAAGGGATACGGGCTGGCTGCAATTCTACTGCGAGAGCAACCAGGAGGTCCTGGACACGGTGCTTCAGGGCTACCGCATTGCCGAACAGGTCATGCTGCCAGTGATGATCAATCTGGACGGTTTCCTGCTATCTCACACCTCGGAACCGGTGGACATCCCCGACCAGGCGCTGGTGGACAAGTACCTGCCGCTGACCAGGCGTCACCTCATCCTTGATCCCGACGACCCGCACTCGTTCTGTGGGTTGGTGGATCCCGGGCACTACATGGAGATGCGCTATAAAATGCACCAGGCACAGCTCCAGGGCAAGGAGGCAGCCAGAGAGGCCGACGCCCAGTTCAAGGCCATCTTTGGCCGGAGCTATGGCCTGGCAGAGGGCTATCGTCTGGAGGGAGCGGAGTTGGCGCTGGTGGCCTCCGGTACTATTGCCAGCACTTCCCGCGTAGCGGTGGACCGGTTGCGGGGGCGGGGCGAAAAGGTGGGGCTCCTTAAGATCCGTATGTTCCGGCCTTTTCCGGGCGAGGAGGTCGGAGAACTGCTTGGCGGATTCAAGAAGGTGGCCGTTATTGACCGGAACATCTCCTTCGGCCACGGTGGGATATTTTGCCAGGAATTGAAGTCCGCCCTCTACAACCTCCCGCAGCGGCCCCAGGTTTACGGCTACATCGCCGGGCTGGGTGGCCGGGATGTGACGCCGCAGACCATCCTGGACATAGCTGAATTGACTGCGTGCCGTGACGTGCCACCGGCCGAGGCGGACTGGATAGGGGTGAAGGTATGAGCTATCAGATTCCAGAAGAGGAGTACATGTATTCCGGAGACGTGGCTTGTCCGGGTTGCGGGGCTGGGCTAGCCATGCGCCTGGCCTTAAAGGCCCTGGGTTCCCGGACCATCCTGGTATTGCCGGCGAGCTGCTGGTCCATCATTGCCGGGCCATTCCCCTACTCGGCGCTGAGCGTGCCGGTTTACCATACCGCCTTTGAAACCGGGGGCTCGACTGCAGCGGGGGTGCGAGCGGCCCTGGACATGAAGGGCGATACAGAGACCACGGTGGTGGCCTGGGCCGGCGACGGAGGCACCTTCGATATCGGCTTGCAGGCCCTGTCCGGGGCGGTGGAGAGGGGCGAGAACTTCATCTACGTCTGCTACGACAACGAGGCTTACATGAACACTGGCATCCAACGCAGCTCGGCCACGCCCTTTGGCGCCTGGACCTCCACCACGCCCATTGGCCGCACCAAGGATCAGCCCAAGAAAGATATCGTGGGGATCATGGCTGCTCATCGTATCCCGTACACCGCCACCGCCAACATCGCCTACCCGGAGGACTTGGTGCGAAAATTTCAAAAAGCCAGGGCGATGAACGGGTCGCGCTTCATCCACATCCTGGCTACCTGTCCGCCGGGCTGGAGGATAGCATCCGATTTGAGCGTCAAGGTGGCTCGCATGGCGGTGCAGACCAAGATCTTCCCCCTCTACGAAGTGGAGAATGGCGTCAAATACACGATCAACGTTAGACCCAAAGGCCTGCCGGTGAGCCTCTATTTGAAGATGCAGGACCGTTTCAAACATCTGACGGCGGAGGATATGGCGATAATTCAGGAAAACGTGGATCGGGAGTGGAAGCGCCTGGAGGACAGGGTCGCCTCCAGCTGATTCCACG
>JBFMCB010000019.1:0-28359 GCA_040754915.1 Chloroflexota bacterium | reverse complement strand
GATCGACGCTGAGGGGAAAACTTTGGGACGACTGGCCTCAGAGGTGGCCCAGTTGCTCAAGGGCAAGCACAAGCCGGCCTATACCCCGCACTTGGACCTGGGCGATTTCGTGGTGGTGATCAATGCCGCCAGGGTGAAGGTGACGGGGAATAAGCTGCAGGACAAGTTCTACTACCGCCACTCCGGCTACCCCGGCGGGTTCCGAAAGGTGAGCCTGCGCGACAAGCTAGCGAGCAGGCCGGAGGCAGTGGTGGAAGAGGCAGTGAGGGGCATGTTGCCACACAACCGCTTGGGCGAGGCGATGTCCAGGAAGCTCAAGGTCTACGCCGGGCCTGAGCATCCACATCAGGCACAATTTGCCGGGCAGGAGAGAGAATCCCACGAAGGGGAGGTCCGATGACGGAGAAGAACTACTACTGGGGGACTGGCCGGCGGAAGACCGCCGTGGCCCGGGTGCGTCTGGCAGCGGGGGTTGGCGATGTCATTGTCAACGGGAAGCCGCTGGGCGAGTATTTCCCCCGGGAAACGTTGGCCTCTTTGGTGACGGGGCCATTGAAGGTCACCGGGGCCGAAGGCAAGTATCAGATCTCGGTCAAGGTGGAGGGCGGAGGGGTTCCCGGACAGGCCGGGGCGGTGAGCCACGGCATCGCCAGCGCACTGGCCGAGGCCGATGAGTCCCTGCGACCCATCCTGCGCAAGGGGGGCTTTTTGACCCGGGACCCGCGGATGAAGGAACGCAAGAAGCCCGGCCTCAAGCGCGCTCGGAAAGCTCCACAGTACACCAAGCGATAGACCAGCTATATGGTACCGTATTCGCAATCCTCCCCGCTCCTCGTTCACTGGCGGGGAGGATTGTTTTTGTCATGTGTTGCCCTTGCCTGGCGGCCTGTCGTTCGATGGGTTGATGATCCTAGTTTATTATGATGCTGATGGGAGCCTTCGAGAACTCGATACGGCCTGGATATCGCTGGGCCGGGAGTTTGAGACCCGGTAGCTCGATCCTAGCGGAAGAAATAGAGGATAATGCTTACGCTTAGGACCCAGAGGGCGATGTCCAAAAGGATGGGCTTGTCGCTTAATAGAATGTCCTCTGGGCTGCCTCCCAGGTTCTTCAAGTGGACCAGGTAGAGGTAGCGAAACGCCCCGTACAGCACAAACGGTATGGTAGCCATCATGGCGTGGTTTTTAGGCAAACCCTCGGCGGAAAAGGTGTAGAGGCTATAGGCCATGATGGTGGCCGACACCACGATGGTGATGAGCTCCTCCAGGAACTCCGGCGTGTATTCCTTGAGGATCTGCCGGTGATTGGTGGCCTGGTCGTTCAACAGCAATAGCTCGTGGCGGCGTTTGCTGAAACCTAGGAAGAGCGCCCCCAAGAGGGTGCAGACGTAAAGCCAAGGGGAGATGGGAACGGCGATGACCACGGCGCCGGCCACTGCCCGCAGCACGAAGCCCAGGGAGATGGTCAAGACGTCCACCAGCACCATGTTCTTGAGCGCGAAGGAGTAGGTCAACATGGTGAGGAGATACAGAAGCGCCACCAGGCCGAAGGTCAGGCCGAGATAGAAGGAGCCAGCTAGGCCGCCGATCGCCAGCACCGCGGCAGCGGCCAGGGCCCTGGTGGGGCTGAGCTGGCCCGAGGGCAGTGGCCGGAAACGCTTGGTGGGGTGGGCCCGGTCTTTTTCGATATCCGCCAGGTCGTTTATCAGGTAGACGCTGGAGGATAACAGGCAAAAGAGCAGGAATGCCATGACCACCATCCCCAGCATCTGGTACATCTGCGGGGAGAAAGGGCGCCAGTACTGGTTAATGGTGAAGATCAGGCCGAGAAACAAGAGGCCATTCTTGGACCACTGTCTTGGCCGCATGGTCACGATCAGGGCTTTGAGCAAAAGTGGCTCCTGGGCGAAGGTTGGGCGTATCATACCTGATTTCAGGGCCAGATGCAAGGCCGCGACAGTAGTCATCGCCTTCCGGGTTTGTCGTTCAATCGGGCCTGCTGCATTGACAAGGCTGGGCGAAGCGATTATATTTACGAAAGGGAGCCCAGTGGCCCCCTAACCCCCGTTAACGCAAACCAGGGGCGGTTACGGTTGAAGAGACGGTTGGACCTTTTGCTGGTAGAGAGGAGGCTGGCGGAAAGCCGCCAGCGCGCCCAGGCCTTGATCATGGCCGGCGCGGTGACTGTGAGCGGCCAGGTGGCGGATAAGGCGGGCGCGATGTTCCCTCTGGAGGCGGACATAGCGGTCACGCCATCGCCTCAGTTCGTGAGCCGCGGTGGGCTGAAGCTCGGGAAGGCCCTGGACGAGTTTCAAGTGGACGTGAGTGGGCTGATCTGCCTGGACGTGGGAGCCTCCACCGGCGGCTTCACCGATTGTTTGCTCCAGCGGGGCGCAGCCCGGGTCTACGCCGTGGACGTGGGGCGTGGCCAATTGGACTGGCGGCTGCGACAAGACCCCCGGGTGGTGGTGCTGGACAAGACCAACATCCGCTATCTGGAAAGCCTGCCCGAGCCGGTGGACCTGACCACCGTGGACGTCTCGTTCATCTCGCTCCGGTTGGTGTTGCCGGTGGTGGCGAGGCTAAGCAAGCCGGAGGGCAGGGCGATCTGCCTGGTTAAGCCCCAATTTGAGGCCGGGCGCGGCAAGGTTGGCAAAGGGGGCGTGGTGCGAGAGCCCAGTGTGCATCGGGAGGTTTTGGCAGATCTCCTGAAGTGGTCGTTGGAACAGGGTTGGGTCTTGCGTGGTTTAACCACCTCTCCCATAAAAGGCCCGGCCGGCAACGTGGAATATCTTTTGTATCTGGCGAGGATGGGCGACAATATAGACTGGCCCCGGGCCATTGATGGATGCCTGGGCAGCCAAAAAGATTGAAGTGAAACAGAGAACTGTGCCTTTTGTCTACATGTTGGAATGCTCTGATGGGACATTCTATACCGGATGGGCGGTGGACCTGGCCAGGCGTTTGGCCGCCCATAACGCCGGCCGAGGCGCCCGCTACACTAAAGGCCGCCGGCCGGTGAGGTTGGCCTACCAGGAGGTGGCCGATTCGCCTTCCCGGGCGCGACTCCGGGAGGCAGCGTTGCGCCGTCTGAAACGAAAAGACAAAATAGCGCTTTGCGAGAGAGGAACCAAGAATGGCTGAGGAAGAGAAATACGTCCAGGCCATCGTGGATAAGAGCCAGGACTTTTCCGGCTGGTACGGTGACGTGGTGATCAAGGCTCAACTGGCCGATTATGCCCCGGTCAAGGGCTGCATGGTGATCCGTCCCTACGGATTTGGCATCTGGGAGCTCATGCAATCGCTCCTAGATGCCCGGTTCAAGGCCACCGGGCATCAGAACGCCTACTTCCCGCTTTTGATCCCGGAAAGCTTCCTGGCCAAGGAAGCGGAGCACGTGGAGGGATTCGCGCCCCAGGTGGCCTGGGTGACCCAGGGAGGTGAGGACAGGCTGGAGGAGCGCCTGGCCATCCGCCCCACCTCGGAGGCCATCATCTGCAGCATGTATGGCAAGTGGATCGACTCCTGGCGGGACCTGCCGGTGCTGATCAACCAATGGTGTAACGTGTTGCGCTGGGAGAAGGTGACCAGGCCTTTCCTGCGCACCACGGAGTTCCTCTGGCAGGAGGGGCACACCGCCCACCGCAGCGAGCAGGAGGCCGAGGGGGAGGTGCTGCGCATGCTGGGGGTCTATCGGGACTTCATCCAGGAGGACCTGGCCATTCCGGTGATACCCGGCCGCAAGACCGAGAACGAGAAATTCGCCGGCGCCCTGCGCACCTATAGTGTGGAGGCCCTGATGGGCGATGGCAAGGGTCTCCAGGCGGCCACCTCCCACAACCTGGGCCAGCATTTCGCCCGGGTGTTCAACATCACCTTTCAGGACGAGGACGGCGAGCGGAAGTTCGTGTGGCAGACGAGCTGGGGGCTCTCCACCCGGATGATCGGTGCCGTGGTGATGGTGCACGGCGACGACGCGGGCCTGATCGTCCCACCCCGTATCGCTCCGGTCCAGGCGATCATCGTCCCCATCTGGCGTAAGGACGCCGAGAAGGAGGCGGTGCAGGCGGCGGTAGAGAAGATAGAGGCCTCGCTCAAGCTCGCGGTAAGGGTGCGTTCAGACTGGTCGGAGCACACCCCCGGCTGGAAATTTAACGAGTGGGAGCTGAAGGGTGTTCCCCTGCGCCTGGAGGTCGGCCCTCGGGACGTCCAAAAGGAGCAGGTGGTGGCAGTGCGCCGGGATAACCGCGCCAAGGAAATAGTGCCGTGGGTAAAGGTGCCAGGCCGTGTGCCGGAGCTCCTGGCGGAGGTCCAATCCAGCCTGTTCCGCCGGGCCCTGGTCTTTCGGGAGGTGAATACGCGGAATGCCGATATCCTGGCAGATTTCGAGGAGATCATCGCCGACCAACGAGGGTTCGTGAATGCCCACTGGTGCGGCCAGACGGCGTGCGAGTTGGCCATCAAAGAGAGGACCGGGGCCACCATCCGGTGTATCCCGCTGGACCAGGCCAGGGAGGAGGGAGAGTGCGTCTATTGCCGCCTGCCCAGCCACGGCCGCGTGGTCTTCGCCAAGTCGTATTAGCCAACAAGTGATGGGTTGAAGAGTCGTTGGCGAGTCGATGAGTGGTACTGTAGAAGAGGACGGGGGTCGTTCGCCGTCCTCTTTTTTCACGTGACCCTTGGAAGACAGTGGTGAGGGGACAATAAAACCGAAAGCCCTCCGGTCATCTCGGCGTCAGGTTCAAGAGGATTCCGATAATCAGCAAAAGTCCCAGCACCGTGCCCCCGATAATGGCTACCGCCAGTCTCCTACGCTTGATCATGATCTCTCCCTCGCTGTCTATGTCGCCTCGCCCCGCTTCAAGTTTAGCTTCTCCCCTCAGTGTTGTCAACGTCTGAACAGGCATGTGCTCCCCTAACCTGCGCCGGTGCCCCCACGAAATCCACTTCTTCCACGTCTCAGCAGCCCCACCGCCAGGGCGACCATGGTCAGCCCGCTGATGAGGGCTCCAGCCCTGAAAGTCAGAGGGATGAAGGAGAACCGGACCTGGTGCTTCCCCGGCGGCAGGTAGACTGCCCGAAAGGCGTAGTTGGCCCGGAGGATCTCAACGCCTTGGCCGTCCACCGTGGCCTGCCATCCCGGGTAGAAGACCTCGCTGATCACCAGGTAGGCCTCTGTGGCCCCCTCGGTGGCTACGTCGACGCGGTCCGCGGAGTAGTCGGTGATGTCCACAATTGCCGAGGTCAAGGGCCTGGAGGCGATAGCACGGCCTTTTTCCAGGAGCACCGTCCGGGAGGGGTCGAAGTCTGGCGACCTCAGGGCGGAGAGGATAGCGGTGCGTGAGGGAAGCACCTGGCTTTCCGTTACTAGGAAGGCCCGGGGCAGGGCCCCGGTGTTAAGATAGACATTCACCTGGGGGTCACCGTCGAAAACCGGAACGAACTTGGTCCAGTCCAGGGGGACGTTTTTATGCCCGATAACGTACTTGGCATTAAGGAAGTCGTAGAGCCTGGCGGACCGGCTCCCCATGTTCTCCCAGTAGGCCTTGTAGTCGGCCAAGGTCATGGGGTTGTAGACTCCCCACACCTCCTGGATCCGGTTCAAGAGGCCTGTATCGGGCTGCCAGGCGTCCCAGGCCCCGGTATTGGAGTCGATGCGGTAATAGGATCGATCCTGCCGGAGGAATCTCACCGCCTGAGGGTGATGGAAACCCCGGGAGGGATCATCCCCAGTAACATCCACACCAGAGCCGGTGCTCAAGAGCTCTAAGGCGGCCAGGGCCACGACGAGCCAGCCCAGGGCCGCCGGCCGCAGCCAGCCAAATCGCCGGGCGGCGAAGAGGGCCACGCCGCTGCCGAAGATGGCCAGGAAAAAGGCCAGGCCATTGGTGGCGCCGGCGATGCGCTGGAAGATGACGGGGTCTTTGTCCTGGCTGACCAGAAGCACGGCATAGCTCAGGGGGACGGTGACCAGGGTTATCAGGAGAAAAACCAGGGCCAGGTACCGGGTGGCCCGGCGTAGCCTGGCCCGAATCATCTTGGCCAGGGGCCTCATCAGGCTCTCCAGCCCCAGGGCGGCCAGGATAGCCACGGCGAAATCGAAGAGGTAAACAAACCGGGCCGGGGCGCGCACCTTGTCAAACCCGGGGACGAACTGGAATAGCCAGCCGTATAGCACGGTGTAGCCGCCCATTGACAGGGCCAGGGAGAAGGCCGCGGCCAGGCCCAGAAAGGCAGTGAGCCGATTGCGCCCACTGGCCAGGGCCCATAATACCAGAATTAAAGGCAGCACGCCCAGGTAGCCCACCTCCACCCGGTCCCAGGGGCCCCAGTAGTTCGCCGCCCCGCGCCCGAAGAACGATGGCATGAACATCCCTATCAATTGGGCCGGAGCCAGGGAGTAGGCGATGGAGTCCCGGTAGCCGATCTGGGAGCGGACGGAGAGGCCAGCCAGTTCGTATGCGGGCAGGAGGACTACTGCTGCCAGCCCCAGGGCTACGACCAGCGTCACCGCCAGGGCCACGGCAGCCTGGGCCAGGACCCGAAGCCGATACGGACCGAGGCTGGCGATGAGGCCCCAATAGAGGGCAAAGAGAGTTAGAAAGAATACTGTGTAGAGCACTGGCTGGATGTGGCCAGCCAGGATCGCCAGGCCCAGGAAGAGACCGGCCCAGCCAGCCGGCGATAACCTCCCGGAGGCCAGGGCTTTATTGTAAAACAGGAAGACCAGGGGCAGCCAGGCGGCAGCAGCGATGAGGTTATAATTGCCGAAGTGAACAACGAAGAGGTCCGAAAACATGAAGGCCACGGAGCCGAAGAGGGCGGGGACACGGCCCGGGCGAGGCCTCCGAGAGCCCGGCGGAGACAGGTCCAGCCCCCGCAAACAGAGGTACATGAAGGCGCCGGCCAGGAAAAAGTGAAGGGCGGAGAGGAACTCCATGGTCTCGTAGGTTACCTGGGGGGCCAGGATAAAGACGGCGAGATTGATGGGATAAAAGAGTCCCATCTGGATGTCGGCGGCAAAGGGGGCACCGCCATTTAGGTAGGGGTTCCAAAGAGGCAGGAGGCCGGAGCGCAGGCTCTGGGCAGCGAAGCGGTAGGCCGGGAAGAGGAAAGACGCCAGGTCACCGCCTCCGGCGGGCATCCAGGTGTCCCGGGCGAAGACCAGGCGCCAAAAGAAGCCCACCGTCAACAAGGCCAGGAGGCCCAGGGCGGCCAGGTCCCGGTGGTAGTCCCGGGCCAGGCGGCCGCGCTGGAAAAGGAGCCTGATAACGAGATACGCCAGGAGCCCTAGCGCCGTCGAAGCCCCCAGGACAGTTGGCAGGTTCAGCCACGCCATACTTTGAGCCCTCTATACCAGGTCGTTGGCCAGGAAGAGGATGCTGTCCCCGGTGGCGCTTCCCAGAGCCGCCTGGGCGTTGAAGAAGCCGCACACCCGGAATCCGGATTTGAGGTACACCAGGAGGGCCGGATTGGAGGCCGGCGCCTCGGCCAGCATGGTCCTAAGCCCCAGCTGGCGGGCATGGTCCAGGGAACGTTCCACCAGGCGGGTGGCGATGCCCCAGCGGCGGTAATTGGGGAGCACGAAGATCTGGGTGATGTTGGCGGCCTGGTTTACCTCTTGCAACATCACCTCGGCGAAACCCACCACCACTTGCTTGTCCGCGGCCACGTGGAGGACGCAGTGGGCAGCCCGGTCATGGGTCAGGTAGTAGCCGCCGATCTCCTCCCGGTGCTCCTGGCGCAGCAGCCCTACCGCCCTGGCGTCTTCTGGGGAGGCCTCGCGGTAGATCACGGCCTTGGCCCGGGCCCAATCCCGCAGGGCCTGGCGGTGGGTTATGAAGGCGATGTCCTCGGGCAGCCCTTCGGGGGCGAAGAGGCACACCTCGGTGGCGTCGTCCCCGGCCCGGAGCTCGCCGCCCACCACGTGGGCGGAGTAGAGGATCAAGACTCCCCGGCTCCCGGTCTCGGTGCCGAAGGAGTAGACCCCCAGGAGCTCGTCCAGGGCCACCTCCAGGCCGGTCTCCTCCCTGGTCTCTCGCACCGCGGCCTCCTCGGCGCTCTCGTCGTGCTCCACGAAGCCCGAGGGCAGGGCCCAGGTGCCAATGTGGGGCTCCATGGCCCGGCGCACCATCACCACCTTTCCTTCCAACTCAAGCACTACCCCTACCCCCACCTTGGGGTCCAGGTAGACCACGAAGCCGCAGGCGGTGCACGTCGGGCGATAACGCCCGTGCAGAAACCTCTCCTCTAATTTAGCACCGCATCTGGGACAGTAGTTCATCTGTCACGCTCATGACATAGTGGTGGCCGCGCAGCAATGGATTTCTTGATATCCATTATACAACCGGGGATGGTTGAAGACAACCTCGAGCAGGGGTATTACATTGGTATTAATTGAAAAAGGTCTGGAGAGCAGCGACGTTCAAGAAAGCCTACGGTCTCTTGTTTTTGGGGCCTCCCAGACAGCGCCAGACATAGAGCAGCCGATGGAGGACGATGAGGTTGGTGAAAACAGCCAGGAGAGCCAGCGTGAGGCAGACCTGCCCCACCAGGGAGCCGATCATCACCATGAGCAAGCGCACGTCGCGGGAAAAGAGAGAGGGGATCCCCGAGCGGAATTCCACTGTGGTGGAGGCCTCGGCCCGGGCCCGTGAATAGCTCACCAGGAGCGAGCCTGACAGGGCAAGGAAGCCGAAGAACCACGCCTCGGGTCTGGCCTCGTATCTCTGGGCCCAAAAAACCATCCCCAGCACGATGGCGGCGTCGGCATAACGGTCCAGGATGGCATCGAAAAAGGCGCCGAAGCTGGACTCTATTCCCTTCAAGCGGGCGATCTCGCCATCTACACCGTCGACTACAGAGGAAAGCTGGGCCAGGAGCCCACCCAGAACGTTACCGCCCAGGGCATAGGCCGGCAGGCTCGAAAAGCCGATGAGAAAACTCAAAAAGGAAACCTGATTGGGGGTCAGGCCGGTCCTGGCCAGCCACCTGGCCATCGGCCGAGAAAACCGGCGGTTGAGGTGCCGGGAAACCAGGCCATCGTAGCTCATAACCCCACCCTTTTCAGATTGGCCTCAGCGTAGGCCAGGTCTTCCGGCGTATCCACATCGAGCCAGGAGCTGCCCGACACGTCGCAAGCCCCCAGCCCAGGGCCATAGTCGATGAGCCACTTCATCGCCCGGCTGATAGTCCGGCGGTCGAGCTCATGAGAGGCAGTGGCCTCTATGGCCTCGAAAACGGGGCTATGCAGGAGGAAGAGCCCGGTGTCTACGGCATTCCATCGCTTTAGTTTCTTCCCGATGTCCTTGATCAGCCCCGATATCGAGACGAAAACCTTCGTGGCATCGTTGACCTGGGGCGCGGCTTTCGGCGCCCTGTCCACGCACAGCCAATTGTGCCTGATATCGGTGGCCAAAAGTGCGGCCACCATGTTTGGCTCCACCAGATGATCAGACATGGCCAGCACGAAGGACTGATCCTCCAGAAGCTCCCGGGCCACCAGGAGGGAGGTGGCATTGCCCGCTTCGTAGTCGGGGTTGAAGACGGCGGTCACCCGGGCACCGTGGCGAGGGTTGCTTCCCAACCAAGCCTCGATCTTATGGCCCAGGTAGCCCACCACCACTATTATCTCCCGTATGCCGGCGTGGGCCAGGGACTCAATGGTGTAGTCAATGAGAGGGCGACCCCGCACTTTAAGCAGCGGTTTGGGGCAATGGCTGGTCAGAGGAGCCAGCCTGCTGCCATTGCCGGCCGCCAAAATCACCGCTTTCACTGCACGCACCCCTTTGTTTACTCAGCCTTGGTCCTGCTTCGGCTCTGGCATTCAAACCCCTCAAAGCGCGCGGCATCCAGGAAGAATACAGTGATACAGCTTCAAAATCCACCCAAGTGTATGTGCTGCTACAAGCGTTCGAACCGTTCCACGTCCCAGACAAAGATATTGGCTGGTGTGCGCAGAGCGGCGCCAAATCCCCCATCCAGGCTGTCCCTGAACCGGTTGGTGGATCGGACCACCTCCAGCACCTTTCCTAGGGCCTCCTGTCCGACGCCCACCAGCACCGCTTTCAGCTCTCCTCCATCGGACTCCAGGTGGGAGTCCAACAGGGTGGCCTGGCAACTGTGCTCGATCAACTGGCTCAAGAGTAGCCCGGTCACGTCGCCGGGGACCAGTGCCAGAACCATCTTCACATGGCTGTCCTTGCCCTCTTGGTCATAAGAGCAATAGCAAGGGCCACCCTGAGCACACCCCAGGCAACAATAGGCGACCCCACCCATGTATACCCGGGGCCACCCGACGGCGAGGCTGCAGTTACCGCAGCGAACCACTTCTTCCTCACTCAAGATGATCACTCACCGTTGTACTGTCGTCCAGCCGCCTTTCTTTAACTAGTAAAGAAACTGTTCCACTTCCCACACGAAAATAGTTGCGCCGCCCACCGGCACCTCCACTGGCGGAGGTGATTCTACTGGCCCTAAGGATATGAGAGCAGGGCTCACCTGGCTCAGGAGCTCTACCCGCTGTCGGCAGGTGGCCTTAATGATCCGGATGACCTCATCCACCTGCCTCGCCTCCACGGCGATGAGCACCGTGGAATTGCCCCGGCGCAGGAACCCACCGGTGGAACTGATCCTGGTGGCCCGATGCCCGGCTTGGGTCAAGGCGTCAAGCAGGTTCCCCACGTCCAGGTCCTGAACTATAGCTGCTACCATCTTCACGGCTGCACTCCGATACTATTGACAAGTGTCGCGGCTGACCGCACCCACGAGTTAAGAATACCAGAGCAAGGTGAAAAGTTGGGTTAACTCAAGTAAACGAAAGGTAAAAAAGATAAGCCCTCCGTGGCGTGGCGGAGGGCTTATCCTGACCGATCGTGACCCCATTATTCTTTTTTGCGGAATCGGTATCCTACTCCTCTTTCGGTGAGTATGAGCTGGGGGTTCTGAGGATCACGCTCGATCTTCTCCCTGAGGCGTCGGATGTATACCTTTAAATAATCGGTCTCGCCCTTGTACTCACGTCCCCAGACCTTGGCCAGGAGGGTGTCGTGGGGGAGGATCTGGCCCGCGTTCCGCACTAGGTGATAGAGCAGATTGTATTCAGTGGGGGTGAACTTGACCGGCGCGCCGTTGACGCGCACCTGGCGTTGGCCAAAATTAATGGAGAGCCTGCCATCCTCATAGTCGGCCGCCGCCGCGGTGGGCAAGGGCATCTCGGCCCGGCGCAGCACCGCCTTGATCCGCGCCAGGAGCTCCATGTGGCCGAAGGGCTTCGTGATGTAGTCATCAGCCCCCAGCTCCAATCCCCGGACCTTATCTATCTCCTCGTCCCTGACTGTGAGCATAATGATGGGCACATCCGAGGACTCTCGGATCCTCCGGCAGGTCTCAAAACCGTCTATCCCTGGCAGGCCGATGTCCAATATCACCAGATCCGGGCTGGCGCTTTCCACCAAATCCACTGCCATCGCGCCGTCGCCGGCGTGGACTACCTGGCAGTCGGACCACTGCATGGTGAGGCTCACCGAGATGACCTCGGCCATGTCCGGCTCGTCCTCTACGATCAGGAACTTCATGTTGGCCTCCATTTACTCGTAGGCACCCGGCGATTCTTTGGGGAGCGAGACTGAGAAGGTGCTTCCCTTGCCCACCTTGCTTTCTACCCAAATCTTTCCCCCGTGGAGCTCAATCAGAGACTTGGCGATGGAGAGACCCAGGCCTGTGCCTCCCTTATGCTCCGTGCCCCGGTAGAACCGATCGAAGATGTGCTCCAGCTCATCCCTGGGGATACCCAACCCATTGTCACTTACGGAGACGAGCCAGTTGGGCCCGGCCTCTTGGACCTCCAGGGCGAAATGCCCGCCCGGCGGCGTGAACTTATGGGCATTGCTCAACAGATTGATCAGCACCTGCTCCACTCGCCGCCGGTCTGCCACCACCGGCGCCGGATCAGGGTAATAATTGACCTGCATCCTCTGGCCGCGTGATTCAGCCAGGGGCGCTACCGCCGCCGCGGCATCCTTGATGACCTCGTTCAGGTCAACTCGCTGGAGGCTCAGGGATAGCTTGCCCTCATCCAGGCGGGCCATGTCTAACAGGTCGCCCACCAGGGCGGATAGGCGCTCGATGTTCCGGGCCATGTTACGCGTCAGCCGTTCCTGGGTTGGGTTCAGGGGTCCCGGTCCACCCGCCAGTAAGAGTTCGGCTGAGGCCTTTATGGTGGTCAAGGGGGTTTTTAGCTCGTGAGAAACCGTGGATAGGAAGTCGGTCTTCATCTGTTCTAGCTCTTTGAGTCGCGCCGCCAGCGTTCGCTCCAGTTCCAGTTCCTTTTTGAGCATAGAACTGACCACGGATATAATGAACAGTATAGAGAGCCGGCCGGCCAGTCTCTCGCTGTTGGCGATGTCCCAGGGTAAGCCGCCGGACGCAACGGACGTACCGGCATACACCAGGCCCAGGGCGACCGTAGCCATCGTGGCCTCGACCAACGATAGGTCCAGGGCCAGGGTTATGACGCTGAAGTAGTAGATGATGTAGGCGGGGCTGTCCAGTCCCCCGCCCCAGAAGATCAAGAGAGAAACCACTGCGGTGTCCACCGCGAACAAGCCTCGGGGCGACTGCAGCAGCCGCACCCTGGTCTTAGCGACCTCAACCAGCCCATTATAGGTGGCCAGGATCAAAGCTATGTGGGTTGGCCGCTCGGGATTTAGCCAGCTTAACAGAAAGATCACGCCGATGGCTGCCCAGCGAAGCACCGCCAGGAGCTTGTCGACGCTGATGGACAGTGGCGCAGAGATCAGGGGTCTTTTAAACAATCCCACCTTTTTTACCCGTTTCTAACCTCTTGTAACGGAGTTTTTAACCTTAGTAGGGTAATATCGGCCACGATCCCTGGTCAAGGAGCATATTTTTCTGTATTATATCACACTAGGCCATCTTGCCGGTGATTAGGGCCAGACACATATCGGAAACTTGCAGGAGGGAGGAAAGGGAGGTATGCTGGTGTCTCGATGGGTGCGTATGGGCCCATACTGCCGGCAGCGCTGCGCCTGACATGGCTCCCGGCAGAACCCTCTCTAGACCACCAAGCGCCGCCTAAAGGCGCAGACGGGCAGAGAGAAGAGGAGACAGGGGATAAAGGGACGTCTGCTTGGCGACAAAAAATCTTGATAGGAGGAAGGCCGTGACTGTTGGCGGATGTATGAAGAGAGAGGTAATGGCGGTGCTGCCGGGAACGACGGTGTGTGAGGCCGCGCGGGTGCTTGTCGAGGGGCACGTGGGCACTTTGCCTGTTGTAGATGCCAACCGCGTCCTGCTCGGCATCGTGGGCGTCACGGAGATCCTTACCATCTTCCTGCCCGATTTTGTAGCGCTGCTGGAGGACATTGATTTCGTCAAAGACTTTGGAGCCCTGGAAGATTTGGGACCCAAGGATGTACCTGAGGCCGGCACTCTCACCGTGAAGGATATTATGAAAGAACCGATTGCCGTCGAAGAGGACGCCGGGCTGCTGCGCGCCTTTGCCCTGATGAAGAAACACACCCTGCGCGACTTGCCGGTGGTTTCCAAAGACGGCAAACTCCTCGGGATTGTTTCACAGGTAGATATCGCTTGCGGTTTTCTTTCTACCTGGGCCGAAAACAGGAGCCACGTCCAATGACTCTTGTTCACATTGTGTCCACGCTGGTTTTCATTGTGACGTTTGCCGTCATTCTTTCCGAACGCATTCATCGCACCATTGTGGCCGTTGTGGGGGCGACCTTGATGGTGATAGCAGGAATGTTGTTTGGCTTCTACTCCCAGAAACAAGCCTTGGAGGCCATTGATTTCAACACTCTCGGCCTGTTAATGGGAATGATGATTCTGGTCCGTATGCTGGAGAAGACCGGCTTTTTCCAGTATCTGGCGATTTTCGTTGCCCGCTGGTCACGCGGCCATCCATGGTACTTAATGATTCTCCTGGGCACCGTCACTGCGGTCCTCTCGATGTTCCTGGACAACGTCACGACTGTTGTGTTGATTGTGCCCGTCACTCTGCTGATTGCGCAATTGTTGGGAATCAGTCCTCTGCCACTGCTAATGGCTGAGACGCTCTTATCCAACGTGGGCGGAACGGCAACTTTGGTGGGCGACCCACCTAATGTCCTCATCGGGTCGGCTGCCGGTTTCTCTTTTAACGATTTTCTGGTTCATCTGGGTCCCGTCGTCCCCCTAGCGTGGCTAGCCACGCTGCTCTTGCTCCGCGTGATTTTCCGCCAGGAATTGGCGCAGATGCCGGAAGACGTCACCGCGGTGATGCGGCTGAATCCGGCGGACGCACTGCACGACCAGGCCACGCTGCGGAAGGTTCTGATCGCGCTCGGCATCACTATCCTGCTGTTCTTTTTGCACGGCCTGCTGCATTTGACGGCGGCGTTCGTTGCGATGATCGGCGCGGCCATTGCTTTGGCGTGGGTGCGTCCAGATGTAGACCAGATACTCAAGGATGTGGAGTGGGGGGTGCTGCTCTTCTTCGCCGCGCTGTTTGTCGCGGTAGGGGGGCTGGAAGCGGCGGGTGTGCTTTCTGCTCTCGGCCAGGTATTGGCGTCTCTCGCTGGAGGTCATTTAGTGGTGGCCAGTCTCTTGCTGCTGTGGGGGGCGGCGTTTCTGTCGGCCATAGTGGATAACATCCCCTTCACTATTGCGATAATTCCGGTGATTCAGTATTTGGATAGTGTAGGTGTTCCGACTACTGCGCTGTGGTGGGCCTTGGCGTTGGGCGCAGGCTTTGGCGGCAACGGCACGCCGATCGGCTCGACGGCCGGTGTGCTGACGATGCGGCTGAGTGAAAAGACCCACACGCCGATCACGTTCAAGATTTGGCAGCGCTCCGGCTTGGTAGTGACAGTTGTCACCTGCCTGGTAGCGAGCGTCTTCTTCGTCCTGTTCTTTGGCTGGATGAGCACGCGGTAGGCAAGGAGCCAGCGGACAAATGGCGGCCGAGAGCGGTCAGCCGTCAGAATGCGCCCTTAGTTAAAGGTTTTGCGCACGAACATTTTTCAGAGACCTGGTACACAAAACTTGGCAAAGCGGTGGCATGCGCCAGTCGATCAGCTAATTTTCCCCGTTGGCCTAGCCCTGTAGTTGTTGAGACCTCTGGTCATTCATTCCCTTTTAAGGAGAAAAGCCATGTCCAAAAATGAAACACAAATAAGCAGGGTCACCCGGTCGAAGGAACAAGCCAAACGCAGTTACGATAAGATAAGCCGGTGGTATGACCTCCTGGTGAGTCCCTTCGAAAGGGCATACAGAATCGCCGGTCTGCAAAAGCTAAATGTCAAAGAAGGTGAGATCGTTCTTGAGATCGGATTTGGCTCCGGGCATTGCATACTGGCTTTGGCCGAATCGGTTGGGAACTCGGGCAAGGTTTACGGGATCGATATATCTGAACGTATGTGCAATATCACCCGATCGAAGCTTAAGAAAGCGGGATTGTCAGAAAGAGTGAAAATCAGGTGTGGCGACGCTGCTAAACTCCCCTTCGAAGAAAATCTCTTCGACGCAGTTTTTATGAGCTTCACTTTGGAGCTTTTCGATTCACCGGAGATTCCGATTGTTTTACACGAGTGCCAAAGAGCTCTTCACAGCGGCGGCCGTATCTGCGTTGTGGCAATGTCGAAAAGGGGGAAGGCCGGAGTGACGGAGAGGGTTTATGAATGGGCCCACAGGCAGTTTCCAAATCTTGTTGATTGCCGGCCCATCCTTGTTCAGAAAGCATTGGAAGATGCCGGTTTTCAAATCCTTGATGTAACAGAAAAGTCGATGTTGGGGTTACCAGGTGAGATTGTCGTGGCGAAGAAGGTATAAGCTGAAAGCGCCGAGACAGATTTCGTGAATAGATGAATGGCTCGGGGCTGAGAAAATGAAAGCTTGAAGAATGCCAAAGTCACACGTTACAGTTTTTACACTATACTGCCTTGCCAATTACTGGCGTGTTAGCGGCGTGGAAATTATCGCGCAGCACACGCGCCGATTGGTGAGCGCGGGTTATTCACTCAGGCTCCTGACAGGACGCGGTGGCACAAAGGAAGCGTTTGGGCGTGCCAAGGTTGTTGTTATCGCCAAATCGGATTTCCTTATGTGCTTACTGTTAATCCCTATCAGCATCTCTAGCTAATGATTCAAAATGCAGGAACCTAAAGTTGCGATTCTTCATTATTCTGCACCACCGATAATTGGCGGTGTTGAATCTACATTGTCTGCGCATGCTCGTCTCCTTGCTGACCACGGCTATGCGGTGAAAATCATCGCCGGGCGCGGAGAACAGTTTGATCCGCGCGTGCCGATTCACATCATCCCGATAGTGGACTCGAAGCATCCTTTTGTCCTCGAGGCAAATCGTCATTTAGCCGGTGGAAAGATCGACGGTGACTTACACGCGCTGAGTAAAGCACTCGGCCATGCACTTGCCCAGGCGTCAGAGGGGGTGGACGTGTGTATCGCACATAACGTCTTGACGCTCCACAAAAATCTTGCACTGTCCATTGCTCTCCACGAAATGGTGCAAGCGCGACGCGTGCGACTGATCGCGTGGTGTCACGATTTCGCATGGCGTGATCCGGTATATGCCCACGAGATGCACGAAGGATGGCCATGGGATTTGCTCCGGCAAGTGTGGGCAGGTGTAAAATATGTAGTCATATCCGAAGGGCGGCGGAAGGAGTTAGCATACTTGTTGGGTCTAGCCGAAGAGGAGATTGCAGTTGTTCCACCAGGGCTGGATGTATGCGAATTTCTTGGCATTAGCGAAACCACATCGCGCTGGGTTCGTGAACTGAAATTGCTTGACACGGCGCCACTGCTCCTTTTGCCGGCACGGGTCACCCGGCGGAAGAATATTGAACTCGCGGTCGAGATCACGGCAGCCTTGCGCGAACACGGCCTCGCGCCAAAACTGGTAGTGATGGGACCGCTGGGGCCTCACAATCCAGCCAACTGCGCCTATCTGGAGGAATTGCGTGAGCGACGGAAAAGACGTGACCTGGAAGAGGCCGTGATTTTTCTGCAAGACTACGGTCCGGTGGATGATGTAACGCGGCGTGATCTGTATTGGCTTGCCGACGTGTTGTTGTTCACAAGCTGGCGCGAGGGCTTCGGCATTCCGATTTTAGAAGCGGGCTTGACGCGACTGCCGATCTTCTGCGCTGACATTCCACCTTTTCGCGAATCGGCTGGTGAATATGCTCACTATTTTGCGTTTGATGAATCGCCCACCGTGATTGCCGAGCGCATAGTGCAATTTCTCGCCCAAGACGACCGCTATCAATTGAAACGGCGCGTAGTGCGGGAATATGCTTGGTCGCGAATTTTTAAGGAACGGATTGAACCGTTGTTGAAGGAGATTTATGAATGACCACTGGGCATGATCGAAGACGAGTGGTGATTGCCGGGACGACGTGTGACGGAGTTGCGAATCTGCTTCCCTTCGCGCGCGTTCTGGCGCAGGCAAGCAGTGAAAAGACACTCGTCCTGGGGTTGGTGACAGTACCAGAAGGTGAATCGCTAAGTGTAGGAGCGCATCCAGCTCAAAGATTGCGTCAGGAATTAGAGGCAATGACGCGAGAGTTGGATGTGCGGACGATTGTACGAGTGTCGCATCACCCGTGGCGCGAAGCACAGGTCGTCGTGCAGAGAGAAGCTTGCGACCTCCTTGTGGTAAACTGGACGAGTGCATTGCCTGCCGAGATCTTGCGCGCAATGCCCTGCGATGTGGTCGTAGTCAACGGTACCCTTCCCTCGGAAATCCGACGTATTCTTTTGCCCATTCGCGGTGGTCCCTATGCCGCGCTGGCGCTTCAGGTTGCGCTTACATTCGCTCAAGTCTATAATGCTGAGATCACGTTGCTGCATGCTGTCCCCGCCGCACGTCTCAAGGACGAAGCATACCGGGAATTTCTGAAACCGCTGCGTGCGCTGTCACAGATTACGCGCTGGCGCACTGTACGCGGCGACGCGGTCAGGGCGATTGTGCGTACTGCCAAAGAACAAGGACATCAATTACTGGTGATGGGCGCGATTGCACGTCCACAGTCTGGTGATCCGCCGATTGGACCTACCGCGATGCGCGTGATGAAGAAAGTCGGCACTTTTTGCGCTACGTTGATCGTGAAAACGCGTCGCGAATTTCCTGAGTTGCCGGTGGAGGGGGTAGAGCCCATTGACTATACCATCTCGGTCGTTGTGGACAAATGGTTCGCCGAGAACACCTTTCATGCCCACGAGTTTGAGGATGTGAAGTGGCTGGTCGAGATGAAAGAGCGGCAGGGACTGACAATTAGCCTGGGTTTGCCGACGTTGAACGAGGAGAAAACCATTGGCAAAATCGTCAAGACCGTGCGTCAGGCGTTGATGTATCAGTATCCGCTGCTCGACGAGATCGTCGTGATTGATTCCAACTCGAGCGACAACACAGTCGCCATCGCGCAAGACCTCGATGTGCCGGTGTTCCGGCATCCTGAGATCTTGCCGCAGTGCGATGCATATGCCGGCAAGGGCGAAGCGCTCTGGAAGAGTCTGTATTTGCTGAAGGGCGATTTGATCGCGTGGATTGACACGGACATTGTAAACATCCACCCGCGTTTTGTGTACGGAATTCTGGGCCCGCTGCTCAAAGAGCCGAGGTTGATGTATGTGAAAGGGTTTTATCAGCGGCCACTGCGCGTTGGACGGAAGATCGAAGCGCGCGGCGGTGGCCGTGTGACCGAACTCGTTGCGCGGCCGCTGCTAAACCTGTTTTATCCCGAACTATCAGGGATGGTCCAGCCTTTGGCGGGCGAGTACGCCGGGCGCCGCGTGGCGTTAGAAAGCGTTCCGTTTTTTACTGGCTATGGGGTCGAGACCGGTTTACTGATTGACCTCCTGGCGCGTTTTGGTTTGCATGCGATCGGGCAGGTAGACTTGGAAGAACGCGTGCATCGCAATCAATCGCTCCTGGCCCTGAGCAAGATGGCGTTCGCGATTCTCCAGGTTGTAATGCAGCGTGTGGGCGCCAGTCACCACATCGGATTGTTGAATGCGATGAATGAGAGTATGAAGCTGATTCGTTATGAACCGGAACAGTTGCGGCTCGACATTCACGAAATCCGCGATCATGAAAGACCGCCGATGAGTAGCCTGCCTGAGTATCGCCGTACTCCTTAACCCAAGCAACAGAAGAGACAAGATAAAGAAACCATAAACGAGTATCTGATTGATGGTCTGTAGCTTATGATGGTGCCGTGAGCTTCAAGGTTGCCCTGGCAGGCATCCAATGATAGATCACCTGGCTTATCCACCGGCTGAAGGATTTCCTCAGAGCGCAAATCTATCCCTTTATCCGCGATTTCGGCATTGTATTACGCTATTCTTGCCGTTTGGAATGCCCTGCCTTGGACTGAATAAGATCTCGATAGGAATGTTAATATGGACCACACCTTGTCATTCCTCATCCTGCTGGCATTGGTGACTCTGACCGCTAAGGCCGCCGGACTCCTTAGCACCCGGCTTGGCCAGCCCGCGTTTTCGGGTGAGCTGCTCGTGGGCCGGACAAGGAAACCCAGGCCGTTGACCTGCTAAGACGGCCACCCTTCGACAGCCCGTATCTGACAGCCAGCCTAACTGCTCTGACCCAAATTGGGTGTGGTCTTGCTGATGTTTATTGCCGGCCCTGAAACCGGGCCTGGCAGAGAGGCGCCGGGCTGACCGGGTTGCCAACCTGGCCGGGACCCCGGGGGTAGTGGTGCCTCTGGTCATGGGGGCAGGTGCCCGCGTAGTGGGCGGGCAGCGGGGCTGCGCTGGTGGAGCAAAAGGCTAGAGCTCTATCTCCAGTCCATCGTAGGCCACCGTCACTCCAGGGAACTGGCGAAGGTATTGCTCCAGTTGATCGTGGGGACGGTTAAGGTGGTTGATATGGGTGAGGATCATGCGGGTGGCCCCCACCCGTTCCTTTAGGGCGATGGCCTCGCCCACGTCCAGGTGGGCCGCTGCGGGCCCGTTGGCGAAGAAAGGGGTATTGACCATGAGGAGATCGGCGCCCAAGATGAGCCGCCGGGCGTAGTTGCTCACGCGGCTGTCGCCATCGGAGGTGTATACGATCTTTTGCCCGTTGACGTGAAAGGCCAGGCCGAAGCAAGGGACCGAGTGGTGCACGCCGAAAGGTACTGTGAAAAAGCCGTCGAAATAGATAGCCAGGCCTGGTCGAGAAGGGATGTGGAAAGCCACCTCTCCCAGGCGCCCCGCCCACTCCTCATTCGTTATATGGGAATAGATCTTGGGCTCGGCCTGGAGGTCTAAATCCTTCCGCCAGTAGATGAATTCCTCCAGGCCGGCGCTGTGGTCGTAGTGATGGTGTGTCAAGAAGATCCCGTCCAGGCGTGTCACCTGGTTCCGGGCCAGGAGGTCCAGGATATTGGGGGGCGCGTCCACCAGGAGCTCATAGCCAGGCAAAGAGAATAGGACCGCGCTTCTCTCCCTAGCCAGCTTTCCACCCTCTCTTCGAGCCCGGGTGCAGTGGTCGCAATCGCAGTTGATGGCCGGAACTCCCTCGGCAGCCCCGGTGCCCAGGAATCTGATCCGCATATCACACCTCTACGACCATGCCGTCGTAGGCCACCGCCACCTCAGGGTACTGCCGAACGTAGCGCTCCAGTTCGTCGTGCGGCTTGTTCAAGTGGTCGATGTGAGTCAGGATCAGTCGCCTGGCCCCCACTGCCTCGCGCAAACGAAGGGCCTCCACCACGGTGATCTGCTCCTGGGCCGGGGGCTCGAAAGCAGGGGTATTGACGATCAGGAGGTCGCAGTTACGCATGAAATGGCGGGCGTAGTTGGTCAGGCGACCCTGAGTATCCGAGGTGTAGATGGCCCGCCGGTCCTTTTCCTTGATCGAGAAACCGAAGATGGGACGGCGTTGGCGGGCAGCGAAGGGGACGATGGAGACCTCACCGAAGTACAGGGAGGCTCCTGGATAGTACGGAACGTGGAACATGAGTTCCTCCAGCCTGGGCGTCCAGTGTTCCTGCTTGATGAGCTCAAACAGGGTGTCCTCGGCCAGGAAGTCCACGTTTTCCCGCCAGTATTCGAACTCCTTGATCCCACCGATGTGATCGTAGCTGGAGCTGGTGACCAGGATGCCATCCAGGTGGGTGATGTTGTTCTTCAAGACGAGGATGCGGACATCCGGCGGTGTGTCCGCCAAGAGCTCGTAGCCAGGCAAAGAGAATAAGACCGCGCTTCTCTCGCGAGCCAGTTTTCCACCCTCACTGCGGGCGCGGGTGCAGTGCTCGCAGTCACAATTTATGGCCGGGATACCCTGGGCGGCCCCGGTGCCTAAAAAGGTGATCTTCACTCAGGCCTCCGGCAAGGGGCGGTTGGTGGTACTCTATCGTGTTCACCGCACAGATAGTAATACGCATCTGGTGCACTGTCAAGGGTTTGATCGCAGCTAACCAATGCGAGTTGGCCGGCTCGACTGCTTGCCACGGGTTAGCTTTTGTGATAGATTATTTTCTGCTGAAAAACCCAGACGCCAGGTTGTGGACGGGTTCTTTGCTGGTAAACCGTTACCGTGGCCCCTTGAAACAACTGAGCCTTCCGGCGGAAAAGCAGCGTAGTCTCACCACTAACATTCATAGCGCGGTCTCACCGCAAAGACGCATAGGATTTTCGATTTTGGATTTTCGATTTCCGATTTTGGATTGAGGGGCAATCGAAAATCGGCAATCTGCAATCAAAAATCATTGCGTCTTCGCGGCTCCAAAACTTGCGCGCATTAGGCAAATGCTGCGCGGCAATAGTATAGGAGGCAGCAATGAAGCCCTTCCAAATCATGGACAACCTCTACTATGTGGGGGTGTTGGACCCCGACCGCAAATTCTTCGACGTGATCATGCCGCTGGATCATGGGACCACCTATAATTCCTACCTCATCCAGGCCGAGAAAGTGGCCATCGTGGAAACGGTCACGGTAACGCCGGCCGCCCAGGAGGAGTTTCTCTCCAACGTCAGGGCCCTGGTAAATCCCAAGGATATCGGCTACGTGGTGTTGAACCACCTGGAGCCAGACCACTCCGGGGCATTGGGGCTCCTCCTGGCCCAGGCCCCGCAGGCTAGGGTGGTGGTCTCCCGCAGCGGGGAGCACTTTGTGAAGAACGTGCTCAACCGCGACGTGCGGCCGCTCAAAATGGGCGACGGCGATTCCCTGGATCTGGGCGACAAGACCCTGCACTTTATCACCGCCCCCTTCGTGCACTGGCCCGACACCATGCTGACCTACCTGGTGGAGGACAAGGTCCTCTTCCCCTGCGATTTTCTGGGGTGCCACTTCTGTGACCCGCGCCTCTACGACGACCTGGTGGAGGATTTCCGCTACTATTTCCGCTACTATTTCGACGTGATCATGCGGCCCTACAAGGAGTACTCGTTCAAGGCCTTGGAGAAGCTGGAGGGGCTGGACATCGCCCTCATCGCCCCCTCCCACGGCCCGATCTTGCGGACGAACCCCCGGCAGTACATCGAGCGTTACCGGGAGTGGGCCAGGCCCTCCGAGCCCTCGGCCCGCAAGAAGGCCCTGGTTCTCTATGCCAGCGCCTACGGCAATACCAGGCGCATGGCCGAGGCCGTGGCCCTGGGCCTGGGAGACGGCGGCGCCGGGGTGGAGACCTTCGACATCGGACAGGGGTGGCCGAGGGAGATGTTGGATAAGATTGAGGCTGCCGACGGCCTGGTCATCGGCTCTCCTACCTTCGTGGGTGATGCCCTGAAGCCCATCTGGGACCTGCTCTCCAGCTTCGTCACCATCAAGGTCAAGGGCAAGGTGGGGGCGGCCTTCGGCTCCTATGGCTGGAGTGGCGAGGGTGTCCCGCTGGTGGAGCAGCGGCTCAAGGACCTGAAGCTCAAGGTACCCGAGCCCGGGATCAGGGTGGTGCTGGCTCCTACAGAGGAAGACCTGACCAACTGTCGGGAGTTTGGCAGGCGGGTTGCCCGGCTCCTATGAGGGCGGCCAAAGGCGTCCTCGTCGCTTGGGACATCCTGGGCAGTTGGGCCCAACAGATGGGCACCGGAGCGATTTTCGCTGGAGAAGAGAAAAATGAAGAAGGGGCGCATCCTGACTGGCCATCGGCCCACCGGCCCCAGACACCTGGGCCACCTGGTGGGGACACTTGAGAACTGGGTCCGGCTGCAAGATGAGTACGAATGCTATTTCCTGATCGCCGACTGGCACGTGCTGACCACGGACTACAGCCACACCGAGCGCATCCAGCAGAACATCCGCCATGTGCTGATAGACTGGCTGGCGGCGGGCATCGACCCTGAACGCAGCACCATTGTATTGCAATCGGGCGTGCCAGAGCACGCCGAGCTGGCCCTACTCCTCAGCATGCTGGTTACGGTGGCGCGGCTGGAACGGGTGCCCACGTACAAGGAGCAGATCCAGGAGCTTCGGATGGAGCCGTCTCTGGGACTCCTGGCCTATCCTGTCCTTCAGGCGGCTGACATCCTGATCTACCGGGCAGACACGGTGCCGGTGGGCGAGGACCAGATGCCCCACATCGAGCTGTCCCGGGAGCTGGCCCGTCGTTTTAATAGCCTGTACGGGGATATCTTCCCTGAGCCTCAAGGGCTATTG
Organism: Chloroflexota bacterium; assembly: GCA_040754915.1. Classification (GTDB taxonomy): domain Bacteria; phylum Chloroflexota; class DTOL01; order DTOL01; family JACQYG01; genus JACQYG01. The sequence continues at coordinate 4,718 of JBFMCB010000019.1, read as the reverse complement.
AGCCCGGCGCCGCGCCTCCCCGGAGTGGACAACCGCACCATGCACGCTAGCTGGGGAAATGCGATCTACCTCTCCGACGACCGTGAGTTAGTACGGCGCAAGGTGCTGTCCATGTACACCGACCCCACTCGCATCCACGCCACCGACCCCGGCCACGTGGATGGCAATCCGGTCTTTGTCTACCACGACCTCTTCAACTCGGACCTCCACGTGGTGGAGGAGCTGAAAGCGCGTTATCGCGCTGGCAGGGTGGGCGACGTGGAGGTGAAGGAACGCCTGGCCCGGGCCTTGAACGACTACCTGGAGCCCCTGCGCCAGCGGAGGGCGGAGATAGTCAAGAGGGCCGATCTGGTGGACGATATTCTGGCCCAGGGCACGGCCCGGGCGCAGCTCCTGGCCAAAGAGACCATGGAGAAGGTGAGAGAGGCGATGACCCTGGCCTATAGCCGAGGCGCCGGCGCGAGGGTTTAGGGCATCAACTCGGATAGACGCTGAAATGCGAGGGAAGTCACAGACCGATGTCGCCTGGTTGGTATAATGAAAACCACCAACTGCTCACCAACCACATCTTCAAAGAAAACAATGTGCTCAACCCGATGGCGCGGAAGCTCTTGAGCCCGGCTTAACTGGAACGGATCAAGAGTCAGCTTTAAAGGGGGTGTTGAGAGACCAGCAGAGTTCAGGGAGGATAAATCAGGATGGCCAAGGCACACGAGACCTTCCTGGTTATGGCGATTTCAGGCGGCAGCTCGATTGCCGCCTGAACATTTGGCGACTTTTATACTTGACAGCCATGGGGAGTTAGAATAGAATGTTCAGGCATTTGGCACGGTTTCGTCGAAGCACTGGCTGAGACGTAGGTTAAGAGGCCGAGCGGAAATGGAGGCGCACGGATGTGGCGAACGCAGTGATCGTGGTGGACATGCTGCGGGGCTTCTTGGAGAAGGGCAATGTGCTATACTGTGGCCAACGAGCTCGGGCCATCATCCCTAACGTTCAAAGGCTCCTGGCCAGGGAATCCCGCACGGGGTCGGCCGTCATCTACTTGGTAGATACCCACGACCCGGGCGACAAGGAATTCCAGATGTTCCCGCCCCACTGCCTGCGCGGCACGCCCGAGTGCCAGGTGATCCCGGAGCTGTCCCCCTTTCCGGGCACCATGGTCCCCAAGAGCCGCTACAGCGGCTTTTTCAATACTGCTCTGGATGATACCCTCAGGGCTTTGAGGCCAGACAAGCTTGTGGTGTGTGGGGTCTGCACTGACATCTGCGTCCTGCACACGGTGGCCGATGCCCGGAATCGGGATTACCCGGTGGAGGTATACGCTGATTGCGTGGCCAGCTTTGACGAGGAGGCCCACACCTTTGCCCTGAAGCACATGGAGAAGATCCTGGGGGTCCGGGTCGTGAGCTTGCCTCCTGAGGACTGCGACCCGCTTGGCGCCAGCCGTCCCTATTCCTAGAAGAAACCGGCCGAAGGAGACCGGAATGTGCCCGAACTTCGACATATCCTACCCCATCCTCTCCGGCGAGACGGCCGACATCTATTTCGCCCGGGCCCAGAAGATCCTTCAGAAAGAGAACGTGAACCCGGTGGTCACCATGGAGATATTCTCTGGCGCCCAGGGCATTCTTTGCGGCATCAAGGAGGCCTTGTCGCTCTTGGCCGCGGCTTTGCCGCCGGAGGCCAGGGTCTGGGCCATGAAGGAGGGCATGCCGTTTCACCCCAAAGAGGTGGTGCTGCGCATCACCGCACCCTATGTCCCCTTTGGCCTCTACGAGACCGCGATCCTGGGCATTCTGGCCCAATGCTCCGGCTGGGCGACGGCGGCCAGGGAGTGCGTGGAGGCGGCCCGGGGGCGAACGGTCATCTCCTTCGGCGCCCGCCACGTGCATCCCAAGGTGGCGGACGTGATGGATTATGCCGCCATAGTGGGGGGGTGCATCACCGGCTCTACGCCAGCGGGAAGCAAGCTGGCAGGCCTGGCCCCATCGGGGACCATGCCGCATGCCCTGATCCTGATCTTCGGCGACACGGTGAAAGCTGCTTTGGCCTTCGACAAATGGATGGAGCCCGATGTTCCCCGCATCATCCTGGTGGATACCTTTAAGGACGAGGTGGAGGAAAGCCTGCGGGTGGCCGAGGCCATGGGCCAGCGCCTGTACGGGGTGCGCCTGGATACCCCCTCGGAGAGAGGGCGGGTGACCCCGGACCTGGCCAAGGAGGTGCGGGCCAGGCTGGATCTGGCCGGATACAATCACGTTAAGATCATTGTCTCCGGCGGGCTCACACCAGAGCGCATTGGCTATCTTTTGGACTGTGGGGCCCCGGTGGATGCTTTCGGCGTGGGAAGCTACATCAGCGGGGCCAGGCCCATCGACTTCACCGGCGACATCAAAGAGGTGGCGGGGACGCCGGTGGCCAAACGGGGACGTATCCCGGGCATCACCCCTAACGATCGCCTGGAGCCGGTGGTTTTGCGCCAGGTGCAGGCTTGGGGTAGTCAGTAAAGGGTGGGCACTATAGAGACCCCGGCCTGCCCAGCGGTAGCCCTGATTTACGACCCGGTATACCTGGAGCACGACACCGGCGATCACCCGGAAAATGCCGCCCGGCTCAGGGCAGCTTGGGGCCTCTTGCAGCGGGAAGGGATCCTGGATCACCTGACCATTTTGGTACCCTACGCCGCTGAGCGCGAGCAGATCGCCCTGGTACACCAGGCGAGCTATGTGCATGCGGTGGAGCAGATGGCGGAGGCCGGGGGCGGGCAGTTGGACTGGGATACCGTGATCTCCCCCGGCTCCTTCCGGGCGGCCCGGCATGCCTCAGGCGGGGCACTGCGGGCCGTCGATGCGGTGATGGCAAATGAGGCCAAGGCGGCGTTTGCTCTGGTTCGTCCCCCGGGCCACCACGCCCTGCCCCAAAGGGGCATGGGGTTTTGCTTGTTCAACAACGTGGCCATTGCCGCCCGGTATGGGCAGAGACGGCATGGCCTGGAGCGCATTCTGATCGTGGATTTCGATGCCCATCACGGCAATGGTACCCAGGTGGCTTTCTATTCCGATCCTGGCGTTCTCTATTTCTCCACCCATCAGTACCCTTTCTACCCAGGGTCCGGGCACTGGGAGGAGACGGGGGAGGGACGCGGCCGGGGCTATACTGTGAACGTGCCGCTGCCTTCCGGGACGGGAGACGAGGGTTTTCGACAGGCCTTCGAGGAGGTGTTGGTGCCCTTGGCCCGGCGTTTTGCCCCGCAACTGATCCTGGTCTCGGCGGGCTACGATGGTCATTGGGCCGATCCATTGACCATGATGAGCCTTTCGGTAAAAGGGTTTGCCTGGATGGCCGGGGCCCTGGACTCCCTGGCCCGGGAGCATTGCCCGAAGAAGCTGGTTCTCGTGCTGGAGGGCGGGTATAACCTGGAGGCCTTGAGCTGGAGCATCGCCGCGACTTTGAGGGCCCTGAGTGGGGAGAGAGGGTTTCGAGACCCCCTGGGCAGGCGAGAGTCCTCGACCGATGTCAGCGAAGCGATTGCCAGGGCAAAACGAGTTCATGGCCTGGCTTGAGGCGCCAAAAACGATCTTTGTTCGGTACCAAGGTCATATCCGGCTGGTACCATCTAGCCATTGATTTGTTCAGTGAAGAGGTGTTATGCTATGCGATAATTGATTGTTGTCCCGGACGAAAGCTATGCTGCCAGCCAGCGATGATCGATGCATGATCTCATTATAGGAGCGAAGTATTGTGAGCGCTAAGGAAGCTGGTCTAGTTCCCCAGGAATTCGAGAAGAGCATCAACAGCATCCGTGGGGTGTATCGCTCCCGGGTGCTGTGTAGTGGCAATGGTGTCATTGACGAGATCCACGTGTTCGCCTCCACGGAGCGCCGGCCCAAGCAGATCGTCCGGGATATCGAGTCGTTGCTGTTGCTCAAGCATGACCAACGGATCGACTACCGGAAGATCAGCCTGGTTCAGATCGAGGAGGAAAAGCCCCCACCGACGCCCAGGATCAGGCTGATTTCGGTTCAGCATAGCCGCGACCAGGGGACCCATGTGGTCATCGAGCACAAGGGGAAGACCGCCAAAGGCGAGGCGCGCGGTGACGTGGTGTCGGAACAGGAGGAAGCCAGGTTGGCGGTGGAGGCGGCGATGAACGCCCTGGACCGCATGGTGGACCGGCCCACCGGCCTCAGCGTGAGCGACGTGCAGCTTCTCCCTTTGGGCGAGAAGAACACGGTGGTGGTGCTGCTTTCCATGGCCCTGCCTGCTGGCGAGGAGAAGCTCTCGGGCGTGAGCCTGGTGAGGGAGAGTGTGGCGGAGGCGGGGGCCAGGGCCTTCTTGGACGCCATTAATCGGCGTTTCCAGCTTTTCAAAGCAGTGTGACCTCAGGGCCCGATTGTAGTACCGATTTCCTATTGCAAATCCCAGGAAAAGGTGCTACAATGTGCCGCAAACCGGCGGGGGAGCGAAGCCAGAAGCAACGAGAGAAGCGAAGGGGATTCACAGCCGCGTTGCAGATCCAGGCAAAACTGAATCTTGAATGAAAGGATGTGATTCCCCGTGAAGTGGAGAATGGCGTATCTGAAGGTAATGTACGCCCTGCTCGTGGTCACCACCCTGGTTCTGGCCGCTGGCGCCGAAGTGAAGTGGCGGTAGAGAGCAACCATTTCCCCCCGCCGGTTTGCTATTATACTCTGAGGGTTGGATGAGGTCACTCC
>JBFMCB010000018.1:15665-28569 GCA_040754915.1 Chloroflexota bacterium | reverse complement strand
GTGATGAACTATACCGTCATCGGCGACGCGGTGAACCTGGCCAAGCGGCTTCAAGAGGCAGCCCAGCCAGGTCAGATCCTTTTGTCATCCGACACTTACCGGCTCATAGAGACGTCAGTACAGGCCAGGGCTTTGACTCCTCTCGCGGTAAAAGGCAAGAGCACTCCGGTACAAGTGTATGAGCTTATTGGCCTATAGCCGGGAGGCCTAGAAACCCACCTGGCGGCGGGCCTTTTCCAGGGAATCATAAACATGCTATAATGCGCTCCACCCTACTAAAGCCCAGTGAAAATACCATGATTGAACTATATGGGACTAATATTGCGGTGAGGAGGTTTTCGAACGATGGCAGGCAAGATCGCCATCAATGGCTTTGGACGCATAGGCCGACAGTCACTCAAGGCGATGATCGAGCGCTACCCCGAACTGGAAGTTGTGGCAGTCAACGACATCACCGATGTCGCTACCAACGCTCACCTTTTGCGCCATGACTCCAACTACGGGGCCTTTCCAGGCAAAGTGGAGGTTGACGGTGAATACCTAGCGGTCAACGGCCGAAAGATCAAGGTCCTGGCCGAGAGGGATCCCTCCAGGCTCCCATGGTCGGATCTGGGAGTTGGCTTCGTCATCGAGTCCACCGGTATCTTCACCGAGGCCGAGAAGGCTAAGGCCCACCTGGCTGCCGGTGCCAAGAAGGTGCTCATCACCGCGCCGGCGAAGAACGAGGACATCACCATCTGCATGGGGGTGAACGAGAAACGCTACGATCCAGCCAGGCACGCGGTGATCTCCAATGCCTCTTGTACCACCAACTGCCTGGCCCCGGTGGCCAAGGTGCTCCACGATAGCTTCGGCATCGTCAAAGGCCTCATGACCACCGTGCATTCATACACCAATGACCAGCGCATCCTGGACCTGCCCCATAAGGACTGGCGTCGGGCCCGGGCCGCGGCATTGAACATCATCCCCACCACCACCGGCGCGGCCAAGGCGGTGGCCCTGGTGATCCCGGAGCTCAAGGGCCGGTTCCACGGCTTCGCCCTACGGATACCCACGCCCACAGTATCTATCGTTGACTTCGTGGCCGACCTGGAGCAGGATGTTACTGCCGAGGAGGTCAACGCGGCCTTCAAGAAGGCCGCCGACGGTGAGCTCAAGGGCATTTTGGAGTACTGCGAGGAGGAGTTGGTATCTATGGATTTCAAAGGCAACCCCGCCTCCTCGATCCTGGATGCCGCCAGCACCATGGTCATTGGCGGGAACATGGTCAAGGTCATCGCCTGGTACGATAACGAATGGGGCTATTCGTGCCGGGTCGCCGACGTAACGGACTACATCATCCGCCAGGGCATCTAGCCCGATACACCATGTCGCCGCAGATAGGCTGTCCACGGTCAGCCTCGTGGCCTGGCCTGGCAGCCTATCCCCATTGCGAGGAAATGATACTTACCCACCGTCTGGCCAAATGTCGTGATAGCGGTATAAGTCTGGTCTTGTACTCGCTTTATCGCACGGGCGCGCTCCTGGCCAGAGTCACCCCCGGGCTGGTGGAACGGCGCATATCGGAGGTCCTCGGTAACGCCATATATTTCGTCTGGCCCCGGCGCCGCAAGGCCGTGAAACACAATTGCGCCCGCATTATGCGTCGGCACCCGAGCGACCCCCTGGTGGCACGCACCGCCCGCTCCACCTTCCGCAACTACGTCAGAAACGTGCTGGAGGTATTGCGCTTCGCCGAGCTCTCGGCCAGCGATGTCCAGAGAAACATGGCAATCACCGGACAGGAGAACCTGGAGGAAGCGCTCAGGCGAGGGCGAGGGGCCATTATCATATCGTGTCACTTCGGCAACTGGGAGGTGGGGGGTGCCACCCTGGCCTGGCTATCTTCCTACCCAATCAACGGCGTGGCTGAAACCGCTGGCTTCGCCCGCATCACCCAGATACTCCTACGCCATCGGGCCCAAAGCGGCATCAAGATCATCCCCATGGAGACCTCCCTACGCCACATCTACCGCGCCTTGGCGAAAAACGAGGTGGTGGGCATCATCATCGACCGGCTCGCTCCCCACAACGGGGTGCCGGTGCGCTTCTGCGGTCATCCCACCCGCATACCGGCCGGCGTAGCTAACCTGGCGTCCAAGACGGGGGCGGCAGTGATCCCCGCTGTTTTCTACCGACTTCCCGATGGCAGGTACCGGGGTATCCTGGAAAGGCCTTTGGACCTGGTTGATACCGGGAATCCCAGGGCCGACCAGGCGGAAAACATGGTGCGGATGACCTCCGCTCTCGAGAAGTACGTGATCCAGCACCCTGACCAGTACTACAAGTTCCAGCCCATGTGGGAATGAGCGCAAGAAACTTGAAGGTAGCCATCGTCCACGACTGGCTCAACCAGGTTGGCGGGGCCGAGGAGGTGCTGGAGGTCCTCCACCAGCTCTTCCCGCAGGCACCGATCTACACCTCTATCTACGCGCCAAAGGCAATGCCTCCGGCCTATCGGAGCTGGGACATCCGGACCAGCCTTGTGCAGCACCTGCCCCTGGCCACCTCGAAGCACCAGGCCTATCTCTTCTTCTATCCCTGGGCCTTCGAGCGGTTTGAGCTCAATGATTACGACCTGGTCCTCGCCAACTCCAGCGGGTTCTGCCACGGCGTCCGCACCCGGCCTCCCACCACGCACATTACTTATTGTCTCACTCCACCGCGCTACGTCTGGAACTACCCGGATTATATACGGCACGAGGGCGTGGGGACGCTGCCCAGGCTCTTCTTGCCATTGTTCATCGGCCGCCTGCGCCATTGGGATATCAGGGCCTCCCAGCGCACCGACCACTTCATCGCCATCTCCCAGACGGTCAGGGAGAGAATTCTCAGCTATTATGGCCGCCAGGCCGCGATCATCTATCCGCCGGTAGACACGTCGTCCTATCAGGTCACGGACAGAATAGACGATTACTTCCTGATAGTTTCCCGCCTGGTGCCCTATAAGCGCATTCACCTTGCGGTGGAGGCCTTCAATGCGCTAAAATTGCCTTTGGTGGTCATCGGAGAGGGGAGAGCCCGGGCGGCCCTGCAGCGTCTGGCGCAGCCCAACGTCAGGTTTCTTGGCCGCCTTCCCCAGGAAGAGGTGCGTCGCTACATGGCCCGTTGCCAAGCCTTCATTTTCCCCGGGGAGGAGGACTTCGGCATCGCCCCAGTGGAGGCCCAGGCCGCCGGCCGTCCGGTGATCGCCTATGCCGGGGGAGGCGCCTTGGACTCGGTGGTGCAGGATGTGACCGGCACCTTCTTCCGGGAGCCCGCGGCGGAGTCGCTGGCCCAGGCAGTGCGGCAGTTCGATCATCGAGCCTACGACCCAGCGGCCATCCGGGACCACGCCCTGGGGTTCGATACCCAGGTCTTCAAGGACAAGATCATCGCCTTTATCAGAGGGAAAGGTGTGCCGCTTTGAAGCCCTATCGCTTCTTCGATGTCATCATGGCGCTTTTCGTGGCGGTGCTCTTGATCTCCAACGTGGCCTCGTCGAAGATAGTGTTGCTGGGCCCCTTCACCTTCGATGGTGGGACCGTCCTTTTCCCCTTGAGCTACATCTTCGGGGATATCCTCACCGAGGTGTATGGATACCAGCGTTCCCGCAAGGTGATCTGGACCGGGTTCTTCTGCGCTGGACTCATGGCCACTATCTTCGCCGTGGTGGGTACCCTGCCCCCTGCGCCCGACTGGGAGGGCCAGGACGCTTACCAGAGGATACTGGGGATCACCCCGCGCATCGTCTTGGGGAGCCTCATTGCCTATTGGGCCGGTGAGTTCTGCAACTCTTTCACCCTGGCCAAGATGAAGATCTTCACCCGAGGACATTGGCTCTGGACCCGCACCATCGGCTCCACCCTGATGGGCGAGGGCGTGGATACCCTGCTCTTCGTGGTCATCGCCTTCGCCGGCGTGCTGCCCATGGGCCTTCTCACCAGCGTTTTGATCTCCAACTACTTTTTCAAAGTCGGGGTGGAGGTCATGGCCACCCCTGTTACCTATTCCGTCGTCGCCTTTCTCAAGCGGGCCGAGCGAGAGGACTATTACGACTACGACACCGACTTCAACCCGTTTGCCTTAGCCGCTAGGTCAACTTCCCAATTATAGGAGGTTCCCCATGAACGCTATAGCCATCAGCGACCTGAACCCTTCTCCGCGCATCCTGCTTGGCCCAGGGCCCAGCAACGTTCACCCTCGGGTGCTCAGGGCCATGGCCACGCCGCTGGTGGGGCACCTGGACCCGGAGTTCATCGCGATCATGAACGAGACCAAGGCGCTCCTACAGTACGTGTTCCAGACCCAGAATCCCCTGGCGATCCCCATCTCCGGCACCGGCAGCGCCGGGATGGAGGCTGCCCTCTATAACCTGATCGAAGAGAACGACGAGGTCGTAGTGGCGGTTAGCGGGTTTTTCGGCGAGCGCATGTGCGACATGGTGCACCGCTGCCGTGGCAAGCTGACCAAACTGGAGGTGCCCTGGGGTCAGGTCTTCGCGCCGGAGCAGATCGAAGAGAGCCTCAAGCAGAAGGTCAAACTCCTGGCGATGGTCCATGCCGAGACCTCAACCGGCGCCCTCCAACCGGTGGAGGAGATCGCCAGACTATGTCACCGATACGGCGCACTGCTCGTGCTGGACACGGTGACCTCCCTGGGCGGTGTGCCGGTGGAGGTGGACAGATGGGACATCGATGCCTGCTACAGCGGCGCCCAGAAGTGCCTCTCCTGCCCGCCGGGGCTGGCGCCAATCACCCTGGGGCCCAGGGCAGTGGAGGCCCTGCGCTCGCGCCAGACCAAGGTGCAGAGCCTATATTTAGACCTAACAATGATAGAGAAGTATTGGGGACAGGAGCGCACCTATCATCATACCGCTCCCATCTCCATGAACTACGCTCTTCGGGAGGCGCTGCGCCTGGTGCAAGAAGAGGGACTGGAGGCCCGTTTCGCCCGACATCGGCTCAACCACCGGGCTCTGGTAGCTGGCATCCAGGCCATGGGCTTGGAGATGTTCGTGCCAGAATCCCATCGCCTGCCCACCTTGAACACGGTGAAGGTGCCGCCAGGCGTAGATGAGGCCAAGGTCCGCCGTATTCTGCTCCATGAGTTCAACCTCGAGATCGCCAGCGGCCTTGGCCTCCTGAAAGGCATCATCTGGCGCATCGGGCTCATGGGACATTCCTGTCGCAAGGAGAACGTGCTCCTGCTATTGGCCGCCCTGGAGCATGCCCTGGCCAACCAGGGATACGCGGTGCCACGAGGGGCAGGCGTGGAGGCGGCGGGAAAGGTGTATTGGCAAGGGTAGAGGAAGAGCGCAAAGCAGAGCCGTGAACTAAGGAGGAGGCCATGTCCTGCTCTCCGCTCTATGCTCTTTAACGCCTCCAGGACAGCCGACCATGACTGCGTCGTATGTGGCGCTCCATAAGTCAGGCGAATTGGCCAGGCGCGCCTCCCGCGCCTGGGAGATGCTGGCCGAGTGCCGGATCTGCCCCCGGAGCTGTAAGGTTAACCGGCTGCAAGGCGAAACCAGCCAGTGCCGAACGGCCGATAAGCCAGTGGTTTGTAGCTTTCACGCCCACTTCGGAGAGGAGTCTCCTTTGGTGGGCCGCCACGGCTCGGGGACGATCTTCTTCACCCACTGCAACCTGCGCTGCCTATACTGCCAGAACTATACCATCAGCCAACTCGGCGAGGGCCAGGTCACTGAGATCGAGGACCTGGCCAAGATGATGTTGGCCCTGCAAAGGGCCCGGTGCCACAATATCAACTTCGTCTCCCCAACCCACGTGGTTCCACAGATACTGGCGGCCCTGGAGTTGGCGGTGAGGCATGGGCTGATCATACCGCTGGTGTATAATACCGGCGGCTACGATTCCCTGGAGACGCTGGAGCTCCTGAATGGCATCATCGACATCTACATGCCGGACATGAAGTACAGCGACGAACAAACCGCCAAAAGGCTTTCCGGCATCGCCGATTACCCCGAGCGCAACCGACTGGCGGTAAAGGAGATGCACCGGCAGGTGGGGGATCTGGTGATGGACGAGCAGGGAATAGCTCAGAGGGGGCTCCTGGTGCGGCACCTGGTGTTGCCCGGCGGCCTGTCAGGAAGCGAGGAGGTCTTCCGTTTTCTGGCCCAGGAGATCTCCACCGACACCTATCTGAATATCATGGACCAGTATCGACCATGCTATAAAGCCGGTGAGCATCCGCCCTTGAATCGGCCCTTGACCAAGGAAGAATACCAGGAGGCGGTGGAGTGGGCCCTCCAGTACGGCTTGACCCGCCTGGACCGGCCTCGGAGGGTATTTATCTTCTGGGAGTAAGGCGCCTCACACCAGGGTCAGTTCTTTTTCTTTACTAACAGAGAAACCGTCCGCCCCAATGGTTCCAACCAAGACGTTGGCGTCCCTATTACATCAAGTCTCCCTTCAACTGAATCGCCAAGCCTGGGCTGGCGACCTACGCCACGGCTTTCATCGGCTCTTCGCTGAGTACACCCTGCGGCTCCGAAGATGCCTTGTGAAAGACGATCTCCGCGCCTTCCCTATCCACCAGCACCGTATCGCCTTCGACGAAGCGGCCCTCCAGCACCTGCACCGCCAGGGGATCCATCACCCGTCTCTGGATAGTGCGCTTGAGAGGACGGGCACCATAGACCGGATCAAACCCCTCGTTAGCCAGGTATTCCTTGGCCGCCGGCGTGACCCTCAGACCAATCTTGCGTTCGGCCAGGCGCTTTTCGATATCAGCCAATTGAATATCCACAATCTTGACGATTTGTCCTATATCCAATGAATGGAAGATGATGGTCTCGTCCACTCGGTTCAGGAACTCAGGCCTGAAAGTCTGCCGCAGGGCCTCCATCACCCGACGCCGCATCTCTGCCTCGTCCTTGCCGCTCAAGTCCCGAATCCAGTCGCTGCCCACGTTGGAGGTCATGATCACCACACTATTTTTAAAGTCCACGGTGTGTCCTTGTCCATCGGTGAGGCGCCCATCGTCCAGGAGTTGCAACAGGACGTTGAAGACATCCGGGTGGGCCTTCTCGATCTCGTCGAAGAGCACCACGCTGTAGGGTCGCCGCCGCACGGCCTCGGTGAGCTGCCCGCCCTCTTCGTAGCCGATGTAGCCGGGCGGCGCCCCGATGAGCCGGGCTACGGTGTGCTTCTCCAGATATTCGGACATATCGATGCGCACCATGGCCTGCTCGTCATCGAAGAGGAACTCGGCCAGCGCCCGGGCCAGCTCGGTCTTGCCCACTCCGGTGGGACCCATGAAGATAAAGCTGCCGATGGGACGGTTGGGGTCCTGGAGCCCGGCCCGGGCTCGTCGCACCGCATTGGCCACGGCCCGAATGGCCTCTTCTTGGCCCACTACCCGCAACTGCAGGCGCCCCTCCATTTTTAGGAGCTTCTGTATCTCGCCCTCCATCAGCCTGGACACCGGAATGCCGGTCCACTTGGCCACTATTTCGGCCACGTCCTCCTGATCCACCTCTTCCTTGAGCATCTTCCGGGTCTTCTGAAGCTCGGCCAGGCGCTTCTCCTCGGCCTTCAACTGGGCATCAAGTTCCGACAGGACGCCATAGCGCAACTGAGCAGCGCGGTTGTAGTCCAGGGCTCGTTCCGCCTTTTCGGCCTCCAGTCGGGCTTGTTCTACCTGTTCCTTGGTGCGACGGATCTTCTGGATGCTCTCTTTCTCCCGCTGCCAATGGGCACGCATCTGGCTGGATTGCTCTTTAAGCTCGGCCAGCTCCTTGTCCAGCCTAGCAAGCCGCTGGCGAGAGGCGGAGTCTCGCTCCTTTTGTAGCGCTACTCGTTCGATCTCCAGTTGTTTGATCTTGCGCTCCGCCTCGTCCAGGTCTGCCGGCAAACTATCGATCTCCATGCGCAGGTGCGAGGCCGCCTCGTCGATCAGGTCGATGGCTTTGTCGGGAAGAAACCGGTCAGAGATATAGCGGTGGGAAAGCACCGCCGCAGCCACCAAGGCGGAGTCCTGGATGCGCACGCCGTGGTGCACCTCATAGCGCTCTTTGAGGCCCCGGAGTATGGAGATCGTATCCTCCACCGTGGGTTCGCCCACCGACACCGGCTGAAAGCGTCTCTCCAGAGCAGCGTCTTTCTCGATGTGCTTGCGATACTCATCCAGGGTAGTGGCACCGATGCAGTGCAGCTCGCCCCTGGCCAGGGCGGGCTTCAACATGTTGGAGGCATCCATGGCCCCCTCCGCCGCTCCAGCGCCCACCACGGTATGCAGCTCGTCGATGAACAGGACGACCTCACCCTGGGACTGGACGACCTCTTTCAACACCGCTTTCAGGCGTTCCTCAAACTCACCCCGATATTTGGAGCCGGCCACCAGTGCCCCCAGGTCCAGGGCAACGATGCGCTTGTCCTTCAAGGTTTCCGGGACATCTCCGCGGGCGATGCGCTGAGCGAGCCCCTCGGCGATGGCGGTCTTGCCCACCCCTGGCTCGCCGATGAGCACCGGGTTATTCTTGGTCCGTCTGGATAGCACCTGCATCACCCGCCTGATCTCCTCATCCCGACCGATGACCGGGTCCAGCTTACCTTTCCGAGCCAGGTCGGTCAGGTCGCGGCCGTAGCGCTCCAGGGCCTGATATTTATCCTCCGGGTTCTGGTCGGTGACCCGCTGTCCACCACGGATCGTGGATAGGACCTGGTATATCTGCCCTCTAGTCACCCCCGAAGATCTCAGGACCCTACCCCCGGCCCCCTTGTCGCCTTCATCGGCAATCGCCAGAAGCAGATGCTCGGTGGACACGAACTCGTCCTTGAGCCGGCTGGCTTCCTGCTCCGCCAGGTCGAAGACCCGCTTTAGCCGCGCGGAGACATACACCTGTCCCCCGTAGACCTTCGGCAGCCGGGCCAACTCTCCGGCGACCTGTTGTTTTGCCTGCCCCGGATCCACCTGGAGCCGACGCAGGATCTGGGAAACCAAGCCCTCCGGTTGATCCAGGAGAGCGTACAGGAGATGTTCCACCTCGATCTGATTGTGGCTCTGCTCCTCCGCCAATCTCTGGGCGGCCACAGTGGCTTCCTGCGCCTTTTCGGTTAACCTATTGATGTTCATACTACTTCACGTACCCCCTGGGCCAAAGAGGCTCTTGTTCCATAGACTGAATGGCCTCCAGGATGGCGGCCTTGTTGGCCAGGATAGGCAACGATAGGGTGCCAATCACCCTTTCGTCTAACGCCTTGGGCAACAAGCGGCGTAGTTCGGTTAGGGCCTCGTTGGGGCCAGCCAACACCAACCGGTCAAAGGGCTGGACGCGACCGTACTCTGTCAACTGCGCCACCACGTTTTTCAGGTGTTCCTGGACCTTGGCCGCGTGGTGTCGCTGCATCCGCGCGGCAGCCCACCCGCCCTGCTTGTGTTTGCCGGGCAATGCCGGATACAGGATATCGCCGTACTCCTCCGCCTGGCCCAGGTGAACGCTGAACAGCCTTGCCTTCTCCTTGTCCACCAGGACCACGCAATAACGCCGATCCGTGGCCAGGGCGGCGTGAAGCGGCCCCAGCTTAGGCCGAGCCTCGAAATACAGGGCGTTCTGCACGGTCATGGGTAGCTGGAACACCTGCCAAAGGCCTTTTGGTTCGCAGGAGAATACGGCGAGCCCTTTGCCTTTCGCCCGATATTCAGACTCCAGGAAACCCAAGACCCGCTCTGTCTCCCTCTGGAGGGCCTTGGCGTCTCTGGGCTGGACCAGTTGAGCTTCCAACCTGGCACGCATGTCCTTGCACAAGAGACGCAGGTATTCCCGACCTGACGCCTTCTGGGGATCCGTGTCCAGGTATACCGAGAGGATCGGGCTATCCAGGCTTTCCAGTTTGTCCAACTCTGCCAGATCATCGGTGAACGCCATTTGCGAGCCTCCTTAGTCTTTTGTCCTCACCAGTTTCCTTTACTAGTAAAGAAACGCCGCCGGCGGAAGAACGGCATCAAGATCATGCCCAACACGAAGCCCCCAACATGGGCCCACCATCCCACCCCACCGGTGACGTGGCTAGCATAGGTGACGGCGGCCAGGCCATTGAAGAATTGGGCGAGAAACCACAGCCCCAGCAGCAGCAAGGCCGGCACATCGATCACCGTGAAGAAAAAGAAGAACGGCACCAGCACCGATACGGAGGCCCAAGGAAACATCAAGATATATGCCCCGAGAACCCCGGCAATAGCGCCGCTGGCCCCGATCAACGGAACCCGGGAATCGGCGAAGAGCGCCACCTGGGCCAGGCCCGCACCGATGCCGCTTGCCAGGTAGAACACCATATAACCGAGATGCCCCATGGCATCTTCGACATTGTCACCGAAGACCCACAGGAACAGCATGTTCCCCAACAGGTGCACCCACCCGGCATGGATGAAGAGCGAGGTGACCAGGGTCACCAGAGGCCAGGGCGAGCGCTCCCCCAGGTGGCCCAGGTAGGCCGTAATGGCCAGAGGGGTAGCACCCCACGCGTGTACGAAGGCATCCAGCCTCCGCCCCAGCCCCAGCTCAAAGAGAAACACCAACACACTGGCTCCGATGAGCAGGTAATTGACGATGGGGAAGTGCCTGGAACGCACGCTGTCGGATATGGGGATCAAATGCTGCCCCCTAAGGCGGTCAAGAGTCGCTGGATCTCCGCCTCATACTCGATCTTCATCTGGTCCATTTGTTGTTCGAGCTGGCGGACCTGCTCGGTGAGGTTCAGTATGACCTCCACCCCGGCCAGGTTAACGCCCAGGTCGCCGATCAGCCGTTGGATCAACCGGAGGCGTTCTATGTCGTGCTGTGAATAAAGTCGAATGTTTCCTCTGGAGCGCGAGGGCGCAATCAGCCCCATGCGCTCGTAATAACGCAGGCTCTGCGGATGCATCCTGACCAGTTGAGCCGCCACGCTTATGACGTAACATGGTTCGCGCTCATCAAACATCTAACATCCTTCTTGGCTGAAATAGGATAATCAGGCCCAACCCCGGATCTGCCTCAATTCCTCAAACAGCCGGAGTTCGCGCTCGCTGAGTTGGGTTGGCAAGAGTGCTTTCACCTTCACAAAGATGTCGCCTCGCTGGGTGCGGTCCTGAAGACTTGGCATGCCCTGGCCCGCCAGGCGGAATACCTTGCCGTTTTGCGTCTCAGGCGGAATCCTGAGGGCCAGCCTGCCACCTTTGAGCGTTGGCACCGACAGCTCACCGCCCAGGACCAGCTTGGTGAACTCCACCGGCATCTCCAGGTACAGGTCGTCGCCCCTGCGCTCGAAAACGTCATGGGGCTTCACCTTAATCACCAGGTAAAGATCGCCTTTGGCGCCTCCTCCTACCCCAAGACCGCCCTCCCCGGCCATCCTGATGCGGGAGCCGTCCTTAACTCCGGGCGGGATCTTCACCTCCAACCGGCGCTCCCCGCCGTCCGGCGAGGTCAGCTTCAGCAGACGTTGAGTGCCAGCGAAAGCCTCCTCCAAGGTAACCTCTACCGGCTGCTCGTAGTCCTGGCCTCGGCGTGCGCGGCGGGGGCCTTCGAAACCGCCGGTGCGACCCATCCCCCCGAAGAAGGTCTGAAAGAACTCTGAGAAACCACTTCCGCCGAACATCTGGCCAAGCTCTTCCTCGGTGATGGTCCGCTGGTAGTATTGGCCACCCGGCTCTCCACCAAACCCAAACTGGCTCCAATCGAAGGGCCGACCACCGGTGCCACCACCGGCTCGCTGCCATTGCTCGTACTGCTGCCAGTTGGCTCCCAGGGTATCATATTTCTTGCGCTTTTCGGGATCGCCCAGCACCTCGTAGGCCTCGTTGATCTCCTTGAAACGGGCCTCGGCTGCCTTCTTATCCCCAGCAGTCACATCAGGGTGATACTTGCGCGCCAGCTTGCGATAGGCCTGTTTGATGTCTTTGTCGGTGGCCGTCCTGTTCAGGCCAAGGATCCGATAATAGTCTTTGTACTGCATGGATCATCCCGGCAGCCGGATTACACGCCATCTCAACTGTTCATATTATATAGCCTGAGCATGTAATTGTCAAGGAATATCGCAAATCAGGTAAAGATTTATAAAAATATATGCTAAAAATATTGACAATGACGTTATCAATGTGCTATAATTGCCGTCAAAAGGAGAAGTACGGTTGGCAGAGGACCTTTCTTCGGCACCGAGGTATGTCATCAGCGTAGCCGCCAGGCTCGCCGGCCTTCCCGCCCATACCCTGCGCCTTTACGATCGTTGGGGGCTGGTACAACCAGCACGCACGGGGGGCAGGAACCGGCTTTATTCCGACGCTGACATCGCCAGGATCACACACATTGCCTCCTTGGCCGCCCGAGGGGTGAACCTGGCGGGCATCAAGGTGATCCTGGAGATAGAAGCCCAACAGCCGGGCCGGACCTCGGAATAGTTTGCCGACTTTGCACCTCACCGGACTTTACAATTATACCAAGGAGGTTGATGCAAGATGAGCATCATACGCTGGGAACCCTTTAGCGAGTTGATGTCCCTAAGAGACGCCATGGATCGTCTCTTTGAGGACAGCTTCGTCCGACCTCGGGCGGGCGTGCTGGCTCCGGCTTTGGCGGGAGACCTGGCCCTGGACATGTACGAGACGGACAACGACCTGGTGATCACCGCGCCCCTGCCAGGGGCCGCACCCGAGGACGTGGACATCACCATCACCGGCGATACCCTGGCCATCAAGGCCGAGATCAAGGAGGAGGAAGACGTCAAGCGCGACTGCTACTATTGCCAGGAGCGCCGCTTCGGCAGCTTCTCCCGCAGCGTCTCCATCCCCATCCCGGTTCAGGTGGACAAGGCCGAGGCCAGGTTCAAGGATGGCATCCTGACCCTGACCCTGCCCAAGGCGGAGGAGATCAAGCCCAAGACGA
>JBFMCB010000018.1:0-15655 GCA_040754915.1 Chloroflexota bacterium | reverse complement strand
CGATCAAAATCAAGACTGACAAGAAGCAGAATACTTAATGCAAATCTGGAGGGATCAACCATGAGCATAGTTCGTTGGGAGCCCTTTAGAGACGTACTGACCTTGCGAGATGCCATGGACCGGCTTTTCGAAGAGAGCTTCGTCCGGCCTCGTGCGGGTTGGCTGGGGGCCATCGGCCTGGGCCGGCTCGACCTGGACATCT
Source organism: Chloroflexota bacterium (assembly GCA_040754915.1). GTDB lineage: Bacteria > Chloroflexota > DTOL01 > DTOL01 > JACQYG01 > JACQYG01. Next base: position 15,453 of record JBFMCB010000018.1, on the reverse strand, counting down.
ATGAGACCAAGGATGACGTAGTGGTGAAGGCCGCCGTACCGGGGGTAAAGCCCGAGGACGTGGACATCACCGTCACCGGCGACACCTTGACCATCAAGGGCGAGACCAAGGAGGAGACCGAGACCAAAAAGGGCAACTACTACCATAAGGAACGCCACTACGGCCGTTTTACCCGATCGGTATCCTTGCCGGTGGCAGTTAGGTCCGACAAGGCCGAGGCCAGGTTCAAGGACGGCATCCTGACCCTGACCCTGCCCAAGGCAGAGGAGGTCAAGCCCAGGGTCATCAAGATCAAAGCCGAAAGGTAGACAAAGCCCACGGCCCATGACCATGTGCCTGGAAAGCGGAGAGGCGCCGGTTAAGGTGCCTCTCCGCTTTCGGTTCGGAGATAAGCCCGGGCCTATCTCTCCCTCTCTAGCTCTTCGACCGCCTCCAGTATTTCCGCCAGGTCGGGGCTTTCCTTAGTGGGATAGACCTTGCTGAAGCGAACCCTCCCGTCTTTCCCCACCACAAAGATGGCCCGCTCGCTAAAGCCCTCCGGGCGAAGTACCCCATATTGCCGTGACACCGCGCCATGGGGCCAGAAGTCGCTGAGCAGGGGAAAGGACTTTACCCTTAGCGTCTCGGCCCAAGCCTTCTTGCCGGGAACACTGTCCACGCTGATACCCAGGACCTGGGTATTCCAGCGCGCGAACTCGGCATAGCGGTCCTCGAACGCGCGCATCTCCGATGCTCAGACCGAGGTCCAAGCCAGCGGGTGAAATGCCAGGACCACGTTCATCTTTCCCTGAAAGTCGCTCAAGGTCACCTTTTGCCCGGCGGTATCGGGCAGGGAGAAATCCGGCGCCAGATCGCCGATTCTCGGGGCCACTCTCTCTGCCATGTTTGCCTCCTCCAGGCATTTTTGATCTAGACGAAGGTGTCCTTCAATGCCTCGAACTCCTCCGCGAACCGGGGACTCACCATTGGCTGCTTCACCAACGGGCCGGCCCTCAGGGCTGGGACCTGGTCCTCGTAGGTGGGCTTCCCCTCCGCCTGATAGATGACCCCAATGGGGATGCGCTCGCCCCACTCCAGGGCCTTGGCAAAGGCCTTCATCCTGTCTGTGGGGTCGTACCCGGGCTCATCCTCAACCTTGTACACCCGCTGGCGATACCAGTCGTAGGTGTTCAGCCGGTTGAAGGTCACGCAGGGCTGGAGAGCGTCCACCAGGGCGTAACCCCGGTGGTTGATGGCCTTCATGATCGTATCGGCCAGGTGCTTGGGGTCTCCGGCGAAGCTCCGGGAGACAAAGGTGGCACTTGCCGCCAGGGCCAGGGCCAGAGGGTTAACCGCGACCTCGATTGCTCCCTCGGGCGAGGTGGTGGTGATAAAGCCACGATCGCTGGTGGGCGAATACTGCCCCTTGGTCAGGCCGTAGATCTGGTTGTTCTGGAGGATGTCCACGATATCGATGTTGCGGCGCATGGCATGCATGAAGTGATTGCCGCCGATGCCGTAGCCGTCCCCATCACCGTGTACAGCGATCACCTTCAAGCTGTGATTAGCCAGCTTGATGCCAGTAGCCACCGGCAGGGGCCGGCCGTGGATGGACAGGTAGCCATTAGCCCGGGTGTAATCCGGCAGCTTGCTGCCGCAGCCAATGCCAGAGACGAACATCACCTGGTGAGGTTTCAGGTCCAGCCCGGCCAGGGCCATTTTTACCGCGTTCCAGATGCCGTAGTCGCCGCAGCCCACGCACCAGGTGGGCCGCACCGACACGAAGAAGTCCTTCACATCGGACATCTCACTTCACCTCCCCAGGCAGGTGGGCCAGGATGTAATCCGGGGAGTGGGCTCGGCCATCGTACTTCAGGATCCTGGCATTCACCTCAATGCCCGTGTGCATGCGCAATAGGCTCGCCATCTGCCCAGAGTAATTGCTCTCCACGTCGACGATGCACTTGGACCGGGACAGGGCTGCCATCACTTTCTCGCCGGGGAAGGGCCAGATATCCACCAAGTGAACGAGGTTGGCCTTTCGCCCGCCGCAATTGAGCACATCCACCGCCTCGCGCAATGGGCCGTAGGTGGACCCCCAGGCCAGGAAGGTGATGTCGGCCTCCGGCGAGCCGTACGTCTCCGGGGCCCCCATTTCCTGCCGGGCGGCCTCCAGTTTGCGCATGCGCTTCTCCACCATCCTGGCGCGGATGTCAGCCTCCTCGGTGATGTGGCCCTCCTCGTCGTGCTCGTCCGAGGTGGCGGAGTAGACCGCCTTAGGATGGCCGGGGAGGGCCCGGGGCGAGATGCCCGACCCGGTGAATTGGTATCGACGGTATGGGCCTGGCAAGGCGTCCAGCTCCGCATCGCTCAGGATCTGTCCCCGATCGATGGTCGCCGCCGACAGGTCAAAAGCCTCCTTCTCCACCGACCGGATGGCACCGGCCAGGAACTCATCGCTGACCACGATGGCCGGTGTCTGGTATCGCTCCGCCAGGTTGAAGGCCCTGATCCCCGCCTCATAACATTGCTCCACCGTGCCGGGAGCCAGGACGATGCGGGGGAATTCCCCCTGGGAAGCGTGCAGGAGAAATAACAGGTCCCCCTGCTCGGTGCGCGTGGCCAGCCCGGTGGAGGGGCCCGGCCGCTGTGCCTCTACGATGACCACGGGGATCTCGGTCATCCCTGCCAGTCCCAGGGCCTCCACCATCAGGGAGAAGCCGCCGCCCGAGGTGGAGGCCATAGCCCGCACCCCGGCGTGGCCCGCTCCGATGGCCATGCAGATCGCGGCGATCTCATCCTCGGTATGCTTGGTGACGAGGCCGTACGGGGCCGCCCGGGCCGACATGAACTCGATGATGGTGGTGGAAGGGGTCATGGGATAGGCCGCCACAAACTTGCACCCGGCGGCCAGGGCCCCCAGGCAGAAGGCCTGGTTGCCGTTGACGACCATCCGCGGGGGCCCGGACACCGGCTCCAGTCGATAGTCGAAGGACGAGGCGAAGGTGGTCCTGACATAGTCCAAGGCCGCCTGGGCAATCTTCAGGTTCAGGTCCACCACGTCCTGGCCCTTGCGGCGGAAGTTGTCCTCAATGACGCCGGCTACCTTGGAGAAATCGTACCCGGTGAGTCCCGTGGCCGCCCCCAGGGCCGCAGTGTTGACCATGGCCCGGGTGCCGGCGGCGCTTTTCACGATCTTGCCGAGGGGAACCGGGCAGGCCAGGATGCCCTTGGCCTTGAGCCAACCGGCATCCACGGCGAGCTCGGGATCGTACAGCACCCCTCCTCCGGCAGGGATGTCCTCCCGATGGCGCAGCACCGCCTCCTCGGTCAAGGCCAGCAGAAGGTGAGCGGGGCCGCCGTGAGAGTACAGAGGGCGGGTGTTCACCCGGATCTGGAAGAAGTTGTGACCTCCCCGGATCCGGGAACGGTAGTCCGGCAGGCCGAAGACGTGGAGCCCACCCCGAGCCAGGGCCTTGGCGAAGCCGGCGCCGCTGGATTCCACGCCCTGGCCGGCCTCGCCACCGATGATAAAGGTCATGTAGTTCACAGACATCGCGCGCTCCTTGATTCAGTCCCGCTTCTCAAACATGTCCTTGGCGGCGCCGCAGTCGGGACAGACCCAGTCCTCCGGCAGGAACTCGAAGGCTGTGCCCGGGGCCACCCCATGCTCCGGATCCCCTTTCACGGGGTCGTAGATGTACCCGCAGACCAGGCATTCCCACTTGCTCATTTCGTCCCTCCTTTCGCTACCAAAGGGTCTTAAAACACAGGCAGGTCAACCATCGAACGGTATCGGGGATCACCTTACTTGTAAAGGATCAGGCTCCCCACGGCGAGGCCAGGCCCTGTAGTCGCGGGTTGGCTACACCCTTGTGTTGGATCAGGACCCGGAAGACCTCGCCCATCCCGCCCGGCATGATCAGATGCCTGGCGGCCAGGCGCTCCCTGCGGGCCTCCAGGCCGTCGGGCCGCTCATCCGTCTCCGACAAGACCCCCAGGGACAAAAGGAACCTCATCTGGCTGGTGATGCCGGTGGTCGCCAGTCCAGCCTTCTCGCCGTGCTTCATGAGAGCGGTGAAGTCCACGTGGGCGGTCAGGTCCTGGCGGCCCAGGGCCTCGTAGGGATTGGCGCAAAGCCGGTGCTCCCGATAGCCCACCAGCGTCCCCTTTAGATGCCGTGGACCGTACAGCTCAGGGGCCTCATAGCCGTAGTCGATGGTGACCACAAAGCCCCGGTCCAACATCACGCCCACCTGCTCCAGCCACCGGAGGGCTGCCAGATTAACCTCGGCCTCCTGGCCCTGGACCAGCTCCACACCCAAGGCCGCGAAATAGTCCACCAGCCCGCCGGCCGATATCGGGCCCTCCACCTCCACAAAACGGCCATCCTCCAGGGTCACATAGATCTCCCGGAGGCGGCCCCGGCCCATCCGCACCCGGTGCACCGGCAAGGCATCGACGAATTCGTTGGACAGAACGCTGCCGACAAGGCCCGCTGGCTCTCGGATCAAGCGCGCCATGTCGGAGAACCACTGTACCTTGCCCCGGGGCAGATAGAGCGTCCCCAGCCGACGGCGCTGGACGGCAGCCAACGGCCGGCTGACCTCCACGATCAGGTAGCGGAGACCGGCGAAGAGCTCGGGTGACTTCTCTCGAAGGGCCTTTAGAATATCCCCGGCCAGGAGGCCGGTGCCGGCCCCGAACTCGACGATAGCAAAGCCCAGCGGGCGGCCCAAGAGCTCCCACATTTGGGTGAGCTGCCGGGCCAGGGCCGCGCCAAAGACAGGCGAGACGTTAGGGCTGGTGAAGTAGTCGCCCCCCTTCCCGATCCGCCGCCCCGGCGCGGTATAGTAACCCAGGCCCGGGGCATAGAGCGCCATGGCCATGTATTCGGCGAAGGTGATCCGGCCCCGCTCCCTGATTTGCCGGCGGACCAGTTCCTTGAGGGCGGGACGGCAGAGGCAGCCCAAGGCTAACTTTCCCCCTCCGCCAGGACCTCCTGGATTAGAGACTGGGCGTATTTCAGGAGCTCCTGGGCCTTTCCCGGCGGCGTGCCCGTGACCTCCAGGTACCGCTCCAGGGCCTCCAGCGGGGTGACCTGCTCGGCGAATCGCCCGCCGAAGCGCTGGCGCACTGGCCGTTGGACCTCCTTGGCAATGCCAGCCAGGTAGTCAGCGTCCCGGAGGGCCCGGCGCACCTCCTCCTCGCGGAAGGAACCCTCTTGCTCTGGGTCCATCTGGACCCGGACCCGGACCACGGCCCCGGCTACGTTGGCACCGGAGATGGCGGATAGCACCGCCTGGGTGGGGTCTGTCCCCCGGGCGTCCACCTGGACGGTGACGAAAGGCCGCGCCCGCACCGGCACGAACTCGAACGTGGTGTTGCCTTTGTCCAGGTCAACCACCACGAAGCCTTTGTCCTGGCCCTCCTCGCCGAAGTCCACCCGCTCCAGGCTCCCGGGGTAGACCACGGGCGGGTAGGCGCCCGGGTTCACCACCTGATGTCGATGGATGTGGCCCAGGGCCACGTAGTCGAAGGCAGGGTCGGCCAGCAGGCCCAAAGGGAAGACGATGTCCTGGCCCAACATGACGCTCCGCTCGGAGCCGTACGTAGCGCCCTGGACGCTGGCGTGGGCGGCCAGGAGGGCCGGGACGCCCGGCTCCAGGGCCGCCACCTCAGCTTGGATGATGTCGGCTACCTTCTTCAATATCTGCTCGCTCAACTCCTCCGGGGTGAGGTTCTTGTATTCGTCCCGGGCCAGGAGGGCACCCTTCACCACCCAGGGGAGGGCCACAATCTGCAAGGGGCCGTGAAGGGTCTCTATGCGGTACGTCCCGGGCTTCCGGGCCACCTGGACGTCCTGCACGCCCAGGGTGTCGAAAATCTCCACAGAGTGGGCCTTTCCCAGGACGTTGGGCGTGTCGTGGTTGCCCACCAGGAGGAACGCCGGGATGCCACCCTCCGCCAGGCGGCGGACGCGCCGGGCGAACTCCCGCTGCTGAGTGGGGGTGGGGTCCCTGGTCTTATAGGCATCCCCGGCGAAGAGGGCCAGGTCCACCCGATTCTGCAGGGCGTGGTCCACGGCCTGGTCCAGGGCCGCCAGGAAGTCCAGCAGGCGGGAGGACATCCCGGTAGCCGGGTCGGTCCGGCCGTAGTTCTCCACACCCAAGTGTATGTCGGCGAAGTGTAGTATCTTGATCACTGGCTCCCTCGTCTCTCCGGCGTCGCCCGGGCTTTTGGCCTTCTTTCCCGGGTGAACTGGATGACCGCCAGGTTGAAGGCGTCGGGCTGGAAACGATAGGGGGCATGGCCGGCCCAACTGATCCCGCCCGAGGCCCGGATGGAGTCGGGTATCACGCACAGCTCCGACCCGGCGATGGCCCGCTGCAGGGAATAGCCGGCGCTTATGGGTATCAAGGCGTCGTCCTCGCCCCACACGATCAGGGTAGGACAGCGAATGGAGCCCAGGTCCACCCCCAGGTCAGGGTCAACCTCGGGGGTAACGGTGTCTACCAGGATGAGCTTGTCCAGCAATTCCGGCCGGGTGACGGCCACCTTCAGGCATATCCCGCCGCCGTAGGAGGCGCCCACCAGGGTGGAGCTGGGCAGCCCCAGCGCTGACAGGAGCCCGATCAGGACCCTGGCGCCCAGGTCGTAGGTGAGCCCGGCCGAGAGCCCCCGGCCCAGAGGCCGGGGGGACTGGCCGTAGCCGGGCAGCTCTGGGACGAAGACCCGGTGGTAGGCCGCCAGCCCGCGGATATTGTGCTCCCAGGTTCGCCAGGTATTGGACTTATGGCTGCCGTGCACCAGGACGATGGCCGGGCCGTGCCCCTCCATCACGTAATGCAGGCGCAGGCCCTCCACTACGACGAACTTGTCTTGCACGGCTACTCTCCGAAAAGCTCCATCCGGGCCTTCTCCGCCTCCCGGCGCTGCTCGTCCCGCTCGCGATGGCCCATAGCCTTGTAGAAGGCTTCGTCGTAGCTGCGGGCCCGCACCTCTACTGGCATGGGCACGGCGTAGCCCAGGACCAGGGCCTGCTGGCGAGGGTCCAGGGCGGCCAGGAGACCCTTGAGCCGGCCGCCACCGCTGACCCCGGTGAAGACCGCCTCAATGTCCTTCTCGTCGTTCAAGAGCGCGGTGATCTTAGTGCCGATCTGGGAGAGCACCTCGGTGTCAATGCCCGAGGGCCGTTGGTCTATCACCAGCAAGGTCACGAAGTACTTGCGCATCTCCCGGGCGATGGTGCCGAAGATGGTCTGGCGGGCGGCCACGGGGTTCAGGAACTTGTGGGCCTCCTCGATGGTGATCATGAGCTGCCGGGGCCGGTCTTCCGGCTTCTTGGTTTGCTGGTATCTCTCGGTTTTCTTGCGGTAGAGATCGTGGATGCGCCTGGTGATGATATTGGCTACCAGGATGTATGCCCGGGGGTTATCGTACCGGCCGAACTCCAGGATCACGTGGCGGCCCGACTCGATGGAGCGCACGATCTCATCGATGACCGAATCATCTACGTGTTCTTTAACAAAGCCCAAGCGCCCGATCATGTCCAGCTTGCGCTTCAGGGCGGCCATGGCCTCCGGGTGGGCGCCGCTCTCCCGGGCGAAGTCCCGCAGGGTCTCTGCGTCCATGTTGAGCAGCTCCTGCAGCCACCGCTCCCTGTATCTATCCACCAACAAATAAGAGGATTCCACCGCGGTGGAGGTGAGGTTCAGCTCCTCCTGGAGCAGGGCCACGTCCTCCACCTGGATCTGATTGAGCCCGATGACCACCACCCCGTCGGGTTGGACGTTGCGGTTCCGGGTGGACTCGGGGTCCAGGGTGTAGCTCAGGACCTGGGGCCCGAAGAGCTGGCGCAGGCCCTTCACGAAATGCCCGGACTCCTCGCTCTGGGTCTCCCAGCCGTATTCGTTGTGCATGTCGAAGACCAGGTTAACGGCGGCGTGGCTCTTGATGATGCCAGAGAGCATCAGCCGGGCCAGGAAGCTCTTGCCGGTGCCCGACTTGCCGAAGATGCCGTTGGAGCGCTCAACGAAACGCTCCAGGTCCATGCACACCGGCACCTCCATGTTCAGGGGCTTGCCGATCTCGAAGAACTTCTTCTTGCCCACCCGTTCCACGCCGCTGACCGTGTCCTCCTGGAAGACCCGCAGGAAGTCGTCCTCGTCGGCCTCATACACCGGCGAGAAGTGGCTGGGCACGGTCTTCACCGGCCGCAGGCCCTGATCCTCCAGTGAGGACTCCACGTCCAGCATGAGCATGGGGGCGATCTTGACCGTGCCGAAGGTGCTGGTGCCGGCCAGGATGGAATTGGCGAAGTCGTCGGCGCCAGCAGGCGGGTCCAGGAGCACCTGCTCGTTGGTGGCGTCTAGCGCCACGTCGGTGATCAGCGAAAAGAATTGCTTCTTCTGCCCCTCGATCACCACGAAGTTCCCCACTCGCATGCTCTCCACCGAGGCCGAGGGCTCTAGCTTGGCGGTGAGTCCCTCCAGGAGGGAACCTTGGATAACGGTGCCGATGCGTTGGCGCTCTCTCATGTTACTCCTCTGCGCCTGGCTGGTTCAGGAGTTGAACTCCTGAACAACGACGGCCTGATCCTGCTCAGTATCGCTTTCAGGCGATCGTATTCGTCCTTCAGCAGCCGGGCCGCCTCCCGGCCGGCCTCCACCAGGAATTCCCGGTCACCGCCGCGGCGGAGATAGGCCTCCCGGAGATTAGCCGCCAGGAGCTCGTCAGCGGGGATCTGGGGCGTGAACAGGATCGTCCTCAGGTAACTCAATTGGTCGGTGAAGGCGGTCACCTCGGAGGCGGTGCACGGATATACGTCGCTCAGGGTGGCTGGCGGTTGGGGCGGCAGGTATTGGTATACCAGGCCGTCCCGGGCATACCCCAGCACCAGGACCTTCACCTCGATGGGGGTCTGGCGGTTCTCCTTCTGGTCCAGGGCCACCTCCCGTGGGATGTGAGGATTCCCGATGATCTGGCGGACAAAGGGGTCATCGTCGATGAGTACGTTGTAGGCGGCGCCGTACACCCAGATGCCGTCGTGGGCCTTCACCTTGACGAAGGACCCGAAGGTGGGCACCCGGGCCAGGTCCTGGCAGCCCACCACGAACTCGGTGGTGCTGGAGCGGAGCACCCGTCCCACGGGGGAGAGATCATGGGTCATCGGCGTCGAGACCTCCTTCCACCGGTCAACTCCTTGAGCCAGGCCTTCATGGAGGGGCTGACCCCCAGGCCCTGGCCCAGGAGAGCGGCCATGACCATGCGCTCGAACTCGTCCCGGTCGGCTCCGGCCACCACCGCCAGCTCGTGGGCCCGGGCCAGGACGTAGGGGTAGCCGGTGGCCCGGCACTGCTCGAATATGCCCGCGTGCACGTCGTCCATGAGGCCCTGGTCTTGGGCCACCCATTGGGGGACCTCCACCCTGGCTATCTCCGCCCCCGTATTGAGGTAGAAAAAGTGCACCCGATGGTGCCCGTACATGTCGTTGGTCTGGGTGCCGGCGATGAACAGGCCGGTGCGCTCCCCCGGCAACAGGTGCTCGAAGAGCGCCCGGTCCGGCGGAAAGGGGAGGCGTCGCTCCTGGGCCGTAGCATCGGGCCCCCTCTCCGCTAGCTCCAGGAGGCTCACCACGTCGTGATGCCGGGGACGGCTCAGGTAGCCGGCCACCGGCCCCCTGGCCTGGGCCAGGCGGTCCAACTGTCGCAGATAGCGGCTCACCAACTCCTCCCGGACCTCCGGACGGCTTTCCTCCAATACCCATAGCAGGAGGGAGCCGTCCACCAGGGCCAGGGAGGGTTCAGTGGTGCCCGGGGAGGCCAGCTCGGCCAGCTTCGCCAGCTCCATGACGCTGCGCTTGGAGTCCAGGCGGTTCCCCTGGACCAGCCGCCCGTCCTCGTAGAGCTCGTCCTCCCGGTAGAACAGGGTGGGCTCGCTCCTGACCGTCGGCGCCGCGCCGGAGCCGTGGCAGTACACTATGCTGCCCAGGTTGATCAGGTAGTACATGGCTATGCCGTGGCGGTCCACCTCGATCTGAGAACCGTCAGCGGCGCAGATGACCATCGCTGCGGGACAGGGTGGCAGCGGGTGCGTGGCGTCCAGGGGCTCCGTCGGGATGGCACCCTGCCACCCGGTACCACGGGCGGAGATGGCCAGGTCTCGCAGGCCCTCGAGGTCCGCGGCCCGGGACCGGAACACTGCCTGGAGCCGCTCCAGACGCTGGCCGTACTCCTCCCGTTGCCCGGCCAGGGACCGGGCCATGGTCTGGACCTGCTGGTTCAGGACGCCTAACTCCAGAGTCATCGGAGGACCCGCTCGTCGCCCACGCGCCGGGTGACCTTGGCCTCATCCAGGTGCTCCAGGAGGCCGATGGCGTACTTGCGGGAGGTGTTGAACCGGTCCCGGACCTCCGCCGCCGTGATCTTCCCGTGCTGCTTCAAATGGGCCACAATACGATCTACCATCTCTTTATAGGCACTGGCCAGGAACACCACGCTCTCGCTGACCCTCACCAGCTCTCCCTGCTCGATCAACGCCTCCAATACCTGGGGCTCCACCAGGGTCGCCAGCTCCGTCGGGCCGGGAGGCGAATAGGGATTGGCGGAGAGGGCCGCGACCAGCCTTTCGATGTCCTTCTCCTGCGGTGGGGTGAAGGTGACCCGATGGCTGGAGAGCCAGGCCAGGGTCGCGTCTTCGGCGATCTCGCCCTCCTGGACCCAACGGGCCAGGGATTCCAGGAAGGCCCGAGGCGGCAGCCCCAGGCGGCTCTTCAGCTCCTCCTTGGCCATGCCCCGGCGCAATGGGTAGGACTGGTGATAGGAGGACAGGACGTCCCGGGCTCTAGCGGTGAGCTCGGCCCAGCCTTGATAGGAAATCACGCTCGTTTTCGGCCCAAGCGCGTCCTCTTTACTAGTAAAGAATACCTGTCCCTGGGCCACCAGGCGACCCAGGGCCGCCCTGGCCTCGGGCTCGGGCAGGTTGCACCGCAAGAGGAGAGCTGCCAGCTCGATGGGCGGGTCCTTCCCCAGAGCCTGGAGCACTATCTCCTCAGGGGTGCCCTTTTCCATGGTCTCCAGGGCTTCCAGGACGGCCCGCTGGCCTCGCTTGTGGCGCCGGGGGTGGGGATCCACCACCTGGCCGCCGCCGATGGTGGCCGAGGGGAAGCGCAGGACGAAGAAATCACCCTTGGCGATAGCCAGGGGCCGGGCCAGGCGCAACTGGGCCCAGGTACTCTGCCCCGGCCGGATCTCGTTGCCCTCCAACAACATAAGCCGCGCCTCAGTCTCAGCGGCTCCGGTGTGGACCGAGACCTCCGCGTTGTGGGCCACCGGCCGGGGCACGGCCGACAGGAGCCGCAGGCGAGCGTCGAAGGCCCGGGTGGGGGCGAGCCACCCGGGGCTGGTCACCACGTCACCGCGTTGGATGTCGGCCACGGCCAGGCTGGCCAGGTTGATGGCCACCCGGGTGCCGGGCCGGGCCACGTCCACCTTGTGCTTGTGGGTCTGGAGACCCCGGATGCGGCTCTCGAGGCCCTTCGGCAGAACCTCCACCTCCTGGCCGACCTTCAGAGAGCCGTCGATAAGGGTGCCGGTGACCACGGTGCCAAACCCGGCCACGGTAAAGGCCCGGTCCACCGAGAGGCGGGGCTTACCCAGGTCAGGCCGGGGGGTAGCGACGGTCAGGCGGTCGTCCAAGGCGGCCAAAAGCTGAGGCAGGCCCTCTCCGGTGACGGCGGAGACAGGGACCATGGGGGCGCCGGACAGAGAGGTGGCCTTGAGTCTCTCGCCCACCTCTTCCAAGACCAGCCCCAGCCAGTCCTCTTCCACCAGGTCCTTCTTGGTGACGGCCACCACGCCGTTCTTGATCCGTAGGAGGTCGATGATGTCCAAGTGTTCCCGGGTCTGGGGCATAACGCCCTCGTCGGCGGCCACCACCAGGAGGGCCAGGTCTATGCCGCCCACGCCCGCCAGCATGTTCTTGACGAAGCGCTCGTGGCCGGGGACGTCCACGATGCTGACCTCTTTGCCGGAGGGGAGCTGGAGCCAGGCGAAGCCCAGGTCGATGGTCATGCCCCGCTCCTTTTCCTCTCGCAGCCGGTCAGGGTCGATGCCAGTGAGGGCCTTGATCAGGGTGGACTTGCCGTGATCCACGTGGCCGGCGGTGCCGATAACGAACAAGCGGAACCTCCTGGGTGATGGGACGCGGATATTATAGAGGAAAGAGGGAAAAGGCGCAATGACAGAGGGGCAGGTAGCGGATAGTAGATGGCTGATGGCAGAGGCCTGTCGGCAGTCGGTCGTCGGCCATAGGCAGCGGGTCAGCCGGCAGTTGACGAAAAGGGGGATCTCGGGCTTTGCTACCTAAGATGAGTTGGCTGGGCTTGGTCATGGGTCTCACGGAAGTTCACGCCGGGTCAGCGGGGGCCTGGTTGTCCGGCAGGCCGGGCTTCTCGGCAGCCACGTTGACCTGGTTCTGGGCCACGTTGACGGCGTTGGCCACGTTGATGCTGACTTTGATCGGCGCGGAGCGGAGCTGCTGCAGGGCGGTTAGGGTCCGCAGGAAGCGGCGGCTGGCTCGATCGGCGATATGCTGGAACTCGCGGGCGAGCAAGATTTTCCCTGTCGGATTCCTGGGGCTCATGGCCGCCACGAGGGCCACCGAGACCACGTCGTCGGCGCGGCGGAGGTGGGTGTGAACCGAGGCGAGCTGGCTCAGCAGCAGCTTCTCCAGCAGGCTGGCATCGCCCAACTCACGCTGGAGCTCCTCCCCTAGCCGCGCCGACGCCTGGAGCTCCTCAGTACCTTTGGAGGGCAGCCCCGTGGCGGCCATAGCAAGCCCCAGCGTCTCCTGAGCAGCAGTGTCGTCCTCGAACTGGAGCGGCGTCGCCTGGCCCAGGCGTTCCAGCTTACGGGTTAGTTTACACAACTCATCCAAGTCTCTAGAGCTCCTTTCCGCAGTTTGCCATGGCACAGTCTTGGCTCAGAATCGGGGCGCCACGGCCACGGGCGTCGCTAAAGTTGATCCAGCCAACTGGCTCAGCCAGGTCTGGTAGCTGGGGAGCTCCTGGATGGGGGGGAGAGCCAGGCGGTCGTCCCAGCGCAGGCCGCGGCGGGCTCGCCGGTGGCGCTCCCGGTGAACGTAGGACACCAGGGCCAGGTAGTCCTCTTTCGAGACCGGGAAGCCTAGTTGGGCCTGGATGCCCTGGCGGAACAGGTCGTGGCGGCGACCCTCCCGGACCAGGAGCGGAAAATCCCGGAGGGGGCGCCACTGGCCTCGATGATAGTGATAGCCCAGGTAGGAATAGGCGGCCTTCATCAGCTCGTCCACCGAACTGCTGCCGCCCACGCCAGCCAGCCTGGCTGACCGGGAGCTGGCGGCAGACGTTGGGCCAGCAGCCGGCACGGGCGCCGCCGATGCCCCTGGCGAGGCCACGGCCACCGGGTCTCTTGGGGCCAGGCTGGCGGGTAGCTTCCGCGTCATGGCGAGCCCAAAGGGCGCGGGGGCATGAGTCCTGGCGGCGCCGGAATTGCCCAGGTAGCGCTTGTGCTGGCGGCCGGAGGCGTCACGCCACTGGCGATACAGATAGGGGCCGTGGGGCTGGCCCCGGGCGCAGCGGCAGTTGGGCTTGCCGCAGCGGACGAGCTGGACGATGATCCAAGAACGAGACGAGCCTTCCATTTCGTGATCGGAGTACTGGTGGTCAGCCCGTAGACCAGAGCCGGCGTTGCATCCATTTGCGTCCATTTATGCTTTTCTCCTCTTTCGTCTCTCTGCCAGGGGCAGGCATAAGACCTGTCCCTATAAAGAGCACTGACTTGGAACATGTGTTCCATACCATTATATAGCACAATCGTTCTATTGTCAAGAGGTAAATTGTTGGGTAAAATAAATTTCAACGCTTTACCGTTTCTGCCACAATAACCACATATTCACTGCTCTCTCCCGATGGTACCGTAGCCCGAGGGGGTGAGGCCCGTCACAGAACGCCGACTGTGCTCCTGGTTCAGTACAGGAAAAGGTCGGCGTTTGTGTTTCTATTCTGCGGTGCCGGAAATGTGTCCGAGGTTTGTTGGCACAACCGCGCGCTGGGGGGCGCGTTGACTAAGAGGAGGTAGACCCATGCCAACCTATGTCAGCCTCATGAAGTTCACGGACCAGGGGATCAAGTCGGTGAAGGATGCGCCCAAGCGCATCGAGGAAGCCGCGAAAGGCCTGGAAGCGATCGGCGGCAAGCTAAAAGACTTCTACGTGGTGATGGGCGAATACGACTACGTGGCTATCGCCGAAGGCCCGAGCGATGAAGCGGCTTTAGGCTTCTTGCTGGCGCTGGGTGCCCAGGGCAACGTCAGGACCACGACGCTCAAAGCGTTCACCAAGGAGGAGTTCGCGGAGGTGGTGAAGCGGCTCCCCTAGCCGGGTCGCCGGCGACAGCCGATAAGGCCTGTCAACAAAAGGCCGATCAGTTGCTCACAGCGCGCCCCCCAGGTTCTTTACTGGTAAAGAATTCACCACATGACCCGGGGCTACCCCGCCCGGCCAGCGGCTGTAGCTCTCCTCCAGCCATGTCCTTCCGCCGAACCATGGCCTCCTGGGCACCATGCCCGTCCCCATCATCCGAGCGAAGAAAGCCTTGACCTATCCCTATTGATATATTAGTATAGAGGTCGTCGAAGACGACAGCAACCGGATCGTCCCAAAGAGGCCATGGAGGAGGCCTGTTGGCGCTCCAGAACCTCGCGATCGTCTTCCATCCATTGTTGGCTGGCGCAGAAAGTGGGGGGCACGCTGTACCGATCCCGGTTTTCCCCAGTTGAAAGGCTGTTTGCAGCGGTAGTTCCCGTCAGAGCACAGAACGACGTAGAGGAGAGAACACTAATGGCGGAAATCCCTCTTGATCGTAGGATCAAATCCGCCGGCGCCGCCTGGCCAGAGCAGGCATATGGGGCGGCATTATCCTGGTAGGCATAAGGCAAGCAAGATGAATGACACGCGCGAAGTTCGGGACATCATACAGGAGATGTTGCAAAAGATCATCGCTGAGTATTCTCCACAAAGAGTCATCCTTTTCGGTTCCTACGCCTACGGCGAACCGGACAGGGACAGCGACATTGATCTGCTGATCATCAAGGACACGCGGGAGCGCTTTCTTGACCGCTGGGCCACAGTCCACCGGATTCTCACCGGAACGCACCGATCGCTTCCTCTGGAGCCCCTGGTGTTGACGCCACAGGAGATCGAGAGACGATTGGCCGTTGGAGACCAGTTCATCGCAGAGATCCTGGAGAAGGGGGTGGAGCTGTATGCGGCGTGAAGAATCCCTCTACCCTGCTGATTGGTTACGCATTGCCCAGAAAGATCTGAAACGGGTGAGCCGCTTGCTCCGCGATCACGACCCAGAGATGGCCGGCTTCTGCCTGCAGCAAGCAGTGGAAAAGTTCTTTAAGGCCTTTCTTCTCTCCAGGGGATGGC
>JBFMCB010000017.1:0-28761 GCA_040754915.1 Chloroflexota bacterium | reverse complement strand
ACAGCATCCGGCACTATCTGGCCGGCACGTCGTATCGTCTGGTGGCCGACGCGGCCAGCACGCAGTCCCACGTCCATATCAGTCATCTCGAGGGCTGGCGGGCCATGCAGAGGGCTGGTGGTACGGACAGGGAGGAGGACAGGGGCAAGGGGAAACCAGACCTGGGCCCATGTCCGCGGGCGGTGATCCTGGATGATGTCCATGTGCCCGCCGCCGGGGAGGATCTGGTCTTCCTGATTGCCGTGACTCACGATGGCCGGGTATTGCTCTTGGATGGGCCGACGAGCCGGACGACCGAGAGTTGGGTGCAGGCGCTGGAGTGTCTGAGCGATCACGGCATTGGGCCGGAGGCGGGGCTGGTGGCTGCGGTGGCGGATGGTGACAGTGCCATTCGTGAGGCCGTGGCGTTGGCCTGGCCCAGGGTAGTGATGCAGCGCTGCGTGTGGCATATCCTTTATGTAGCATGCACGAGGTCATGGAGGTCTACGGTCCCGAGTCGCTGGATGGGAAGCGGATCGTGGAGGAGGCTCGACGGATCTTCTGGCATGACCCGAGGAAGCCGGGGGCCATGGCGGAAGCGGCCCGGCTGTTGCAGGCCTTTCTTGCGGCGCACAAGGGGCAGCGTTGGGCGGAGACGGTGAGTCGGGCGTTTGTGGAGGGGACGGAGTACTTGCGCACGCCGGGGGTCCCCCGGACCAACGGGAGAGCGGAGCGGGTGATCAGGGAGTTGCGTCGGCGCACAAAGGTGATGGATGGGTTCAAGAGCAAGAGGGGTGCTGCCCATTTTGCCGTGATCTGGTCGTTGTGGAACAACGAGCGGCGTCGCCTGGCCCATGAGCGGCAACGGCTCCAGCGACCACGAAACCTTAAAACTTCTCACTCTCATCCTAAATCACTGTAACGTGACCGAAGAGCCCGATTCATTGACTTGCCTGGGAGCCGATGGTATACTTTCCTGGCCGGTGCTTCGATGTCAAGAGGCGGGTGTTCAGGCTCCTGTCCCCAGGTCCAGGCCAACTAAATATGTGGAGGTAAAGCGTGAGGATCGTGGTCTTAGGCGGCTGCGGCGACATGGGGAGCTTTGTGGTCAAGGACCTCTTGGAGTTCAGCGATGCCCAGGTGGTGATCGCGGACTATCGCCTGGAGAACGCCAGGAAGCTGGCCTCGAGCCTGGGGGGACGGGCCCAGGCCGCCTTCGTGGACGCCAATAGCCAGGACTCCCTGGTAGGTGTCCTCTCCGGAGCTGACGCCGCGGTAGGATGCATCGGTCCCTTCTACCGCTTCGCGCCGAACATGGTGAAGGCGGCGGTGCAGGCCAGGGTGAACTATGTGGACATCTGCGACGACTACGGCCCGATGCAGGAGGTCCTGGCCCAGGACGGCGCGGCCCGGGAAGCCGGGGTCACCGCCATAACCGGGCTGGGATGGACCCCGGGAATGACCAATGTGATGGCCAGGAAGGGCGCTGACCTCTTGGACGAGGTAAGCGAGATCAAGGTGGCCTGGGCCGGCGGAGCCGCCGATTCCCAGGGCCTGGCGGTGATCAAGCATGTCTTCTACGCCGTAACCGGCAAGGTCCCCACGTACCTGGACGGCCAATGGCTGGAGGTGCCGGCCATGAGCGGTAAAGAGGTGGTGGAGTTCCCCGAGCCCCTGGGGAAGGTGGAGGTTTTCCATTGTGGCCACCCCGAGCCGTTGACCATCCCCCGCTATATTAAGGCCAATACCGTTAGCCTGAAGGGCGCCCTGACTCCCAAGTGGAACGACCAACTGGCTGCCCTCTTCGTGCGGCTGCACCTGACCGACACCCCCCAGAAGATCGACACGGTCTCCCGGATGATCCATGCCATCGAGGGCATCTTCCGGGCCGGGGGAATACCGGCCTCGGCCATGCGGGTGGACGTTCTGGGCACTAAAGATGGCCTCGCCAAGCACTATACCTACAGCGCCGTGGACAAGATGGGACGGCTCACCGGTATACCGGCGGCCATCGGCGCGGTGATGCTAGCCCGGGGTGACGTTCGGGAGAAGGGCGTCTTCGCGCCGGAGGCCTGCATCGTGCCCGAGGTGCTCATATCCGAGCTGGCCCGGCGCGGGGTGAAGATCTACGAGGCCGAGGTAGCTTAGGTGGCGCAAAGGCAGGCGAGGTACATGGACGGGCGATATCTGGAAGAGATCACCCTCTCGGAGGCAGAGGCCTTGGTGGCACGCAAGCGCCAGGAGGCTCTGGCCAGTGACCTGCGGGCCATTGCCAGAGCCCTGGAGCGCGGTGAGCACAGATCGCCTGGGCCTGGTCTGGCACTGGCTGGTGGTTCCGGGCGGACCGGGGGCTTTGCTGGGTGCTATCTGCGCCCGATGGCTCGGGCAACGAGCTCCAGAGCCACAATTCACAAGGCCCAGGGAAGACCCTACGGGAAGGGTCTCCGGCAGGCGGTGGACACCCTGCTCCTGGCAGTGGAGGTGGCAGCCTTGATTGCCCTTTTGGCCCTGGTGGCGGAAGCCTACACCGGAGGGGAAGCACTGGGCGATCGCCTGGTCCCGGAGGGCCAGAGCCCGCTGGCCTTGGCATCGGAAGCGAGAGAGGAGGCTTTTTTGCCCCGGGCCGAGGCCGGTGCAGTGGAGCTGCAGGCCCCTGAACCCCGGCCCCAGGAGGGAAGGGCTGCCACCCTAAGCCAGCGCTCGCTGGCCCCCGAGCCTCCAACCCGCATCGTCATCCCGGCCATCGGCGTGGACTCCGCCATCGTGCCGGGCGACTCGTGGCAGGAGCTGAAGCGCGGTGTGGGCCATCGCCCGGGCTCGGCCCGGTTGGGAGAGGTCGGCAACCTGGTGCTCTCCGGGCACAACGATGTGTACGGCCAGGTCTTTCGACGTCTGGAGGAGCTGAAACCCGGCGATGAGATACTGATCTTCGGCCAGAACTGGCCTTGGCGCTACTTGGTGACGGAGACCAGGATCCTCTCGCCAAAAGACCTGGGCGTGCTCCAGCCCGCGTCGCAGGCGGTGGTGACCCTGATCACCTGTCACCCATACCGGGTCGATACGCATCGCCTGGTGGTAACCGGTCGACTGGCCCAGGATTGATTTTGGCCTGGCGATTTGCTACAATCCGCCGGTGCGCGGCACCGGAAACATCAACCTCAGGAGGCAGAAATGCGGCTGCAAGATACCATCCGGGAGGTGCCGGATTTCCCCAAGAAAGGGATACTGTTCTACGACATCACCACCCTGGCGAAGAACCCTCCAGCTTTCCACCAGGCCATTGATCAGCTGGCCGAGCACTACCGCGACCGCCCGGTGGACGTGGTGGTCAGCGTGGAGGCCCGGGGCTTCATCTTCGGCGCGGCGCTGGCCTACAAGCTGGGGGCAGGGTTCGTCCCGGTGCGTAAGCCCGGCAAACTCCCCGCGGAAAAGGTGCGGGTGGAGTACGCCCTGGAGTATGGCACCGACGCTATGGAGATCCACAAGGATGCCATTGCGCCCGGGCAGAGGGTGCTGGTCTTCGATGACGTCCTGGCCACCGGTGGGACCATCGCCGCCGCCATCGACCTGGTGAAACGGCTGGGGGGCGCCGTGATCGGGACCGCGTTCCTCATTGACTTGACCTTCCTGAACGGAAAGCAGAAGATCGGTGACTATGAGGTCTTCTCATTGATCCAGTACTGAATAAATTAAGGATGCGGTGGGGAAGAGGTCATGAACGTGGCCCTGGGGTGTGACCACGCGGGATACTCCCTGAAACGAGACCTGATGGAGCTTCTGGATGAGCTAGGCATCGCTTACGAGGACTTCGGGAGCTACGACACGGCGCCCAGCGACTATCCAGATGTGGCCAAAGAGGTGGGATTGGCGATAGCCAAAGGGGACTTCGACCGGGGCATCCTGGTGTGCGGCACTGGCATCGGCACGGCCATCGCCGCCAACAAGGTCAAGGGCGTCCGGGCTGCCCCATGCCATGATACCTTCAGTGCCCGCATGAGCCGGGAACACAACAATGCCAACGTGCTCTGCCTGGGCGCCCGGGTGGTGGGCCGGGGGCTGGCCCGGGACATCGTGCAGATCTGGCTGGCAACGGACTTCTCTGAGGCGGAGCGGCACCAGCGGCGCCTGGAAAAGATCGCGGCGTTGGAGCGCTCTCGGCCCCGAAAGCCGAAGGAGGGCAAATCGACGACCTAGAAAGTCCGGTCAAGCCCGCTTAGATTGGGCCTGGGATGCAATCCCAGACCGTTTCCTTCAGCCGTCGAAGATAGGCTGACAACCAGCCTTCCAATTCTCGACTGAACCATCTGCCCCCAACGCATACCGCTTAAAGATAGTTCGGGAGGATAGTATTGGGCGAGAAGTTCGTGGTGCAGGGCGGGTACCCCCTGGCGGGAAGGGTGGTGCCAGCAGGCAACAAGAATGCGGCGTTGCCCATCCTGGCCGCGTGTCTTTTGACTGACCAGGAGATCGTGCTCCGCAACGTACCGGTAATCCGGGACGTGGAGAACATGCTGGCCATCCTATCCGACCTGGGGGTGGGGGTCCGCTGGAGCGGCGACCACGAATTGACGGTGCGGGCGTTGAACGTGCGCAAGGCGGCCCTGGACCCGGGGCTTTGCCGGCAGATTCGGGCGTCGATCCTGCTGGCCGGTCCCATGCTGGCCCGCTGCGGCGACATCGAGCTTCCGCCACCGGGCGGCGACGTCATCGGCCGCCGCCGGGTGGACACGCACCTCCTGGCCCTGCGGGCCTTGGGAGCGGACATCCGGGTGGGGCGCGGCTACCGGATGAAGGCCAAGGGACACCTGCGAGCCGCAGAGATACTGCTGGATGAGACCAGCGTCACCGCCACGGAGAATGCCATGATGGCGGCGGCCCTGGCCAAGGGAACCACGGTGATCCACAACGCCGCCTCGGAGCCCCACGTCCAGGACCTGGCCCATTTCCTCAACTCCCTGGGGGCGAAGATATCCGGCGCAGGCACCAGCAGCCTGGTCATCCAGGGCGTGGAAAAGCTCTCCGGGGGCAGCCATGAGGTGGTGGTGGACCACACGGAGATCGCCAGCTTCATCGCCCTGGCGGCAGTCACCGGCAGCACGATAACCATCGCCAACACCGTCCCCGAACATCTGCGGATGATCCTGTTGGCCTTCCGGCGCCTGGGCATCAAGGCCGAAGTGCATGGAAACGACATCTTCGTGCCGCGCCACGAGCGCTTGAAGATAGTCTCCGATGCCCACGGCGCCATCCCCAAGATCGACGACGCACCGTGGCCGGGCTTTCCCACCGACCTGATCAGCATCGCCATCGTGGTGGCCACCCAGGCCCAGGGTACGATCTTGATCTTCGAGAAGATGTTCGAGGGCCGCATGTTCTTCGTAGACAAGCTCATCGCCATGGGGGCCAGGATCGTGCTGTGCGACCCCTACCGGGTGGTGGTGGTGGGCCCCTCCAGGCTGCGGGGGGAGATCATGGAGAGCCCGGACATCCGGGCCGGCATGGCCCTGCTCATCGCCAGCCTGTGCGCCGAGGGGACCAGCGTGATCGGCAACATCGGCCAGATCGACCGGGGCTACGAGCGCATCGAGGAGAGACTGCAGGCCTTGGGTGCCCACATCGAGAGGGTCAAGGAGTAGCTTTGGAACCGGACGTGAGATTTTGCCCCCGCTGCGGGCGGGAATTGGTGATGCAAAACCTGGGGGGCCACGCAAGGCCCTCCTGCCTTAATTGTGGATATATCTTTTTCGGCGCCTACAGCCTGGGCGTGGGTGGCCTGGTGGTCAAGGATCGGCAAATACTCCTGGTGAAGCGCAACCAGGAGCCCGGCCTGGGCCGTTGGACTATCCCTGGCGGCTACGCCGAGCAAAGCGAGACCTTTGACCTGGCGGCAGTGCGGGAGGTCCAGGAGGAGACGGGGGTGTACACCAGAGTCCTGGGGTTGGTGGCAGTGCGGGACCAGGTCCGTGCGGCGGACAATAACCTTTACGCCGTTTTCGCCCTGGAGCCCCTGGCAGGCGTGCCTTGCGCCGATGGCATAGAGGTAGCTGAGGCGCGTTACTTTGCTGAAGAGGAATTGGCCATCTTGGAGAACCTCTCTCCGTTCACCCGTTGGCTGGCCCAGGCGGCTCTGGCCGGCTCCCTGACGGTATTTCGTAGTTTCACCCTTCCCCCTTTCAGCGGCTCTGGTTGGGTGGTCTACGCCGACGTGGCGGGGGGATAGCTTTGCGCGGGATCCGCATTCGCCGCAGCGTCGCCGCAGACGTACCGTATATCCGTGAGAGCTCCATCCAGACCGCCTGGGAGAGCCTGCCGCCGTGGGAAAGGGAGGGGATGAGCTTTGGGGACTTCCAGGAGACCATGGGGAAGAGTTTCGAGACGTTCTTCGCCCGGCCCTCGACTACGGTGTTCGTGGCCGAGGGCCCCCAGGGCCAGGTTCTCGGATACGTGTGGCTGGGCGAGACGGCCGACGCCTTCACCGGCGAGAAGCTGGCCTGGGTCTACGACGTCACCGTGGAGGCCTCCCAGCGAGGCCAGGGCCTGGGCCAACGCTTGATGCGGCGGGCCGAATCCTTCGCCCGGCGTCGCGGCTACCGGCACCTGGGGTTAATGGTAGCCTGGCACAATCTGGCGGCCCAGGGACTTTATGGCAAGCTGGGTTTCCGGGCCATCGACCTGATCATGCGCAAGGAGCTCCGCTAGGCCCTTGCATCAGGTAGAGATGCGTTTTCTTTTCTTGTAAAGAAGACCGCACCCGCCGCCTCCCTGACCAGGCCTTGGATGGCTCGAAATGTGTCCCCCATGCCGCGGGGCAGCTCACTATGCCGATCACCACCGCCACCCGCGGGGGAATATTTGCTCTTTCCTCCGCCACGCTGGTCTTTGAGATCGCTCTGACCCGCCTGTTCTCAGTGGCCCAGGGCTACCACTACGCCTTCTTGGCGGTAAGCCTGGCCCTCCTGGGCTTTGGGGCCAGCGGGTCTTTGCTGTATCTGCCGGTTTTGCGAAGGCACCAGCTAGACCTGCGGTTTGCCGGCCTGGCGTCGGCGGCATTCGCGGTTGCCTGCTTGGGCGGCTACCTGGCGGCCAACTATCTTCCCTTCGACTCCTATCGGCTGGGTTGGGACAGCCGCCAACCGCTCTACCTCCTGTTCCTCTGCCTGGCTTTGGCGCTCCCCTTTCTCTTCTCCGGCCTGGCCCTGGGCCACCTGCTGTCCACGTTGGCTCGGGAGGCGGAGATAGTCTACTCCTGGAACCTGGCCGGTGCAGGAGCGGGCTGCCTGGCGGCGGTCCTGGCTCTTCCAGTCTTGGCCGGAGCCGGAACGGTGGCCTTTGCCAGCCTGTTGGGGATTATAGCCGGTTGGTTTTTCTGGTCGGGGATTCAGGCGAGAGGGCTGAGCGCAGAGGGCAGAAGATACGGCTGGCGACTGGCTGGGCCGAGCGCCCCCTGGGTTGTGGCGGTGGCTGGGCTCTTGGTGCTCGCCCTTTGGCCGCCGGCGGCATTGGAGGTGCGGATGTCGCCGTACAAGGCCCTTAGCCTGACCCAGCGTTTTCCAGATGCCCGGCTCCTGAGCACCCGGTGGAACGCCTATTCCCGGGTGGACGTGGTGGAGAGCTCGTCCATCCGCTCCGCCCCGGGGATCAGCCTGGCTTATGAGAAGCCTTTCCCGCCGGAATTGGGACTGACCGTGGATGGCGATGATCTTTTGCCCATCGTCCGTTGGGATGGCTCCGACCGCCAACTGGAATTCGCCTCTTTCCTTCCCGGCGCCTTGCCCTATCACCTGCGTCCGGAAGCTCGGGTGCTCCTGGTCTCCCCCCGCGGCAACCTGGACCTCTTGACCGCCCTGGGCCAGGGGGCCAGGCAGGTCCAGGTGGTGGAGACGAACCCCCTGGCCCTGGAGGCGGTCAGGATCTATGGCGGGAGAGCCTTTTCCGACCCCCGGGTGCAGGTACAGGTGGAAGGACCCCGGAGCTTCCTGGCCGGTTCTGCCGCCACCTACGACCTGGTGGTGTTGGCACTGGCGGATTCTTACCGGCCTGTCTCCTCCGGGGCCTATAGCCTGCTGGAGAGCTACGGCTACACCGTGGATGCCTTTTGGGAGTACTATCGGCACCTGAGACCCGGCGGATTCCTGGCGGTCACGCGCTGGCTGCAATGGCCCCCCTCCGAGGAGTTGCGGGCCGTGGCCACCGCCGTAGCCATGCTAGACCAGGTCCAGGGAGCAGAGCCGGCCAGGAGCCTGGCTGCCTACCGAACCTTCTCCACGTTTAGCCTCCTGGCGAAGAGGGGAGAGCTGACGCCGGAGGAGATCACCTCGATCCGGGGGTTCTGCCAGGAGCGGGGCTTCGACCTGGTCTACCTCCCGGGCCTTCGCCCTGAGGAAACTAACCTTTTCAATGTCTACCCCCGGGATGAGCACTACCTGGGATTTGCCGCCATTTTGTCCCCTGACCGCAGCGGCTTCCTGAAACGGTACCAATACGAGCTCTCCCCGACTACCGACACCCGGCCGTTCTTCTTTCATTTCTTCCGGTTGAGCCAGACTCCGGAGGTCCTGGCCCGCCTGGGAAAGACCTGGCAGCCCTTCGGGGGCAGCGGATATCTGGTGCTCCTGGCCCTATTAGCGGTCCTCCTGGTGGTTACCGTAGCGCTAATCCTGTTGCCGCTGGCCCTGGCCCAGGGTCGTCTCGCCCGGGCCGGGGTAGGTCCAGGCCGCGGATTGCGGCTGGTAGTCTACTTTCTCCTGTTGGGCGCTGGCTTTATGTTCATCGAGATGCCGTTGTTGCAACAGTTCATCCTGTACCTGGGCCAGCCAGTCTACGCCATCGCCGGGGTCCTTTTCGCCCTGCTGGTGGCCTCGGGCCTGGGGAGCCTGGTTCTAGGAAAAAGGCCGGAGGCTTTGAGGCCGGCGCTCTTAGTGTTGGGTCTTTTGGCCGTGGCCCTGCCGCAAGCGTTGTCCTGGCTTAGTCCGTGGTTGTTGGGCCAGGGTCAGACGTTGAGGGTGGTGATCTCGGTAGGGCTGCTCTTGCCCCTGGGGTTTATCATGGGGGCGCCCTTTCCGTTGGGGATAAAGGTCACCGAAGCTCTAGCCCCGGGGTGGATCCCCTGGGCCTGGGCGGCCAATGGCTGCGCCTCAGTATTGGCCTCGGTCCTGGCCACCATGGCCAATGTCACCTGGGGGTTTTCCTGGACGGAGGTCAGCGCCGGGCTCTTCTACCTGTTGGGGTTGGTGGCAATCTATCCCCTGGCCAGCACAACCTGGTCCACGGAATGGGATGGAAAACGTTCCCCGCGGCATTCGGCGTAGGGTCTAGTCTCCATCCTGAACCATCCCTTTTGCCACCACTGTAGCCGCCCCGCTCCACCAGCGGCGGTCAATGAGTCCCGGTCATGGGCACGAAGACCACCCCGCCCAGATCGTAGGACACCACCTTGTCGCCCATCTTGACCACTTGTTTGAGGGTCTGGTATGCACCGGGCGGGCCCACGGGCACCACCATCCGCCCCCCATCTTTCAACTGTTGGACCAGGGGCGGGGGGACGTGGTCCGGCGCGCAGGTAACAATGATGGCATCGTATGGGGCATGCTCTTCCCACCCGTAATACCCATCGGCCACCTTCACCTGGACGTTGGTGTAGCCCAGGGACTTCAGCCTCTCCTCCGCCTTTTTCCCCAGACTGGGGATGATCTCCACGGTGTAGACCCGATCCGTGAGCTCGGCCAGGATGGCGGCCTGGTATCCCGAGCCCGTGCCGATCTCCAGCACCTTGTCCCCGCGCTTCAGCTTGAGATACTCGGTCATCAGAGCCACGATGTAGGGCTGGGAGATGGTCTGGCCCTCGCCAATGGGCAGGGGATGGTCGGCGTAGGCCTGGTCCAGAAACTCCGGGGGGACGAAAAGGTGCCGTTGCACCTTCCGCATGACAGCCAGGACGTCGCTGTCGGTCACCCCTCGGGCCTTGATCTGGGACTCCACCATGCGCTGCCTGGCCATGGCAAACGCCTCGTCTTCCTTGACCCTGGTCTGGGTCGGGGTGGGCGCGGATGGCGTGAAGGAAATGGCGGTGGGTCTTGGTGGTTCAGCCGGCCCGCCGCAGCCCGAGACTACGAGCAACAGCGCGGCCAGCGCCAGTACTCGCGTCCACATCCTGTTCACCTACATCCAGTATATCACAAGCCGGGGCGTTTTTCAGCCCCAAGGCTGGCCGAGAGCTTTCGTTCCAGCTCACCTGATGGCCTCCCGGCCCTTACTGCCGAAAATAGCATCCAGGATCAGCGCCAGCCCAGTCAGCACGATGAGTATGGGCCATAGGCTCAGGAGATATAGCCCGGTCTTCTCCGAGACCCGGTTGAAGGTCACCAGGAACGAGGCTAAACCGATGCCCAGGTTCACCGCCGCCGGTATCAAGACCCCCCACGAGCTCGGCCGGGCCAGGAAGAGGGCGAAGAAACACAGGCCCAGGATCACGAAGAATGACGGCCATAGCACGTCCCATTGGTAGGGGATGTAGCCCATGTTCCAGGCCAGGACCAGGGCACCGATGAGCACGGCTCCGGTGCCCGGGAAGACCGGGCCGGGGTCCCGATCCACGAAAGCCAAGGGGTAGAAGGCCAGGCCGAAGGCGATGAGAAAGCCCGGCCACAGCACATCGAAGCCGAAATCGCCCAGGAGGCGGTAGTTGGCCAGCAGGAGATAGATGCCCGTGCCGATGAACCAGATGCTCGGGAAAAGGCGGTAGCGGCGCCGGGCGTTCAAAAGCGAACTCAGGAGGAGGAACGCCCCCAGGGCGGTGAGACCCCAGCCAAGGAGGCTGCCGGGCTGAGCCCAGGCCACGCCCAGGTTGCCCAGAAAGAGAAGCAGCCCCAATACAACCAGCACCAATCCCCAGAAGAGCGCTGCCGATCGCACGCTAACCTCCTCTATCCAGCCTGGGCCTGCTTCCGCCCAGGAGGGCTTTTAAGACCACCCAGAGGCCCAGCCCCACCAGGATGATGGGGCCCAGGAGCCGGGCTACAGGCTCGGTGGCGGCTAAGCTGGCGAAGGCCGCTAGAAGGACCAGCCCGGTGAGGGTCATGATGTTGCCGGCCAGGAACAGGGCCCCATGGCGGCGACCCAGGAGATACATGGCGTAGAAGCCGAATCCCACCGCCAACGGCTCCAACGTCCACAGGTAGAGCCAGGCCCTGGCCCCGACATAAGAGGAATAGAGCAGGGCCAGGCCATTCACCAGGAAGATAGTGCCGGGCATCGATAGCCATGAGAGGCTGCCTTGTCCTCGCCAAAGGAGGGCTGGCAGGTAGAAGCCAGCGCCCACGGCCAGGGCCACGTAGGACCAGACCTGCCAGGCTCCCAGGGCTACGAGCCCGGTGGCAGGCAGGAGCAAAATCCCACCCACCACCACCAGCATGAACCCGAAAAGCAGTTTTCCCCAATCCACCATTTAACACACCCCTTAGATACCTAGAGGACGCTCTCAGCTCGTCCGGCCCTGGTCTCCCTGTCTATCAGCGCGGATCATGACGCCTGGTGTGGCCTTTCTACTCGCATTATACAGGATTGGCGCGGCGTTGACCATAGTGGTTTGACAATTCCCCCGGCGGGTAGTAGATTACGCGTGCTCAGGGAGCTCTACACGGCTCAGGAGGTGGCATTTGAATTCCCGCCAACGGGTTTTGGCCGCCTTGGCGCACGGCGAGCCGGACATGGTGCCCATCGACTTCTGTGCCACGCGTTCCACCGGCATCACCGCCGTGGCCTACGCCCGATTGATGGCGCATCTGGGCATCTCGGGGGGCGAGATCCGGGTATACGACGTGGGCCAACAACTGGCCGAGGTAGATGCTGCCGTGCTGGAGCGATTCGCCGTGGACGTGGTGGCCCTAGATGCGGACCAGCTTGGACCCTGGCAGGATTTCCGGCTGCCCGATGGCACTCCGGCGAAGATACCGGTGGCCTGCGACATCGTGCCGGGCGCCGATGGCTCCCAGTACCTGCGCGCAAGGGGCCGCTTGGTGCGTCAGCGCCCCACTCACGGATGGTATTTCGACGAGACATATCACCCGTTGGCCGAGGCATCAACCCTGGCCGACATTGAGAGCTACGATTGGCAACTGCTGGATGTGGGGCTATTGGGACGGCTCCGGGAGCGGGCCCGTCAACTCTATGAGGAAACACCGTACGCCATCGTCGGCGCCTTTGGAGGGAATGTCCTGGAGGCAGCTCAGAGCCTGCGTGGCTTTGAACAGTGCATGTTGGACCTGGCCGGGAACAAGGCCTTCGCCTCAGCTCTCCTGCAAAGGATCACCGAGGTAAACCTTGAAAACCTGAGGCGCTACCTGGAAGCCGTCGGCGAGTACATCCAGGTCATCCAGTTCGGCGACGACCTGGGCATGCAAACAGGGCCCTTGATCTCACCGGAGGCCTACCGCCAACTGCTCAAGCCCTGTCACCAACGGCTGTACCGGTACGTCAAGGACCATAGCTCACTCTACGTTTTCCTGCACAGTTGCGGCTCGGTGTACGATTTCATCCCCGAGTTCATCGACGCCGGTGTGGATATCCTTAATCCGGTGCAGACCTCCGCCCGGAACATGGAACCAGAGCGACTGAAGAAGGAATTCGGAAGCGACCTGACCTTTTGGGGTGGAGGCGGTGACACCCAATGGGTCTTGCCACATGGCAGCATCCAGGAGGTCCGGGAAGACGTGTGCCAGCGAATGGCCGTTTTCGCTCCTGGCGGAGGATTCGTATTTGGTCAGGTCCACAATATCCAGCCCGACGTGCCGCCGGAGAACGTGATGGCCCTCTTCGACGCGGCCATAGAGCATCGTAGATACCCCTTGCTTTGAAGCGCACGGCCAGATCATTTATTGCAGCGTGCTACTAAACCTGATATAATTCTTAATAGCGGAAGTAGTCAACCGGAGGCGCCGGCGCTCGCCATCTGAGGTCATGGTGAGGCCGGGCTTTTCGTTTGGTAAATGCGGTTTAGGGGTGTCTGACCATGGATGACCTCGTGGGCAAAACCCTGGGCCGGTACGAGATCAAGGAACTCATCGGCCAGGGCGGCATGGCTACCGTCTTCAAGGCCTACCAGATCTCCCTGGACCGCTACGTGGCCATCAAGGTCCTGCCGGCCCAGTACGTGCAACAGGAGGGCTTCCTCCAGAGGTTCACCCGGGAGGCCCGGGCCGTGGCCAAGCTCAAACACCCCAATATCCTGGACGTATACGACTTCGGCGAGGAGGTCGGTGTCACCTACATCGTGATGGAGTATGTGGAGGGCGGCACCCTCAAGGACCGCCTTACCGGCCCTCTTCCCATAGATCAGGCCCTCCGCCTCACCAGCCAACTCGCCTCTGCCCTGGGATATGCCCACGGCCAGGGCATCATCCATCGGGACGTGAAGCCGTCCAACGTCCTGTTGACCAAGGATGGCTGGCCGCTCCTGTCGGACTTCGGCATCGCCAAGGTCTCCGAGGCCACCTCCGCCCTGACCCGCACCGGAGTGGGTATGGGGACCCCGGAGTACATGTCGCCGGAGCAGGCCCAGGGGATGGCGGTGGACGGCCGCTCCGACATCTACTCGTTGGGAGTGATGCTCTATCAGATGGTTACGGGGCAGGTCCCTTTCCAGGCCCAGACCCCTATTGCCGTGGTGCTGCGCCATATCAAGGACCTCCCGCCGCCACCTCGCAGCATCAACCCCGACATACCGGAGGCCGTGGAGCAGGTTATCCTCCAGGCTCTGGCCAAGAACCCCGACAATCGCTACCAGCGGGCGGAGGAGATGGCCGCCGCGCTGGAGCAGATCGTTCAGACCACCACCATCCCGGTGGAAAGGCCGGCGATCAGCGCGGAGACCATGACGACGGTGGCGGCGGCCAGGCTGATGCCAAAACCGCAGCAGGAATTGGGGGCGCTGTTCGCCCGGGCCCAGGACAGCGTCCGGGCCCAGCAGTGGAACACCGCGGTGGGACTGCTCCGGCAGGTCCTGGCGCAAGACCCCAGCTACCCGGGTGCCCAGGCACTCCTGAACCGAGCCGAAGCTGGGATCCACGGCCCCACACCGCTCCCGGGAGCGTTGCCGGTCTTTATGCCGGAGGAGGCACCGAAGAAGGGCCCCAGCCCTCTGGTTATCCTCGGCGGCATTGGCGCGGCCCTGATTGTGCTGACGTGCCTGGTATTGGTGGTGGCAACCCTCTTCTTCGGTGGGATAGGCGCGCTCATCGCCCTGGCCGAGCCCACGCCCACCGCCACGCCCCTACCGACGACCACCCCGACACCGAAGCCCACCGCCACGCCGAGGCCAACTGTGCCGCCGCCTACCCCTACACTGGCCGGCGCACTGCTCTTGGCCGACGATTTCAGCAATAAGAACTCGGGCTGGACCGAGGAATCCTCGGACACCGCCGACCGGGGCTATGTCGGTGGCAAGTACCGGATCCTGGTGAAGAAGACCAACTGGGTGGTATGGGCGTATCTGAAGAAGAGCTTCTCTGATTTCGCCGCAGAGGTGACGGTCCAGAAGGAGAGCGGTCCCGACAATAGCGGCATGGGCCTGATCTTTCGCCGGGCCAGTGACTACGAGTTTTACCTTTTCCAGGTATCACCGTTGGGCCAATACCAGGTATCCAAATTGCTGCGCCAGGGGAGCGAGGGCTGGGAGACCTTGCAGAAGTGGACAAGCTCTGACTACGTCAACAAGGGCGCCAAGGCCAATCGCCTGCGGGTGGAGGCCAGGGGAAGCCAGTTGCAGGTATATGCCAACGACCACCTCTTGACAACCATCAAAGATGCCTCGTTCTCCAGTGGAGACATAGGTCTGTTGGCCGGCACCTTCGCCGAGCCCCAGGTGAGCGCCCTCTTCGACGACTTTAAGGTCTATTCGGTACGCTAGCCAGGGCCAAGGCAGCACATGCTACCGGCGAACTGGTCCCGCCGGAGCACCTTCAGCGCAGCCCGGGCCCATGGTTCATCCCTTCCAGAGCTAGTTTGCGGAGCTAATTGGAGCTAACTAAGGAGGAGAAACGCTAAATGGAGATAGCTGAGAAGAGATTCAAACGTGTGGACCTGATCGCGGTGAACGGCCGGGTGGACGCCGATACGGCGGCCTTGTTGCAAGACTCCCTGAAGTCCCACCTGGAGGCCGGCCGCTTTCGGCTGGTCTTGGATCTGAGTGAGGTGAGCTACATATCCACGGCGGGCCTCAAGGTCCTCCTGCAGACCCTGAAGGAGGTCCGGCGCTTCAATCGGGGTGACCTCCGGCTGGCGGGGCTTCAACCCCGGATCAAAGAGACCTTCGATCTCACCGGCTTGACCCCGCTGTTCAAGATCTACGAGCAGGCCATAGACGCAGTGGGGAGCTATTAGGGAGCCCGGTGACTTAAAGGCCGCCCCCAGCTCAGGTGGGCGGCCTTTTCTTGACCTACTGGAGATTTCCAGGTGCAGGATGGCCAAAACCTATCGCAAGAGAGTTACCAGTTCATATGACCAACTGGCGGGCGTTAGCGACTTCGTGGGCCAGGTGTGCTCTGACCTGAAGCTGGACGAATGGAGCACCTACGCCGTGCGAATGGCGGTGGATGAGGCCTGCACTAACGTGATCAAATATGCCTACGACGAGCGGGCCGACGGCACCATCCTGCTCTTTTGCTGCCAGAAAAACGACGAGCTCGTGGTGACGATCCGCGATCACGGCCGGGCCTTTGACCCCCAGGCCGTTCCGCCGCCCGATCTAACCGGAGAACTGCTGTCTAGAAAAGAGGGGGGGCTGGGCATGTTCCTCATGCGACAGCTAATGGATAGGGTCAGCTACCGCTTCCATCGCACAAAGGGTAACGTGCTAACCATGACCAAGAGGCTACGCCGATGAGCACTGCACCAAGGCCCGTGAGCGCTGAGATCACGCTGTTACAACCCCAGGGGAGGTTGGATGCCTCCTCTGCCCCCGGGCTGGACCGGCAACTGCAATCCCTGCTGGGCCCCGGGACGCCTCACGTGGTGGTGGACCTGGCCCAGGTGAGCTACGTCTCATCCAGCGCCCTCAGGGTCCTGCTGGTGGGGCTGAAGAGGGCGCGTTCACTGGGAGGCGACCTCAGGCTTTCGGCCCTGCGAGCTAACGTCTTGAACGTATTCAAGATCACTGGCTTCGTTATGCTGTTTCAGATTTACGAGACGCGCGAGGAGGCGGTGCGCTCCTACACAGAAGAGGCAAAGAGTGGCCAAGAGAAATGAGCCGGCAACCGGCTTCCCGAGCAAAGCCGTCAAGAGTCTTTTCCAAGAGAGCGCCTCGGATCACCTGTATCCCTGGGCCATGCGGCTGTATAGCTACCTCTTTGGCCTCCTGGGGCTGACGATCCTGGCCGCCAATACCGTGGGCCTCTCCCTGGGCTGGGCCCTCTGGCCGGCCTCCCTCTTTCTTATCGTCTCTTTTCTGGTGAAGCGCTTCGGCTTCCGGGTGACGCCTGGTGGCACCCACAGCCTGGTGGGCATCGCGGACGTGGCCGCCATCTGCGTCTTCGGGCCGGCAGTAGGCGGCGGGGTGGCAGCCCTGGGAGCCTTCCTGCACGCAGAGTCTGTGGCACTGGAGAGGCGCCGCTTTTCCAGCCGCACGCTTCTGGAGGTTCCTATCTTCGACAGCGGGCTCAAAGGCCTCATGGGTCTTTCGAGCGGCTGGGCCTACCTGGCCCTGGGCGGGCAACTGGGGTTTTCGACGCTGTCCCTGGGGCTGGTACCCCCGCTGGCCGGGCTATACATCGCCTGGTTTCTCCTGGACCACGCCGGTTGGGGAGTCATGGAGCTTCTGCGGGGAGGACCCGGCTGGCTCCTGGGCTGGCTCAAGGCCATTATCGGGCCGTCGCTCCTGGTGGAGTTCCTCCCGCTGCCACTGTCGGTGATCCTGGTGAGCGCCTACAGCGGGCTGGGGCTTGCCATGTTTGTCCTCACCGCCGTGGCCCTGGTGCTCACCAGCCTGGTGGTGCGCCTCTTCGCCGAGACGGCGGTGAAGCTGAGGACGCGGGTGGCGGAGCTCACCGGCTTGAACGAGTTCGGCCAGGCCCTGGTGCGGGCGCAATTGGATACCGAGCAACTCTGCGAGCTGATCTATGCCGAGGTCAGCCGCATCATGGATACCTCGTACTTCGACCTGGGTCTCTTCAATGGCGACGACTACGTGCTGAAGTTGTGGGTGGAGAACAGGGTACGTCAGCCGGCCCTCTCCCTGCCCACCCCGGTCGGCAAGGGGATGATTGGCTGGGTCCGGCAAACCCGGCAGCCTCTATTGGTACGAGACTTTCAGAAAGAGCAGGACACCCTGCCGGCCCAGCCCCGGTGGGTTGGCGATACCTCGGTGCGTTCGGCGCTGTACGTCCCCCTGGTGGCCGGGCAGAACGTCATCGGCGCCATATCCATCTTCAGCCGGGAGCCGGGATCCTACGGTGAAGATCACCTGAGGCTCCTGGGCAACATTGCCAACCAGGTGGCCATCGTGCTGGAGAACGCCCGCCTGTACCAGGAGACCCTGGAGAAAGAGCGCATCGCCAACGAACTGCGTCTGGCCCACGACATCCAGGCCAGCCTCTTGCCCGAGACGTGCCCTGAGGTGCCGGGGTGGCAGATCTGCGCGGACTGGAGGAGTATGTGGGAGGTGAGCGGCGACTTCTACGATTTCATCGACCTCCCCGGGAAATCTTTGGGGCTGTTGATCGCCGACGTCTCTGATAAAGGGGTGCCCGCCGCACTCTTCATGGCCCTGTCCCGGAGCCTGATCCGGGCCAACGTCACCGCCGGCCTCTCGCCCTCCGAGGCCCTGGCCCGGGCCAACCGCTGGGTTCTGAAAGACACAAAATCCGGCCAGTTCGTGACCCTGTTCTACGGCATCCTGAGCCTGCACTCGGGCGAACTGCACTACGTCCTGGCGGGACACAACCCGCCGCTGGTATATCGTGAGCGCACCGGGCAGGTAGAGGCCCTGGAGGGCAAGGGCATTGCCCTGGGGATCATCGAAGATGTTGTCTTGGAGGAACGCCGGGTCCGCCTGAAGCCGGGAGACGTCCTGGTGCTCTATACCGATGGCGTCACCGAGGCCTGGAACAACTGGGACGAGTGCTTCGGCCGGGAACGACTGACCCAGGTGCTACGCGACCACCACAGCCTGGCAGCCGGGGATTTAATCCAGCGCATCAACGACGCGGTGGCCGCCTTCGTCTCCGGAGCGCCGCAGTCCGACGACGCCACCCTGGTGGTGGTGAAGAGGGAATAGCGGTTGCTCGGGGAGAGAATGAGGATCCCGGAGTACCGAGCAGGCCAAGGGGGCCCAGGTAGATGGCCGATCCGACCTCTACTCCCTAGAAATGCGGCCGACAACCCCACCGCGGTCCGGCCCACCAGGTTGAGATAAAAGCCTGGTCAACGTAGAGTGACCTTGATCACGTCCAGATACTGGAGGCCCTCCTCCCGGCTGGGCTCCACGTAACTGCCCTCGTTCCATTCGTTCCAGGTGGTGACGAAGAGCATCCGGAGCTTGGGGTCGATCAGCTTCTTGGCGTTCTCGATGAAATATCGAAAGTTGGCCGGGGAGCGGCGGAGCACCGGGTCCCGGCGACTGCGTATGCGCGAGTGGGTGGAATCGAAGCCCGGCATGACGTCCGGGATGAAGGCTACCCCCAACTTGTTAGCAGCGGCTTTATCTGCCGTGTAGACCTTCATCACGTCGTCGATGAACAACTTGAAATCCAGGTGGGGGGCCTTGTTCTGGTACAGGGGCGAGGTCCACATGCTGTAGGCGGTGATGGCGTCGAAGAGCCTGAGCCGCTCGGGATCCGGGGGCCTATTGTAATCCGGCCAGTACACCACGTCGCCGATGAGATAAGGGTCGATGCCGATGTTCTTCATCCTCTGCCGAAGCTCCCGGAGGGCGCCGGCGTAATCCCCGGTGTAGAGGCGGGCGAAGTACACGATCACCACTGGGCGGCCATTGATGTGCAGGTAGCGCGGGTCATCGAAATACTTGCCGGTCATGTAGTAAAAGTCGCGGAAAAGCCTCTCCCGATTATCCGGGTCGGAGAGGTCGATGCGGCCGCTGGTCACCTCGAAGCGGCCGCCGTTGGGCCCCCAGGCTTCCACGAAGATGCAGTAGCGCATCCTGTCCAGCGCCGAGGATTTCAGCACGTACTCCTCCAGGGATTTAGTGGCCCAGTTGTCCGGCCCCCACCAGCTCATGGCGAAGAAATCCACCCCGGAGCCGACGGCCCAGTCCACCTGCTGGGCGATGACCTTGGGGTCCCGGGAGCTGTACTCGCCCAGGAGAGGGGTGTTGGGGTGTCCCTCGGCCCAGTGGTCCCAGTCGGTGTTGTCGTGGCCGAACCAGGTGTAGTAGTGAGCACCCACCAGGTACTGGCCGGGGTTCCAGCCGCCATAAGGGGTGGGTGTTGGGGAGGGCGTGGGCGTGTAGATCGGTGTGGGCGTGAAAGTAGGCCGGGGCGTGGGCTTGAGCGTGGGGGTCGAGGTGGCCGTCGGCGTTGATGTAGCAGTGGCCGTGGCCGTGGGGGTAGGTAACGAGGTCGGGGTTGGGGTGGGAAGGGGGGTCGGCCACAGTTGGGCCAGGATAGAGGGCCGGGGCGAGCTGGTGCTCACCAGTAGGATAGCCGCGAACACTATGCCGTTGAACCCCCACCGCAGGAACCTTCTCACTCCGGGCCAGTGCACCTTTCTATTGGGCAGTAGATTATCAGATCTACCCTCCGCCCACCCACGATCCCGTTGTCCACCTGCTCCAGTCGCATACTATCACAAGTCCTGATCGTTGACAAGTCGAGATAGATCGCAGTTGGGCCGGGGAGAGCCCCAGTCCAACTGGTGGGCGCTAAAGCGAGTCCACCAGCACAGTAAAGAAAAAAGCAGGCTGGGTGGTGGCCCAACCTGCCTTCGGTTTCCTGCCTGTAGTCTCTAGCTTCCCCTCTAGCCCACCTTTGTCCCGCAGTTATTGCAGAATTTGGAGCCGGGGGCCAGCTCGGTGCCACAGTTAGAGCACTTCAGGGGGCCCGCGATCCTGGCGCCACAGTTGGCGCAGAACTTGGAGCCTTGCGGTATCTGGGCCTGGCACGAGGGACAGGCCATCATGGCCGCGGCAGCTCCGGCGGCAGCCGGTGCTGCCGCCCCTGGAGCCGCTGCTCCGGGAGCCGTAACCTGGGCACCTGCTCCCGCCATCCCAGCCTGCACGACCTGGCCCATCATGCCCGCCATCATGGCGCCCATGCCAACGCCGGCCCCTAGACCCATGCCGGCCTGGGCCAGCCCGCCCACCCCCGGGCCGCCCGCCAGGGCAGCGTCGCCCAGGGCCCGTGCCGCTTTGAATTGCAGGTAGGCTTGCATGTTGCCAATGGCGCCCATGGCCGCCCGCTCGTCGATGGCCTTGGCCGTCTCCTCGGTGGGCGTGATGGCGGAGACGTAGAAGGTCTTTAGATCAATGCCCAGGGCCGCAAAGTCATCCCGGGCCAGGGCCCGGGACGCCCCGCCGATCTCGATGTAGCTGGTGGGCAGGTCCAGGACACTCTTCTTGCTCTCGCCCATGGCATCCACCAGCTTGGTGACCAGGATGCTCTTCAGGAAACTCTCGATCTGGGCCGTCTCGTAGAGGCCCTGGCTGCCCACGACCTTGTTCACGAAGAGCTGCGGGTCGCTGATCTGACTAGAGAAGGTGCCGAAGGCCCGCAGGCGCACCATGCCGATGTCGCTATCGCGGAAGACGATGGGCTCGGGAGTCCCCCACTTCATGTCGATGAATTCCCGCATGTTGACGTAGACCACCGCCACCCGGAAGGGGCTCACCCCATCGAAAAGCTTCCCCAAGAGGGTGACCAAAACCGGCAGGTTGGCGGTGCTCAGAGTGTGGCGTCCCGGGCCGAAGGTGTCCAGGGCCTTGCCGTCGCGGAAGATCACCGCGGCCTGGCTCTCCTGGACCACCAGTTGGTCGCCCAGGCGGAACTCGCCAGAGCCGCTCTCGGGCTTGCGGTGTACCATCTCCTGACCGGTCTCGTCGAAGAACTCGATCACCTGAAATAATTTGGCCATCGTTACCTCCTGTTAGCAATAAAACGCAAGACAAACTGCCAATCACGGTCGGCGGCCGGGACCGGAGCGAGCGAGGGGTCCATCGTCCGGCCCGGTCCACCGCCGCGCCTCGGCCGCTAGGGGCCCTTTAAGATCACGTCCTGGCGCCCGTTGTAGGTGAGGGTGACCTGGTCGATATTGCCGATGAGCGCCGTCACCGCCGCCTCCACCCCCTCCTTGGCCGCCACGGCGCTGGAGAGGGCACTCAGGGCATCGGTCAAGAGAGTGACCCCGTCGGCCAGGCTATTGTCGTAGTTGTAGATGGCGTCCAGGTCATCTTCCCGCACGGTCAGGGCGTCGAAGAAGCCAGCGTGACCATAGCTGGCGGTCTTGAGCCTGTCCACCAGGGTTTGGAGCTTGATGGCAGCTCTCTCCAGCTCACCCACCGCCTTCAGGTTGCCGCTGGAGGCCAACTGCACCGATATCTCGTTCAGCCGGTTGCGCTGGTCGCCGAATTGCCGGGCCAGGTATAGGCGAAGAAGCTTGTCGGCATCCCGGCGCATCTCCTTGTTCTGGTAGCCGGACCAGCCGGGGATATAGCCTCCCAGCTTCTTCAGGATGTTGCGGTCATCGTAGACCTTTTGCCTCAGATCTTCCACGTTTTCACCTCCTCGGTCCGAAAAATCGGGGTTCCAAGACGCCGGTCACCGTAATCGATCAAACGAATAGCTCTGCGCCACAGTACTGGCACTTGACGATGCCCTTGCCCACCAGCTCCCGCTCGGCGCCGCAGTTGGGGCACTTGTTGGTGCCCATCTCCGCCGCCTCTTTCGCGAACAGTGTGCCGGTCGTCCAATCGATGTAGCCGGTGAACAGGCCCTTGCCCACCAGATCGTAGATGTAGTCCGTCACCTGCTCGCGGTTCAGCTTCATCTCCAGGGCGATACCGGCGATGGCTGCCCGGCCCTGGGCCTGCACCATGTTTAGGATTTTCTTCTCGCGTTCCACCTCTTCGACCTCCTGGGCCTCGCTCTGGCCTTTCACGAAGAGATATCCGCCAGCGGCCCAGAAAGGCAGGACCAGGAAGACCACCAACAGGAAGAAGCCCAGGGCGATGGCCGGGCTATCAGCTTTATGGGACAGGGCACCCAGGCCCAGGAACAGGCCGCCGCCCAGACAGATGACAATTCCGACTGCCAGGGAAATGGCGCCTGCCAAACGGCCCAGGCCCGACATCCCGGCGCTCCTCTCGAGTTATATACGCAGATTAGGGTTCAGGGTTGCTGTCGCTGGGTATTGTACCACAAGCGGAAGGAAAAGCAACAACGCTGGCGGAGCCTCCCGATCTCCTCAGCCTCCAGCAATAGGTGGGAAGATGCCCACCCGATCGCCGTCGTGTAACGTGGTACTGCGATCAGCCTGCAGGCCGTTCACGAAGGTCTGCTTGACCACGTCCTCGGGGATGCCCAGGGTCTGCCAGAGCTGCTCCACCGTGGAGCCCTGGGCCAGCTCCACCACGATGGGCTCATTCAATGAGACCTCCGGGCGGTAACGGCGTAGAGTGGCAAAAAGCCTGGCTTCGACCTTGATCATGGGTGACCCTCTATCGCTTCTTGGTGAAATACCACTTGTACAGCAAGGACATATCATCGGGAAACACACCCAGGCGATCGCCATCCTGAACGTGACGCTCCAGGGCCGAAAGCTCGCCGTTCTGGAAGATGTTGCTGGTCTCCTCCTGGGCGATGCCCAAATGAGCCAGGATGTCCTGGATGGTCTCGTCCCCGTTTGTCGGAACCTGGACGATGGAGTTTGCGGCGACCCCCTTCTCCGGCGCCAGACGGCGCAGCTTGCCGTAGAGCCACACTTCGATCACCGGCCTGCCTCACACGTATAGCATCGCCATGTTACTGGGGAAGAGGCCCAGCCGGTCTCCATCCCTGAGCGGTACATCCAGAGCCTGATGCCGGTACCGGCCATTGATGAAGACGTTCGCTACCTCCTCACGTGGTATACGCATTTTGTCCAGGGCATCCTTCACGGCCATCCCTTCCGAGAGCTGGAGGTATACTAGTGAGGGCTTGGTGACCTGGCTCTCCGCGGCATAGCGCCGCAACTTGCCGTATAGGTGAACCTCGACCATGATCCGCCTCACCCTGGTGAAGGGTCCAACATAGCCGGATAGGCGTGGCTTGGGAGCCACGCCTATCCATTATACACTATTTTGCGCCGGCTGAAAAAGCACCTAAGCGTTGAGAAACTAGAGTCGCATGCCTAGAACTGGTAGACCCGGTCCAGCTCCTCGTCCGGCACATCCCAGACGAGGTTGTGGGGCGGGAGCTTCTCGTACTTCATGAACTCCGGCACCCGGTCGTGGGCCCTGGTGAAGCCTGCGGCCTCGTTGAACTGCCGCTCTAGCTTGATGATGGACTTGCCCACGTTCACCCAGTCGTCGCCGGAGTAGTTGATCCCCAACACCCCATTGCACTCCTCCACTACGCCCTCGAAGCCGGAGGCGATGTCCAGGATGGCAAAGGCGATGAACAGGCAGTGGCCGGTGGTGTCCAGGAAGGCGGTGGCGGCCTGGAAGTTGCGGGAAAGCTCGGCCTTGGTCACGCTGAAGGGGTCCACCTTGCCGCTGACGCCCAGGATCTCCGGGGCGATGGTGTAGCCGGAGGTGTGGTCGGCACCCATGGTGCTGGTGGCATAGGTAACGCCGATGCCCTTCACCGCGCGAGGCTCGTAGGCGGGCATGTTCTGCCCCTTGACCGCCGGCACCCGTACCACACCTAGGGCCTTCCCGGTGAAGGCCGCTCCCTGGCCCAGGATGCGGCCCAGGGGCGTGCCCTTGCCGATCTCGTGCATGAGCTCGATGGCCTTCTTGCTATCGCCGAAGGCGGCCAGGCCACCCTCCATGGCCACGGCGATGGTGCCGCCGGCCTCGATGGTATCCAGGCCGTAGTCGTTGCAGAGGCGGATCAGCTCGCCGGTGGCGTCCAGATCGTCGATGCCGCAGTCGGCCCCGAAGGCCCAGACGGACTCATACTCCTGGCAGGAGACGTGCTCGGTGCCGTCGGGTTTGGGCCAGATGTTGGAGCACTTGATGATGCAGCCGGGGCTGCACCCGTGGCCCACTGTCCCAGCGCCGCCGCGCACCTTGGTGCCCTCGTTTATGGCCTCGCCGGAGATCTTGGCCGCACCCTCGAAGCGCCCCTCCCGGAAGTTGCGGGTGGGCAAGCCCCCGGCCTCGTTCATGATGTTGATCAGCACCGCGGTGCCGTAGGTATTCAGTGCCCCGCCGGGCTTGGTGATGGCGTGGGTGCGCAGGGCCTCCACCAGCTTCTCGCGGCCACGATCGAAGAGCTCCTTGTTGGCGATGGCAACGCCTGGGCCGCCGGTCTCGTCCAACACGATGAACTTGAGGCCCTTGGAGCCCAGGACTGCCCCCATCCCTCCCCGGCCGGAGTAGCGGCTGGGCCGCCCCTCCTGGTCGTTAAAGCAGACGCCGGCGTTGGCCATGAGCATCTCCCCGGCCACTCCAATGGCCATGAGGCCAACCTTCTCGCCGTACTTCTTGTAGACGGAGGGAACGGCCTCGTAGAGGCCTTTGCCAACCCACGGGTCGGCGGGCTCAAACTCGGCACCATCCACGGTGACCTTGAGCACCCAGAACTTGCCCTTTTCCTTTGGCTGCCCCTCCACCACGATGGCCTTGATGCCCATCCGGGCCAGTTGATAGGGGAAACGGGAGCCGGCGTTGGTCTCCTTGATGCCGCCGGTCAAGGGGGACTTACCGCCCACCGAGACGCGGGCCGATGTGGGGGCGGCGGTGCCGGTGACAATGCCCGTGGCGATGACCACCTTGTTGGTGGGCCCCAGGGGATGGCACAACGGGTCCACTTCGTCGCAAACGATGCTGGAGGTGAGCCAGCGCCCGCCCATGTCCTTGTACTTCGCCGGAACGTCCTCGAGCCTGGCAGTGCGCTCGGTCATGTTAACGCGCAGGATCTTGCTCATCTTCGAGTTACCTCACTTTCGGTGGAGTTTGCTGGCCAGTACATCGCCCAGACCTTTGCTATTTGGAGACCTACCACCTCCTTTGAATGGATTCAGATCTCTGGCCTTGGGGTCCTGGTTTTCGGCATTGTCCAAATAAAAAAGAGGCCAACCTGAGAACAGGCGGCCTCCTTTGCGCAATGGCGGGCGCAGGAATTACTCCCCGCACCGTAACGTTCATCTATCCCGGTGGGAGTAGATGAATCGGAGGTCAAATCGCTACGCGGGGTTCCGGCGATATGAAAAGGGCTACATTTTAATTATAAGGCTGCTTTTCAAGCTTGTCAAGGGTTGCCGGAGCGTTTTTTCTCAGACACCTCCTGGTAAAGGTTGGCGGTCTGTTTGGCCGCCTGCTCCCAGGTGAAGAGCTTTTGCACTCGTTCGCGTCCCTTGATCCCCCATACCCGGAGCAGCTCGCTATCCTTCAGGGCGGTCTTGATGCCCCAGGCGATGTCCATGGGCGAGTTCCCATCCACGTGCAGGCCGTTTTGGTCCACGCCCGAGGGCACCACCTGCTCGCGGAATCCCACTACGCCATTCGCCCCCACGATCAAGGGCTTGCCGAGGGACATGGCCTCCAGGGAAACGATGCCGAAGGGCTCGTACACCGAGGGGAAGACGCAAAGGTCTGAGGCAGCGTAGTGGGTGATGCGCTCGGCCTCGGAGACGAACTCGTAGCGGGTGATGACGCGGTCGGAGATGCCCAGGCGTGAGGCCAGCTCGCTGATGTCGCGTTGCTCCTCGCCCTTCCCCAGGATCACCAGTTTGACCTTCGGGTAGTCCCGGAGCACCTCGGGGAGGGCCTGGACCAGGTTCCGCACGCCTTTCACCCAGGTCAGGCGGCCCACGAACAAGAGCATGATCTCGTCGGGGGCGATGCCGTAGCCCTGGCGCAGCCCATCTACCTCTTCTCGAGACACCCGGTCCGGGTCGTACACCTGAGGGTCAACCCCGTTCCATACTACGCTGATCTTCGAGCCCTGCCAGTTGTGGCGCACCAGGTCATCGCGCATGGCCTGGCTGACCGTGACCACCCGGTCGGCCTTGAGCTGCATCTCCCATTCCAGGTGCAGCACGGTGGGGGAACCGCCGTCAGCCCGGCGGCCCCACTCAGTGGAATGGACGTGAAAGACCACCGGCAGGTTGGTCTGGTTGTCGACCACGAGCCCGGCGATGGCGGAGAGCCAGTCGTGGACGGCCACCACATCGAAACGCATCTCCTCCCGGTTAATCAGTTGGTTGATGAATTTGCTGGCCGACAGGATGTTGTAGACAAAGATATCGTTGAAGAACGACCCCCAGTAGCGCAGTTCCTCCAGGACCAGGGAGGGAAAAACGTTGGTGGCGTCCACGCCGATGGAGCGATGGACCTCCACCCCCTGGAGCACCTCTCGAGTCTTCAAGTCTCCTTTGTTCATGGCCAACACGGTGACGTCATGCCCCTGGCGGACCAATTCCCGGGTGATGTATTGGGCATAGGTGCCCAGGCCCCCCACCACGGCGGGCGGGTACTCGTAGACAAAGAATGCGATCTTCACTTATATCACCATCCTTTGATACAATGCCTCCAGGCTCATCTCCGGGCTCACTGTCTCAGTAGAAAGCAGCGCGATGGTGGCCGCCGAGACCCCCAGGCGCATGGCCTCGTCCACCGGAAGGCCGTTCACCAATCCGTAAACCACGCCCGCGGTGAGGGCATCCCCGGCGCCGGTGGCATCCACCACCTCGCACTTGATGGCTGGGATGTGGCCGCTGCCGTTCGGCGTAGCATAGAAGAGCCCTTCCTCGGCCAGGGTGATGATGACGATCTTCAGCCCACAGGCCACCAGCTTTTGCGCCGCCAGGGCGGCCTCGGATACGCTTTGCACCCTCATGCCGCACAATACCTCGGCCTCCGAGGCGTTGGGGGTGACGATCGAATACTCGCACAGGCGACGTTTGACCCGGGCGGAGAGGGCGATGGAGACAGGGTCGATGCACACCGGCACGTTGGCCTTGCGGG
Source organism: Chloroflexota bacterium (assembly GCA_040754915.1). GTDB lineage: Bacteria > Chloroflexota > DTOL01 > DTOL01 > JACQYG01 > JACQYG01. The sequence goes on along the minus strand of JBFMCB010000017.1, from coordinate 1,670 downwards.
CCACTTTGAGGATGGCGGTGAGGGTGGGGACCGGCAGGTTGGCGTCCAAGACCACCATGCGGGCGTGTTTGATCAGGTCCCGATGCTGCGATATGTACTGGGGCGTGATCGCCTGGGCCACCTGCATGTCATCGATGGACACGGCCATAGATCCGGCCTCGTTGAGCACGGCCAGGTAGGCAGCGGAGCGGAAGCCCCGGCTGAAGAGGACGTGGCTCATGTCCACACCATGGGCGGCCGTGTGCTCCACGATCTGTCTCCCAAAGGCATCGTCGCCCACGGCGGTCAAGAGGGTGGTGGGCACCCCCAGGCGCGCCAGGTTTTCGGCGACATTTCGCGCCACGCCGCCCATGGAGATCTTGATCTCACCGGGGTTCGACGTAGCCGGTACCAGCCCAGAGCGTGCCTTGCCCTTGATGTCAATGCTAGCAGCGCCCACCACCACCACTTCCGAGAAGCTGGTACCGATCATCGCCGTTCTCCTGCGTCCCGATCGGGCCAGAGGGAGGGACCTGGCCTAGGACCGGGGAGTCTTGGGGCCGTGACCTGCTATGGCCGCGGGTACAGCGCCCCGGCCGGAGCTCAACCTGGTCTTGGGCGGCGTAGTTGCCTTTTCGGCAGCCAGGCGCACCTGTTCAGCCGAAAGCTCCAGGGTGGCCTTGCTCTCCAGCTCTACCATGATGGTTTCCTTCAGGACGTTGAGGCCCACCACCAGGCCCTTGCCCGTCGGGATGGCGATCTCCTCGCCCAGCCTTGGCAGCCCCTGCTTGAGGGCACAATACTGCTCATTTTCGTATCCCAGGCAGCACAAAAGCCTCCCGCAGATGCCAGAGATCTTCATGGGGTTCAGGGGCAAGTCCTGATCCTTGGCCATGCGAATGGAAACTGTGGCGAAATCGCCCAGAAAGCTGGAGCAACACAGTTGGCGGCCGCAGCGGCCCAGGCCGCCGATGATCTTGGCCTCGTCGCGGACGCCGATCTGCCTGAGCTCAATGCGGGTCTTGAAGATCCCCGCCAGGTCTTTCACCAGCTCTCGAAAGTCCACGCGCCCCTCGGCGGTGAAGAAGAAGGTAAGCCTGCTCCCATCGCAGTTATACTCGGCCCCCACCAGCTTCATGGGCAGATGGTAGTGGGCGACCCTTTGCTCGCATTTCTCCAGGGCCTCTCGTTCCCTGGCCTTGTAGAACTGTTGCTGGTGCAAGTCCTGGCTTTCCGCCCGGCGAATCACCGGCTTGAGGGGCTCGCTTATCTCGCTTTCCTGCACCTGCTTGGGCGCGATGACCACGCGCCCCACCTCCGTTCCCCGGGAGGTCTCCACTACCACGAAGTCGTCGATCTTTAGATCCAAACCCGCGGGGTCAAAGTAGTAGATCCGCCCCGCTCGCTTGAACCGAACACCTACTATGTCTGGCACGAGGCTCTCGCTTTCTCGCAAATCCTCATATACTCGAGGACTACCTTCTGTATTAGCCAGCGCTGGGCTGCCCGGCCAGCTACGGCACTTGACCACCTAGAAATGCGGCCGAGAACCCCACCGCGGAGGTGTTCTAAGTCGTGTCAAGGGTTTGAACCTTAAGATTCGCATATGGTGTGCAACTCACGCGGGTCGTGCAGGGTGCGCCATACCCGCCTCGGCTTGGACGACACTTGACGGACGGCATAGCGCTGTG
>JBFMCB010000016.1:0-29329 GCA_040754915.1 Chloroflexota bacterium | reverse complement strand
ACAGAAACGCTCCCCTGTCATTGCGAGGAGGCAGTTTTTGCCGACGAAGCAATGACAGTGGAGTTTCTGAGCAGGAGCCGAAGGGACGAAGCAATCCCCAGATGCGATGAGGATGAGATTGCTTCGCTACGCTCGCAATGACAGCCTGTGGCAGGAGGCACACAGACGGTTGAAAGGGTTAGCCAAACAGAGAGTATGGCCCTGGCGATGGCCTGCCATTTCACGTGGTACGTGCTGGTGAAGGGGATAGGGCTATTCTTCCTGGGGCGGGAGAATTTGTCCTTCGGGAGGCTCACCAGGATGGGAGAGTGGGAATGTTCCGCAAGTGGCGGTTCTGGCTAGGGCTCGTGGTGAGCCTGGCCTTCCTCTACCTGGCCTTTCGCCAGGTAGATCTGGCCTCCACCTGGGGTGCCATCCAGAGGGCCAACTACTTCTTCCTGCTGCCGGCAGTAGTCGTGTACTTCGTGGGTGTCTGGGTGCGGGCGGCCAGGTGGCGCTATCTACTTCGGCCCATAAAGGAGACCAGTCCATCTCGCCTCTTTCCGGTGGTGGTCATCGGCTACATGGCCAACGACATCCTGCCGGTTCGCATGGGTGAGCTGGTACGGGCCTATGTGCTGGGGGAAAAGGAGAGGGTGAGCAAGACGGCGATCCTGGCTACCATTGTGGTGGAGAGGGTCTTCGACGGGCTGATCATGCTTGCTTTCATGGTGACTATCTCGGCCTTCATTCCCCTGGAGCCCTGGCTCCAGCGGATCATGAGGCTGGCGGCGGCGCTGTTCCTGGGCTTCCTGGCGGTCTCCTTCGTGGTGGCCTCCTCCCGGAGATTGACCGTCTCTTTGTTTGGCATGTTCACCCGCTACCTGCCGGGGACCTTGGGCCAGCGGGCCAAAGGGCTCTTCGCGTCTTTTTTGGAGGGCTTCGCTGTACTCCAGAGCCCAGGAGGGGTGGCAGCAGTCTTCTCCACATCTCTCTTGGCCTGGCTCTGCGAGGGCTCGATGTACTATCTCTTGATGTTCAGCTTCCCCTTTGTCCAGCCCTTCTACGTCTTGCTGCTGACCACGGCAGTGGCCAACCTGGGGACGCTGGTGCCCTCGTCGCCAGGGTACGTGGGCACCTTTGACCTGCCGGCCATCGCGGTCTTAACGCTTTTTGGCGTTGAAAAAAGCCTGGCCGCCAGCTACACCCTGGTGCTCCACGCGGCACTGCTCCTTCCGGTGACGCTCCTGGGCTTCTTCTACCTGTGGCGCGAGGGGATCACCCTGGGCCAGGTGAGCCGGGCGAGATAAGTCGCTGGAAGTCTTTACAGAACAAGGCCGACCGCAGTTGCGGCTGGCTGAATTTTGGAGGAGGTATTTTGTGGGCAACGGTAATAAGCGCGTGGTCCTGGCCCTGGACTCGGAGACGTTGGGCCGAGGAGACGACCGGCTGGGGGCTATCCTTATGGAGAAGTTCTTGCGAACGGTGGCCTTCCTGGACGAGGTGCCGGAGGAGGTGCTATGCTACAACACCGGTGTGAAGCTGGCGGCCCAGGGCTCGCCAGCCGTGCCGCTCCTGCAGGCCATGGAGCAGAAAGGGGCCGACATCGTTTGCTGTGGCACCTGTGTGGAACATTTTGACTTAAAAGATAGGCTGGCCGTGGGCCGCGTGGGAGATATGCAGGGCATCGTGGAGGCCCTGACGCGGGCCAACAAGGTCATAGCCGTTTAGCTCGACATAACGTGAGCATTGGCTCTTGAGCCAATGGCGAAAGGCAAAGTGGTCCTGAACTTGGTCCCGTTCAGGACGCCTGGGCCAGTTCGTCCCGCAGATAGGCGACGCGTTCCTTGATCAGGGTGGGGATGTCCAGTCCGTAGGGGCACCTGGCGAGGCACTCGCCGCACTCGGTGCAGGCCTCCGCCTGGGTCAACAGGCCTCGCCAATGGTCCAGCCCCCATAGTTGCAGGCCAAAGCGCTTGATAGAGAAGGGTGAAAACAGCACTGAGGAGATGGGTATTTCCTGGGCGCAGGGCTGGCAGTAATCGCAGCGACGACAGAAGGTTTTGCCCAGTTCCGCGGCTGCCCGCCGGACCTCCTCTTGCTGGGCAGCGGTCAGGACGGGCTCGACATCGCCCAGGGCAGCATTCTCCTCCACCTCTTCCACGGTAGCCATGCCTGGGACGGTCAGCGTGACGCCGGCGGAGAGCACGTACTTGAGGGCCAGTCGGGCGTTGCTGAAAGCCCCGCCGCAAAAGGGCTTCATGTCAATGAACGCCACCCCTAGCTCCCGGGCCAGGGGCAGGAGTTCCTGAGCCGCCTCTGTCTCCACCAGGTTAAATGGTATGAGCACGCTGGCGAATTTGCCGGTCCGGAGAGCCTGGCAGGCCACGGCGGGCTTGTGGCTGGTGATGCCGATGTGGCCGATCTTGCCCGCGGCCTGGGCCTCGGCCAGGGCGGCATAGGCACCGTCAGGGGCCAGGCGCTTCTCCAGATCATCCATCTCGCTGACGTTGTGGAGTTGGTACACTTCGATGTAATCGGTCCAGAGGGCGGTCAGGCTCTGGGCTACGTGGGCGGCGGCCTCGTCTTTTGTCCGGGCGTGGGTCTTGGTGGCCAGGATCACCTCCTGGCGCCGGCCCTGCAAAGCGGCCCCGATCTTGGCCTCGCTGTCGGTGTAGGCGGCGGCGGTGTCGATGTAGTTCATGCCCAGGTCTACTGCGCGCCGGACCACGGCGATGGCCTCCTGAAAACCCCGGCGCTGGATGGGGATGCCGCCGAAACCGATGGCTGAGACCCGCAGGCCGGTCCGGCCGAACACGGTATAGCGCATTCTCGTTCTCCGTCTAGAGTGTATTCCGGGGAATCATAACACAGGGCGTAGGCGATTTCAATCAACGCCGCCCGACCCTTGCCCGGCCGTAACCGGCCCTTGTTGCCGGGCAGGAAAAAAATGGCACGCCTGAGAGGACTCGAACCTCCGACCCGCTGCTTAGAAGGCAGCTGCTCTATCCCCCTGAGCTACAGGCGCGCACCTTGACTATTATAAGCCAGGCTGGCGAGATTTTCAACTCTGGGCTGCACAAGGGTGTTGAACGAAGTCCGCACGTGTTGACGCGAGAACTGGGCTGCAGCCTTAAGGCTGCACTCCCAGCCCCAAAGTGGCCCCACCCCGCCCTCCCCGTCCCCGGGGAGGGCTGAGGTCCGTAGGACAAGTTGCCAACTTGTCCCACAGGGAACATTGATCTTCGTTCAACACCCCCCGCACATCTTAGATTTGACAGGAAATGTGTTATAAGGTAGAATGGCATGACGCAATTTCAGGTATCCTTAGGAGGGTTTCATGGCACAAGTGGAGCTGATCTCAGAACCGCGCTCGGTTACCGGCAAGAAGGTGCGGTTCCTGCGACGCAAAGGGATCATCCCCGCCAACATATTCGGGCATAATATCACCTCGCGAGCTATCCAGGTGGAGGCCAGGGTCTTACAGAGAGCTATTTCCTTGGCAGGAACCAATGCCCTCATTTCGATCAAGGTGACAACGGAGGCCGAGCCCCGGATGGTCCTGGCCCGGAGAGCGCAGCGGGATGCGACCTCGGACGCCATCTTGCACGTGGACTTCTACCAGGTGGCGATGACCGAGAAGATCCGCCTGAGCGTCCCCCTGGTTTTCGAGGGCGAGGCGCCGGGGGTGGCGGAACAGGGCGGCGTGGTCTTCCATAACATCGACGCCGTGGAGATCGCCTGTCTGCCCAAAGACCTCATCCAACGCATCACGGTAGACGTTTCCGGGCTCGAGGCCATCGGCGATGCCATCCACGTCCGAGACCTGAAAGTCAGCCCTGGTGTGGAGGTGCTCACGGAGCCTGAAGAGCTGGTGGCCAAAGTGCTACCGCCCGAGAAGGAGGAGATCGAGGAGGCGGTGGAGGTGGCTCCAGCCGAGGCAGAGGTGGTGCCTACCGGTAAAGAGGCCAAAGCTGAGGAAGAGGCTTAGACTGGGCGTGGGATGTTGTTCGTTAAACCTGGTTTGACAGGTGGAGCTCATATGTTGACCGCGTCACTCAGGAGGACCGTGAGTTGCTGAGCCCAATCAACGCGATCCTCGGGCTTTTCAGTCGTGATATCGGCGTGGATCTGGGCACGGCAACTACGCTCCTGATGGTGCGCCACCAGGGCATTGTGATCTGCGAACCCTCGGTGGTGGCCATAGAAAAGAAGAGCAAGAAGGTACTGGCCATAGGCACCGAGGCCAAGCGCATGGTAGGCCGGACCCCCGGCAACATCGTGGCCATCCGACCTCTGAAGGATGGTGTGATCTCCGACTTCGAGATCACCGAGCAGATGCTTCATTACTTTATCGGTAAGGTGCATGACCAGTTTGCCCTGATACCTCGCCCTCGGGTGGTCATCGGGATCCCCTCGGGGGTCACTGAGGTGGAGAAGCGTGCGGTGCACGACGCCGCCATCAACGCCGGTGCCCGGGAGGCTTATCTCATCGAGCAACCCATGGCCGCCGCTATCGGCGCGGGGCTGCCGGTCACCGAGCCCACCGGCAGCATGGTCGTGGACATCGGGGGTGGCACCACCGAGGCGGCGGTCATCTCGCTGGGAGGCATAGTGGTGAGCCGCTCTCTGCGGGTGGCTGGTGACGAGATGGACCAGGAGATGATTCAATTTGCTCGCCAGAAGCACAATCTTCTGATCGGCGAACGCACCGCCGAGGAGGTCAAGTGGGAGGCGGGCTCGGCCTTCCCGATGAACGAGGAAAAACGGGTGGCGCTGCGAGGCCGTGATCTGGTTACCGGGCTGCCTAGGGAGGTGGAGGTGTCCAGCATCGAGTTGCGGGAGGCGCTCTCCGGCTCCGTGGGCATGATCGTGGAGGCGGTGAAAACCACCCTGGAGCAGACGCCACCGGAGCTGGTGTCAGATCTCATGGTCCACGGCATCGCCCTGGCCGGAGGCGGTGCCCTGCTTTCCGGAATAGATCGACGTCTCTCATACGAGACCAAGATGCGGGTCTACGTGGCGGACGACCCCATGACCTGCGTGGTGCGTGGGACCGGGCGGGTCCTGGAAGAGCTGGATACACTCAAAAAGGTCCTGGTATCTGACCAGCACAAGAAGCCTCTCAGGCTGGCTTGAGTCCGCCAACCGGCCCTGGATACCTGGACCAGGGGCCACATCTCTAGAAGCGCAGCCGAAAAGCCGTTTTTACCGCTAAGACCGCTGAGAAATTATTGAGATCTCTGCGAGCTCCGCGTTCTCAAACCCTTGACACGACTTAGAACATCTCGGCGGTGGGGTTCTCGGCCGCATTTCTAGGCGGCGTTGCTGGTGGGAGCTCCCTTTGGCTGGTTTACGCAATCGATCTTACTATCTGGTCCTATTCCTCCTGGGGATCAGCGTTCTAAGCATCGCCCTCCATCAGAGCGGTCATCTCCGGCCGGTGGAGGGTTTTCTTCTACAGTTCTCCACGCCGGTTGCCGAAGTCACCAGCAGCCTCGCCTACCGGGTGCTGGAGGCCGGGCGGGCTTTTCAGGAACTGGGCTCATTGCGAGAGGAGAACCAGAGGCTACGGCAGGAGAACGCGGAGCTACGGGCTAAGGCGATCGCCGCCCAGGAGGCTCAGATTGAGAACCGGGACCTCCGGGAACAATTGGGTTTCAAAGAGGCCAACCCGGTCTTTGACACTCTGCCGGCGCAGATCATAAGCCGCGACCCCTCCAACCTGCTGGACTTTCTGATCATCAACAAGGGCGCCGCCGATGGTGTGAAGGAGGGAATGGTGGCGGTGAGCCCAGAGGGCTTGCTAGGGCGGGTGATCCTGGCCGGCAGCAATTCCGCCAAGGTTCTCCTGGTCACAAGCCCCTCCAGCTCGGTGGGCGCCATGGTGCAATCCTCCCGGGCGGTGGGGATGGTGTACGGCCAGCAGGGAGGACGACTGACCATGCGCTATATACCCCAGGGCGAAGCCATCGCGGTCGGCGATTTGGTCATCACCTCGGGGCTGGGAGGGGCATTTCCCAAGGGCCTGGTGATAGGAAAGGTGGTCAAGGTCAGGCAGAGGGACGTCGAGCTCTTTCAGGAGGCGGAGGTCGCCCCGCCGGTGAACGTAGGCCGCCTGGAGACCCTGGCCCTTATTCGTAATTTCGCCCCCGCCAGGTTGGAATAGACATGAGGCGTGGAGCTGGCGCATTGCCGGTGGCACTCTTGTTTCTCATCGCCCTGCAGTTGCAAACCGCGGCCGCTCCCCTGGTGACCCTGATGGGACTCAAGCCGCAGTTTGTGGCCGCCTTGGTGGTGTCTCTCGGCTTCCTTTACGGCCCCCTGGCCGGGGCGACCTGGGGCTTCGCTGGGGGCCTAGCGCTGGACCTTCTCTCCGGCGTGCCGCTGGGGGTGTCGTCCTTTGCCTTGACCGCCGTGGGCGCGATCTGGGGCCACGTTGCGGCCGGCCTGAAGAGCCCTGGCTGGCTGGTCCTGGCCCTGGCCACCTTTCCCGCTCTGGTGGCCTATGACACCCTGGTGGCCCTCTGGCTCCAGGGACTGGGCTGGCCCCTGAGCCTGGGGTTTTCCCTGGTGCACGTCGCCTTGCCGGGGGCCATACTTTCCGCCCTGCCCGTGCCCTTCAACTACTACATCCTGCGCTGGCTGGAAGAACGTTCCAGGCGCTTCGAGGTCCGGTCATGGGACTGATCAGCTCTGAGGAAGGGACACTGGAGAGCAGAAAAGGGAGATTTCTGGCCCTACGGGCCCTGATCGTACTGGCTTTTGTCATCCTGGTCGCCCAGCTCTGGCTCCTACAGGTAGTACAGGGGGCGGTGTACCGTAATCAGGCCGACCTGAACCGCCTGCGGGTATATTCGGCGCGGGCGCCCCGGGGGGTCATTTACGACCGCCGGGGGATTCTATTGGTCCGAAATGTCCCTAGCTTCACGGTCTCGATACTGCCGGCTGACCTGCCGAAAAGTGGCAGGAACAACAATAGGAGCAAGACACCAGAGCCCGGGCCTTCCCGAGCTCAGGTGTTCGCCCGATTGGGCAACCTGTTGCATCGGTCGGCGGCGGAGATCCAGAGGGCAGTGGAGGAGGGGCAGGCCCAAAACGGGCTCTACGAGCCGGTGACCATCGGCACTAATGTGGAGCGGGACACTGCCTTCCTCATTGAGGAGCAAAGCCTGGCCCTGCCGGGAGTCAGGGTGGACATCGAGCCGGTGCGACAGTATGTGGAGGGAGCGCTCCTCTCCCACATCGTCGGCTACGTGGCGCGCATCTCGCCGCAAGAGCTAGAAAAGGAGAGGGAAAGCTATTCCGCCAGCGACCGGGTGGGCAAGACCGGCGTGGAGCTCACCTACGAGAGGGAGCTCCGGGGCAGCAAGGGGAAAAAGCAGGTGGAGGTGGACGCTCAGGGCCGGGAGGTTCGGCTCCTCTACCAGATGGCTCCTCGGCCCGGCGATAATCTCACCTTGACGATCGATCTGGAGCTGCAACGACAGATCACCCGGGCCCTGGAGGAGGGAATGCGCGGGGCCAATTCCAAGGCCGGGGCAGTGGTGGCCCTGGACCCTCAGAGTGGCCAGGTGCTGGCTATGGTCTCCTTGCCGAGCTACGACAATAATCTTTTCTCTGGCGATATCTCCAAGGAGGACTACCAGCGCTTGACCAAGGACCCGATGCGGCCTCTATTCAACCGGGCGGTCGGCGCGGCATATCCACCGGGTTCCACCTTTAAGATGGTCACCGCCTCCGCCGGCCTTCAGGATAGGGTGGTGAAAAAGGATACCGTCATCACCTGCAACGGCGTGCTGGTCATTCCCCACAAATACGACCCCACCAGTAACTACAAGTTCTGGTGCTACGTGCGCTCTGGCCATGGCCCTTTGACCATCGTCGACGCCATTGCCTACTCGTGCGACGTGTTTTTCTACGCTGTAGGTGGAGGGTTTGAGGATTTCGTAGGTCTGGGTGTGAACCGGCTGGGCAAATACGCCTCCGACTTTGGCCTGGGCGCCTCCACCGGCATCGATCTGCCGGGGGAAAGCCCGGGGCTGGTGCCCAATGAAAAATGGAAGCTGGCACAGCCATTTAACATTTACAAGGAGCCCTGGCTCACCGGAGACACGTACAATATGTCCATCGGCCAGGGTTATCTGCTGTCGTCGGTGCTGCAGATGGCCAACGTCACCGCCGCGGTGGCCAACGGGGGCACGCTCTACAAGCCTCAAGTAGTCTACCAGGTGTCCGATTCCGAGGGGAAGATCATCCGGCCCTTTGCCCCACAGAAGATCCGAACCTTGCCAATCAGCAAGGCCAACCTGGAGATCGTCCGGGAGGGGATGACCGCCGCCGTGAGCCGCGGCACGGCCAGAGGGCTGGGGCTCACCGGAGTGACGGCTGCCGGCAAGACCGGCACCGCAGAGTACGGAGCACCCGATGCCCAGGGTGCCCACCGTGCCCACGCCTGGTTTGCGGCCTTTGCGCCGGTGGAGAACCCCAGAATCGCCCTGGTGGTGTTTGTGGAGGATGGCGGTAATGGTGCCAAGGTAGCCGTGCCCATTGCTGCGCGGATCTTGAAGTATTATTTCGGCCTGCCCGAAGGCCCGCCTTGAACCGGAAGGGCGGCAGCCGTGGCCCAGCGGCCCGCATTACTAAGTACTGTCATGGGGCGAATGCTTGGACTTAAGCCTTAAGGCTCGAGTCCAAGGCAAGATGATTCTCCGTTGCTGGGGCGCAATTGTATTGCAGCCCCGGGCGTCCGGCAGTTCAACTGCCGGACGAACTGATGATAGGTGGCCTGAATGTCCAATACCAGCGTGGTCATCAAGGGAACCAAAGACGGGCTGTCCATCGCCTTGGACCCGGCGGTGCCCTTGGGCGATGCGGCTAATGAACTGACCGGCAGGCTCACGGAGGCGTTGTCCTTCTTCCAGGGTGCCCGAGTTGTGCTGGACGTGGGTCCCCGGGCCATGAGCGAGAGCGATTGGCAGAGGCTTCAAGAGGTGCTGTCCAGGAACCGGATCGTCCTGCACTCGGTTGTGTCCGAAGACGAGGTCAGCCGACAGGCGGCCCGGGCCGTCGGCCTCCACGCCGCGCCACCGCCCGCTCGGGCCGGGCCAGCTCATTCCAGGGGTGCCCAGGCTGAGGTCTATAATGAGGGCGTCCTGATCCGCCGTACGCTCCGTTCAGGGGCGGCCGAGCGGCATACCGGCCACGTGGTGGTCCTGGGCGACCTGAACCCTGGCGCTGAGGTTGTGGCCGGCGGCGACGTGGTGGTGTGGGGCAGCTTGCGAGGGGTGGTGCACGCCGGCTGCATGGGCGACCAGGAGGCTGTAGTGTGTGCGCTGTACCTGGCCCCGACGCAGTTGCGCCTGGCTGGCCTGGTAGCACGCCCTCCCGATCGGGAGGAGGGCCGCCCCTTGGGGCCAGAGATGGCCCGCATCCGCGACGGGGCCATCGTGGTAGAGCCCTGGGACCGCGCGAAGCGATAGCCGAAGGGCATGGCGCCATTGCCGGAGTCGCTCTCCGATCACTCTACGCACCGGAGGTTCTATAGAATGGCCAACGTGATCACGATCACCTCGGGCAAGGGGGGCGTGGGCAAGACCACGGCCACCGCTAACCTGGGTACCGCCCTGGCCCAACGGGGATGTAAGGTGGCGGTCGTCGATGCGGACATCGGGTTACGGAACCTGGACGTGGTGATGGGGCTGGAAAACCGCATTGTATATGACCTGGTGGACGTGGTGGAGGGGCAGTGCCGGCTGCGCCAGGCTCTGATCAAAGATAAGCGGCTGCCCGAGCTGTACCTGCTGCCCGCCGCCCAGACCCGCGACAAGAACGCCGTGGATCCTAAGGATATGATCAAGTTATGCGATCAACTCCGAGAGGACTTCGACTTTGTGCTCATCGATTCGCCGGCCGGCATCGAGCAGGGTTACAAGAACGCGGTGGCCCCGGCAGACCAAGTCATCGTCATCACTACGCCGGAGGTGTCGGCGGTCAGGGATGCCGATCGCATCATTGGGCTCCTGGAGTCAGCCGAGAAGAGGTCTCCGCGGCTGGTCATCAACCGGCTGAAGCCCAGCATGGTGAAACGCGGAGACATGATGGATACCGCCGACGTGCTGGAGATCCTGGCCATCGAACTCTTGGGGATTGTTCCTGAGGATGACTCGATCGTGGTATCCGCCAATCGAGGCGAGCCGGTTGCCCTCAACGGGAAGACCAGGGCGGGGATGGCATTCCAGAACATCGCCCGTCGTCTCCTGGGCGACGAAGTGCCATTTCCGGAGTTTGGCGACGGGCCCGGCCTTCTAGGGCGACTTTGGGGCTTCGTTCGCTCCAAACCGATAGACTTCAAGGCTCGCAACTAAGAGTCAGGGAGGCTGCTTGCGCCATGAAACTCTTCGGCGTACTATTCGGCAGGACCAAAACCAAAAGCTCTCAAGTGGCGAAGGAAAGGCTTAAGCTGGTGTTGGTGCACGATCGGATAAAGGTTTCTCCCGAACTCCTGGATACCTTGAAAGGCGAGCTCATCGGTGCCATATCCAAACATATCGACATCGACCAGGCGGGGATGGAGGTGACGATAACCAGAGGGGATAAGTTCGATAAGCTGGTGGCCAACATTCCCATCCGCCGCAGCCGCTAGGGTTTAGGTGGGGTGTTGCGTGAGAGGCTCGCTGCTCATTTCATGATTCCCGAGAAAAGTCCCTGGCTGAAATTCGATTACGTCCTGCTTTTCACTACCCTCTGCCTGATTGTCTACGGGCTCCTGCTCATCTCCAGCGCCACCACCTTGCCACCGGGCCAGGCCTGGGCCTTCTGGGACAATCCGGTCACCAAGCAAGTGGTTTACGCCGCCATAGGCCTGGTGCTGATGACCCTGGTGGCGGTAGTGGATTATCGGATTCTGGGCTTTAGCCCGGCTGGCCGGGCGCTTTTTCCTGGTGCCAGAGAAGAGGAGTTCGAGGCCGCTGGGCTAATCCTGCACCACGAGCAGTATTCGCCGCATCCCAGGCTCCGGGAGCGTTTCGATCTCGGTCACTTCCTGGCGGCCATGGCCGAAGGCCTCTTAAACCCATTTTACCTGATCAATCTGGGCCTCCTGGTACTGGTGCTCCTGGTCGGACAGTCCACCCTGGGGGCCAGGCGCTGGATCGATCTTAAGCTTTTCCCCCTGCAGCCCTCGGAGCTGGCCAAATTCCTCCTGATCGTGGCCCTGGCCCGTTTCCTGGCAGCAAACCAGGAGCAAATTGGGCGCTTTGTGTACCTGGTTGGCTCTTTGCTCCTGGTGGGCATACCTATCCTCCTGATCTTCCGGGAACCCGACCTGGGCACCGCGGTGATCCTGGCGGTGGTATGGCTGGGAATGGCGGTGGTGGCCGGGGCTCGCCTCCGTCACATAACCATCGTCGGCCTGGTCGGCCTGCTCAGCTCGCCTTTGGTCTGGTTCTTTCTTCTCTCGGCTTATCAGAAGCGAAGGCTCTTTACCTTTTTGAACCCTCAGGCTGACCCCTTGGGCGATGGTTACAACGTCATCCAGTCCCTGATCAGCGTGGGCGCCGGAGGCTGGTTCGGCCGGGGCCTGGGCTCGGGTACCCAGAGCCAGTTGCACTTTTTGCGCATCCAACATACGGATTTCATCTTCTCGGTCCTGGCGGAGGAGTTGGGCTTCGTGGGCGCGCTCTTTCTATTCTCGCTTTTCATTGTGGTTCTAATGCGTGGCGTGCGCATAGCCACCAGCGCTTCGGACAGCTTTGGCCAGCTCTTGGCCTCGGGAGCGGTGGTGCTCCTTCTCTTTCAGGTGTGGCTCAATGTCGGCATGAACATCGGTTTGTTGCCGGTGACGGGGGTGCCGCTGCCTTTTATAAGCGCGGGGGGCAGCTCCTTGCTTTCGATGCTGATGATCCAGGGCTTGCTGGAAAGCGTTGCCGTCCACCGACGCCGCCGTGATATCGTCTCCCGGGACACTGTGATTCAGGCCCTCGAATATGCTCCCTGATCCCCGTCTCGACGCCATCCTTCCTCTGGTTGCCAGGCCCGCCCGCTACACTGGCCACGAATGGAACAGCGTACACCAGGACTGGGAGGCGGCCCGGGTGCATATTGCCCTGGCCTATCCCGATATATACGAAGTGGGCATGTCCAGCCTGGGGCATTTGATACTCTATGACCTTCTTAATCGAGTCTCCGGCGTCCTGTGCGAGCGGGTCTACGCTCCATGGGTGGACATGGCCAACCTGCTGCGGCAGAGGAAGTTGCCCCTCTTCAGTCTGGAATCCCGTCGCCCGCTGCGAGATTTTGACATAATCGGATTCTCCCTGCCCTACGAGCTTAATTATACCAACGTCCTGGAGATGTTGGATCTGGCTGGTATACCACCCCTGAGCGCCCGTCGGGGGCCCGAGGACCCCCTGGTCATCGCCGGCGGCACCTGCACCTATAACCCCGAACCCCTGGCCGATTTCTTTGACCTGTTTGTCATCGGCGAGGGGGAGGAGGTGGCGGTGGACCTGGTCCGGGCCTACGGGGATGATGGCCGGGGACCGGTGGCCTTGGGACGACGCCGTCCCCACCGCCAGGACTACCTGCGACGGGCCGCGAACATCGATGGCGTATACGTGCCTTCGTTCTATCGGGTCAGCTACAATGCCGACGGGCCGGTGGCAGCGGTGGAGCCGACGATCCCGGAGGCCAAGCCGGTGGTGACCAAGCGCATCGTGCCGACCCTGCCTAGGGCCCTCAGCCGGCCGGTAGTGCCCTATGTGGAGGCGGTCCACGACCGGGCGATGGTGGAGATCCAACGCGGGTGCACCCGGGGTTGCCGCTTCTGCCAGGCGGGGACCATCTATCGCCCGGTGCGCGAGAGGTCCAAAGAAGAGGTGCTGTCCGCGGTGGAGGAGCTCCTGGCTAACACTGGGTACGACGAGGTGGCCCTGGTCTCGCTCAGCTCCACCGACCACAGTGACATCGAGGAAATCGTCTCCTCTTTGGTCCGGCGTTACGGCGAAGATGTTTTGTCTATCTCTCTGCCTTCTCTACGCACAGACGCCTTTTCCGTCCGGCTGGCAGAGATGCTCTCCCAGGGCAAACGGCCTGGGCTCACCTTCGCCCCTGAGGCCGGCACCCAGCGGCTCCGGGACGTGATCAACAAGAACGTCACCGCCGATGATCTGGCAGCCACGGCCCAGGCGGCCTTCGGGCGAGGCTGGCATTCCCTGAAGCTCTACTTCATGGTGGGCCTCCCGACGGAGAGGCAGGAGGACGTGCAGGGGATTGTGGACCTGGTCTTGAAAGTTCGCGAGATCGGTCGGCGCGAGCAAGGCGGTCGCGCTCAGGTCAACGTGAGCGTGGCTACGTTTGTGCCTAAGGCTCAGACGGCCTTTCAGTGGTCTGCCCAGGACCACCCGGAGAGCTTGGAGGCCAAGCTCTCCATCCTGCAAAGGGGCCTGCGCCACCGGGGGGTGCACCTGAGCTGGCATGACCCCCAGACCAGCCTCCTGGAGGCGGTCTTGTCCCGGGGTGACCGGCGGCTGGGCCCAGCGATCCATCGGGCCTGGCGGTTAGGGGCCCGTTTCGACGCCTGGAGCGACCAGTTCAACCTCGGCAGCTGGCAGAAGGCTTTCGAGGAGGAGGGCATCGACCGGGCGTTCTACGCCCACCGGGAGCGAGACCTGGAGGAGACTCTGCCCTGGGATCACATCGATGCGGGGGTAGACCGGGAATGGCTTCAGGAGGAATACCGCAAGGCGTGGCGAGGCGAGGTCACACCGGATTGCCGGGAAGGGAGATGCTATTCCTGTGGGTCCCGGACGAGGTATGGGGTATGTTAGGGCCAGCGGTAGAGAGGCTGCGTCTCGCGTTCTCTCGGGGTGAGGAGGTCAAGTACCTGGGCCACCTGGACCTGACCAGGCTCTGGGTGCGGGCTCTGCGCCGGGCTCGGCTGCCTCTATACTATTCGCACGGCTACTCACCCCATCCCCGGCTGTCCTTTGCCGCCCCTCTGGCGGTGGGCATCACCAGCCAGGCGGAGTTGCTGGACGTCTATCTCGCCCGTCGCGTCTCCCCTCGCTATTTCCTTCAGGCGGTCGTCCCCCAGCTTCCCTCGGGAGTGGACGTGTTGGGAGTGGAGGAGGTGGCGCTGAGTGCCCCAGCGCTACAAGCCCTGGTGCGCTTCGCTGAGTACCAGGTGACCTTCGAAACCTTGGGTGTAGAGTCTATTGCCCCCGATGGCCCGTCACGCATCTCGGAGCGCCTCACCGCGCTCCTATCTTGTGCTACCCTGCCGCGGGAGCGCCTGCGTGATGGACAGTTGCGTGCCTACGACCTGCGGCCGCTGGTGGCCGACCTCTGGCTGGACAAGTGGTCCCCCGGTCGGGCCACCCTGGGCATGCGCCTGGTCACTGGCAGCCAGGCCGCCGGCCGGCCCGAGGAGGTCCTGGCGGCCCTGGGCTGGGCCGATGTCACGGCTTCGTTCCACCGCACCCGCCTGGTCTTGGGCTAACCACCTTTAGCGGTATTGCATTTTGCGCTACTATTGTATATACTGGCGGCGATGGTGCGTGTTTAGGACTCGCGCCGTGAGCGGGGGACAGGCTTTTCGGGCCAGCGGAGCGGATTGAGACCAAATGCCTACGCCTTCCATCTCCCGGCATTGTCGCGCCGGGCGCAAGAGACAACTAAACAAACACCGAAAACCCTGACGCCAAAGGAGGTGGAGAGGTGGACTTTGTGGACAAAACCCTGACGTGCCGCGATTGTGGGGTCGCCTTCGTGTGGACCTCCGGGGAGCAGGCTTTCTACCAGGAAAAGGGTTTGCTCAATCAGCCTCAGCGGTGTCCTGACTGCCGGGCCAACAAGCGGCGCCAGCGCGAGACCCGCGTGGCACACGAAGTGGTATGTGCCGAGTGCGGTGCCGTAGCCACAGTGCCGTTCGTGCCCAGAAACAACCGGCCGGTCTACTGTAGCACCTGCTACGACAAAGTCAGGTCCGCCATGGGCTGATCTGCCTCATGGTTCCGGAGCATAGGCCGGTGAACTCGTGCAGAAAACTGGGGGTGTATAGCAGTTTTATCTTCCTATCTGTTGGCATTAAGGTGAATCAGCGGCCGAGCCGGGATTCAGGATCGTAGCGGGCAGCGAATCTCGGCTCGAGTTTTTTCTTCATCCGGTGGAATCGCGGCCATGTCCTCCAATATCCAACGCTTGCTCTGGTCGGCGGCCTTCCTGATCCTGATCGTCTATCTATCCTTCACCCTCTGGCTCGGGCTGTCGGGGCTCCTCTACCCATACCAGCTTGACTACGGCGAAGGGATCATGCTGTATCAGGCCAACCTGATCCACCAGGGACAGAACATCTATAAAGGCATGTACGGCTATCCCTATGTCTATGCCAATTACCCTCCCCTGTCGATGGCCCTCTCTGCCCTCCTCATTCCTGTCTTCGGCGTATCCTATGTCACCGGGCGCCTGTTCGTCCTGGCTGCGGTGCTCGGCACAGCCGGGCTGGCCGCCTTAGTGATAGGCCGCGCGTCAGGCTCGGGCCGGGCCGCCGTCCTGGCCGCGCTCTTCTTTTTGGGTTCTCGGTATGTCTATCACTGGGTTCCCCTATTTCGCAATGACCTCCTGGCTCTCTTTTTTAGCGTAGCAGGCGTGTACGTGGTGTGGAGGTATCCCCGGTCGAGGCTATGCTTTCTCTCAGTTCTCCTGTTCAACTTGAGCCTGTATACCAAGCAGTCCTATTTCGCGGCGCCCCTGGCCGCCTGGGCCTACCTCTTCTTCGTCAATCGCCGGCTGGCCCTGGAACTGGCGGCGCTGACCGTGGCCGTAGGCGGTGGTCTCTTCCTATACCTGGACGCTCGCACCGGAGGAGGGTTTGCCTTCGGGCTCATCTACTCCAATGTGAATCCCTTTTACCTGGACCTCCTGGCGGCCCAGGCGATGGACTTCCTGCGGACCCACCCGGTCCTGGCCCTCTTAGGCCTGTGGTACCTGTGGGTGAAACTCACCACAGGGGAACCTTCACTGGTAAAGAATCCCCGGGCCGAGGCGGGAGCGATAGGGGTGATCCGGAAGCTGGACTCGGATATCCAGCAGTTCATCCAACGGAAAAGCCTTTCAACCTGGGATCTCTATCTGGTCACCGGACCCCTGACCATGGGCCTGGCGGGGAAGGTGGGTGCCTGGGAGAACTATTTCTTCGAGCCCCTGTTTGTGCTGTCGCTGGCCAGCGGGCTGGCCCTGGCCAGGCTAGAGGACATGGCAGCGAAAAGGCCTGCTCTGGCCCTGGCGTTGCCGGCCCTTTTGCTCTTGCAAGCGGCGGCCATGTTCCACACCCCGGCGGTGGCCGCCAGGATGATGCGGGAGGACGCCCAGGCCAACCGGGAGCTGGCCCCAATCGTTGCCAGCCACGAGGGGATGATCCTCTCCGAAGACGTAGGGCTCCTGGCGGTGAACGGTAAGGAAGTGCCCTATTTTTCCTTCCAGTACACCCAATTGGCCCAGACCGGCCGTTGGGACCAGTCCTGGGAGCTGGGCCAACTGCGGAATCGAGGCTTCTCCCAGGTGATCCTGGAGAAAGGCACTCGGGAGAACCCAGACCGTTACCGGCGCTTCACCCGAGAAGTGCTCTCGGAGATCGACCGTAACTACGCCCTGGCCCGGGAGATCGGGAAATATCAGCTCTACCGGCCGGCCCCTCTTTGGCGCGAGCTGTCCATTGGCTTTGGCCAGGAGGTGACCCTCGGCGGCTTTGACCTGGAGAAGGACGCTGGGGCCGGCGGGGAGCTCTGGCAGCGCGCGCGTACCTTTCAAGGTGGTGACAGGCTTCGACTATCCATCCTGTGGCAGGCCCAGCAGACCCCTCTGGAACGATATAAGGCCTTTGTGCATGTGGTGGACGGGGAGGGCAAGACCTGGGCCCAGAGCGATGGCGAGCCCATGGAGGGGATGTATCCCACCAGTCGCTGGGCCAAAGGGGAGATGGTCCGCGATCGCCACACGCTATCTTTGCCGGTGGAAATGCCCGCAGGCTGTTATCTGGTGCGAGTGGGGCTCTATCGGCTGGATACGGGCCAGCGGCTCGGCCTGGCCAGCGGGGGAGACGAGTTGACATTGGCCGGGATACAGGTCGGCCAGGCCCAGGTGTCGCGAGAAAGCATCCCAAGCCAGGTCAACGCCAACCTCTCCGAGCAGGTCTCGCTCCTGGGATACCGGATCGGTTCACTCCAGGCGAAGGCGGGCGATCAGATCCAGCTAATCCTCTACTGGGAAGCCCGGCGGTTCATGTCCACCGATTTCACCGCCTTCGTGCACCTGGTGGACTCCGCTGGCTCCCTGCGGGCCCAGGTGGACCGACCCCCCACCGGAGGGGCCTACCCTACGTCAGCCTGGATGGAGGGCGAGGTAGTGGAGGATCAGCTCACCTTGCCCTTGGGAAGTCAGCTTCCGCCGGGCGAATACCGGCTCTTGGTCGGCCTTTACGATCCGGCCACTTTGCAGCGCCTGGCGGTCATTGGGGACTCCGGAGCAAAGATCGACGATAAGCTGTTTCTGACCAGCGTAATTGTCATTCCATAGTCGGGCGCGGCGGTGGGATAATGAACCTCCTGATCCTGTTCTTGATCTCTGTGTTCACCTGGGCTCCCCTGACCCAATGGGGCGCCTGGCAGTCCCGCTCGGGGCTGGCGGCGGCCTACGACCTCCAGGACCTGGACTCCTCCTGGCGGGCTGGCCGGAGCCTACTCGACTGGGCACCGTCTTTCTTACCGGCGCCAGAGCCGACCAGGTTTCCCTACTACCTGGCCCAGTTGTTCAGTTGGGCCAGCGTGGACCGCATGAGCTCCATCAAACTCGTCTATGGCCTGAGCCTGGTGCTCTCGGCCTGGACCTTGTACCTGTTCGTGCGCCGGCTCTTCGGCGAGAGGGCGGCCCTGTTGGCCAGTGTCGTCTACCTCTTCACTCCCTACCGGATCGTGGAGATCTACTGGCGAGGGGCCTTCGGGGAGTCCTGGTTCTACACCTTCGCGCCATTGGCTTTGTGGGCTACGGTCAATCTCCTGGATAGCGGCCGGAGACGCTGGCTCGTTGTCTTGGCCTTTTCGACCTGTCTTTTGTTTTTGGCTCACCTGGGGCTGGGGGTGCTTTTCGGGGGAGTGATCCTGGCTTATGGCCTTTGGTTGGCCTGGGGCCGGGAAAAGTCCTCCCGGGACAAGGCTTGGGCTGTGGCGGGCGGCCTGGCCGCTGCGGTGGCCGCCGGCTTTGTCCTGGCTTTGCCGTTCTTCGCCTCGGCCGGTTGGTCTACATTGGCTCCAGCCGGCGACTACGCCAGACATTTCGTTCATTTTTTCCAGCTTTTCTCCCCGGCCTGGGGCCTGGGTACCCCTGGCTCCTTCGGCCAGGAGAGTTTGCCATTTCAACTGGGGGTCGTGCCGGTTGGTCTGGGCTTACTGGCCCTGGCAATTTGGTACCTGTATTCTCCTTTTCAGGGGGAGACCGAGGCGGGCCGATGGCGGGCAGAGAGGCAGGTGGCATTCTTCCTGGGGCTGGCCGTGATCTCCGGCGCCCTGATGTTGGGTGGGTCGGAGCTCCTCTGGCGGGCATTGTCCCTTAAGGTATTGATTGGCTACCCCTGGCAGTTCCTGGCCTTCAGTACCCTGGCCCTGGCGGTGGTAGCCGGCAGTGTCCTGAGCACGGAGGCTCGGCTGTTTGGCCTGGACTTCACCTTCCAGGCCCTCTTGATCGCCCTGGCGGTGGTGGCGGTTAATCCGTATCTCTCGGCCAGGGTCATCGACCCGGAGGACCTGCCGGACCTGAGCCGGCCGCCCCTGGCCCGATGGGGTGACCGGATAGTTCTCCTGGGATACCGGTTGGAGGGAGAATTCGCCGCGGGAAAAACGATCCGGCTGGCACTCTTCTGGCAGGCCACGGGCAAGGTCTTAAAAGACTATACTGTGTTCACTCACGTTATCGACGTGATGGACAGGCCTTGGGGTCAGCAAGATAACCAGCCGCTTTTGGGTTCTCGCCCCACCACCTCCTGGGAGGAGGGCGAGGTGTTGCGGGACGACTACGACCTGGTGATGTCCCGCCAGGCCCCTCTGGGGCGATACCGATTGGAGGTGGGGATGTATCTCCCCTCCACCGGCGAGAGGCTCAGGGTGATGGGGGAGGGCCAGGAGAACCGGGTGATACTGGGGGAATACGAAATCAGGTAGATCGAGTACGAATGTCGGGACCCCAATGCCCTGGTGTCTCAACCCCAAACGGTGTCTAGAAATGCGGCCGAGGACCCCACCGCGGAGACGGCTAATGGCTGATGGCCGATGGCTTATGGCGGCTGATAGCCAATAGCTGATGGTGGCTCCCCGCCTGCGCTCTGCTATTTGCTATCGGCTATCGGCCATCTAGAAATGCGCTCGTCCCGGAGTTGCGCTCCGGGACACAGGCAGCGGGCTCTACTTTTCGGCTGCGCCTCTAGACGGCCGGCAGGTGCTTGCGCAAGGCGTCGTAGCGCTCCAGGGCCAGGCCGGCGCCCAGGGCCACGCATTTCAGGGGCTCGTCGGCCACATGGCAGGGCACGCCGGTCTCCCGAGTCAGGAGCTTGTCCAGGTTGCGCAGGAGGGCGCCCCCGCCGGTCATGACCAGGCCTTTGTCGATGACGTCGGAGGCCAGCTCTGGCGGAGTCCTCTCTAAGACCGACTTGCAGGTGTTGACGATGGCCGCCAGCGGCTCGGTGATGGCCTCGCACACCTCGGTGGAGGAGACGCGGATGGTCTTGGGGAGCCCGACCACCTGGTCCCGGCCGCGCACGTCCATGGACCGGTCTTTCTCCAGGGGCATAGCGCTGCCGATCTCGATCTTGATCTCTTCGGCCGAGCGGTCGCCCACGATAAGATTGTACTTGCGCTTGATATAGGAGGCGATGGCATCGTCGATCTTATTGCCGCCTACCCGGGTGGAGGCGCTGACCACAATGCCGTTCAATGAGATCACCGCCGCCTCGGTGGTGCCGCCGCCGACGTCGATGACCATGTTTCCGCTGGGCTCGCTGATCGGCACCCGGGCGCCAATGGCCGCCGCCAGGGGCTCGGGGATGAGATAGGCCGCCTTGGCCCCGGCCTGGATCGCTGCGTCGTGGACGGCCCGGCTCTCCACGCTGGTGACGCCGGTGGGAACGGTGATCATCACCTCGGGGCCGAACAGTGGCAACCACCCGGATACCTTATTGATGAAATAGCGCAGCATGGCCTCGGTGACCACGTAATCGGCGATGACCCCATCCTGCATGGGACGGCTCACCTCGATGCTCTCTGGCGTTCGACCCAGCATCTGCCGGGCCTCGTTCCCGATGGCCACGATCTTGCCATCATTCACCGAGATGGCCACCACCGAGGGCTCGTTGATGACGATGCCTTTGCCCTTGACGTATACCAGGACGTTCACGGTGCCCAGATCAATGCCGATCTGCCGGTTGAACCAACTCATGTTTTGATTCCTCCACCCGGGACCGGGGGAGCGGCCCTCGAGTTTATTCTCCTAATTCCTGCCTCACCGTGCCGCCAGGTCGGCGCTTGCGCCTGGCCACCTTAAGTCGCGCCACGGCCCGCTGGAGCGAGGCCTGGGCCTTGGCTAGGTCCACATCCCCGGCCCGTTGTTGTAGCCTCTCCAGTGCCCGTTGTCGGGCCGCCTCCGCCCGGGCGATGTCGATCTCCTCAGCTCGCTCCGCCGCATCGGCCAGGACGGTAACCTTGTCCGGCAGCACCTCCATGAACCCGCCAGTGATGACCAGGGATATCTCCAGAGCCCCCTTTTTCAGCCGCAGCTCCCCTGGCTGCAGGCCGGTGAGCAGGGGGGTATGCCGGGGCAGGATGCCCAGTTCGCCCTCGGTGCCCGGGGCGATGACCATGTCCACGTCGTCGGAATACACCAGGCGCTCCCCGGTGACCAGTTCAAACCGAATGGTGAGCATCGATCATTCCTGTATAGTAAAGAAATCGCCTGCTGCCCCGGACATCCGCCTTCGGGAGGTTTACGCCTTGAGCCGCTCGGCCTTGGCCAGGGCATCGTCGATGGTCCCCACCATGTAGAATGCCTGCTCGGGCAAGGCGTCGTGCTGTCCCTCCAGTATCTCTTTAAAGCCCCGGACGGTCTCCTTGATCGGCACGTACCGGCCAGGGGTGCCGGTGAAGACCTCGGCCACGAACATGGGCTGAGACAGAAAGCGCTGGATCTTGCGGGCCCGGGCCACGGTGAGCTTGTCGTCCTCGGAGAGCTCGTCGATGCCCAGGATGGCGATGATGTCCTGTAGATCTTTGTAGCGCTGCAATACCTTCTGGACGCTGCGGGCCACGGTATAGTGCTCCTCGCCTACGATGCGGGGGTCAAGGATGCGCGAGGTGCTGGCCAGGGGGTCCACGGCGGGGTACAATCCCTGTTCGGTCAGTGCCCGCTCCAGGGTGATGGTGGCGTCCAGGTGGGCGAAGGTGGTGGCCGGCGCAGGGTCGGTGATATCGTCGGCGGGCACATAGATGGCCTGGACCGAGGTGATGGAACCGCGCTTGGTGGAGGTGATGCGCTCCTGGAGCTCGCCCATCTCCGTGGCCAGGACGGGTTGGTAGCCCACGGCGGAAGGCATGCGGCCCAGGAGGGCCGATACCTCGGAGCCGGCCTGGACGAAACGGAAGATGTTGTCGATGAAGAGCAGGAGGTCCTGGCCCTCCTCGTCCCGGAAGTACTCGGCGATGGTGAGCCCGGTGAGGCCCACCCGCAAACGGGCGCCGGGGGGCTCGTTCATCTGGCCGAAGACCAGGACGGTCTTATCGATGACGCCGGAGACCTGCATCTCATGGTAGAGATCGTTGCCCTCCCGGGACCGCTCGCCCACCCCCCCGAAGACGGAAAAGCCGCCGTGCTCCGCGGCGATGTTGCGTATGAGTTCCTGGATGATGACCGTCTTGCCCACGCCGGCGCCGCCAAAGACGCCGGTCTTGCCACCCTTGGTGAAAGGCGCCACCAAGTCGATGACCTTGAGCCCGGTCTCGAACACCCGGGTCTCGGTCTCCTGGTCCTCGAAGGGTGGAGCCGGCCGGTGGATGGGATAACGCTTCTCAGCAACGATGGGCCCCTTGTTGTCGATGGGGTTGCCCACCACGTCCATCAGCCGGCCCAGACAACCCCGCCCCACCGGCACGGTGATGGGCCCGCCGGGGGCCATGGCCTCCGCGCCACGTCTCAGGCCGTCCGTAGAGGACATGGCCACACAGCGCAGCCAATTGTTGCCCAGGTGCTGCTGGACCTCCGCCACCAGGATTTCCCCATTTGGCTTCGTTATCTCTACTGCATCGTAGAGCTCCGGCAGACCCTCCGGCGGGAACTCCGCGTCTACCACCGGACCGATGATCTGCACGATCTTTCCCCTTACCATCGCTCCCCCCAGTTTCTTTAACTAGTAAAGACCCTGATGTCCCGGAGTTGAACTCCGGGACATCAACCCAATCATTGCGCCGACATAGCCACGTAGATCAGCTCTCCGCTGCGGGAAAAGAAGGCCTGCTCCGCCTTAGCCTGCTTTCCAGCGGCCCGGACGGCCTGCAGGAACGCCTCGGAACGCGGATAAACCACGCTTCCCGCGCCGTGAAACAGGTAAATGTTGTTCGGATTGGCCAACACCTCCGAGAGGCGTCGTTGGAAATCAGGGCCTGGTGTCTCCTGAAACCCGTATAGCTCCTGGGGATTCACCCGACCCTGGGTTATGACCTGGACGCTCTTGCTGATGCCCCAGTCCAGGGCCCAGGGGGTCAGCTTCGGGTTGCGATCCAGGTAACCGGCCAGCCTGTAAATCGCGTCCGAGAACCCCCCTAGCCCGCCGGTCTCTCGGAGCGCCTGGTGATACCGGAGGTCCACCCAGAGGTCTCCCAGAAAGAGAGGCGCAACGAAAACGGCCGGAAGGGCCCAGGCCAAGGCCGGTCGGGCCAGTGTCCGCCAGGGTCTCATCCCGACCAGCCAACGGCCAGTCAGGACCGCGAACAGCGCCACCACCGCCTGCGGCAGCGGCACAACTATGTAAAGGTGCGTGGCCCAGAGCCCCGAAATGGTGAAGGAGCTCTCGAGCACTATGAGCCCCAAAACGATGAGCACGAAGGCCACCCGGCGCGCCAGGTGGCGATACCGGGCCCAGACCAGCGCCGCGGCCCCCAGGGCCGACAGCGTGAACATCGCCGGATAGAGGGCGTTCTCGAAGGCCTGGCCGTGATACCAGAAATAGCCTCCGTTCAGGAAGACCCGAAAGGACTCCAGAGCGGACCGGAGGTTGTTAAAGAAATCCCGGTTGTTAACGCCATAGGCAGTGCTTTCTATGTTTTGGGCCAGTACCTGCACCGTCCCCCCGGTCTTCAGATTGAACCAGAGGAGCGGCCAGGCCCCCAAAGCCAATCCCATCGCCACCGCCAGCCACTGACCGATGGCAAGGCCAAACACCTGGCTGGCCAGCAAGGCCGGGCGGTTCAGCCTGAACCTGAAGTTCAGGATCGCCTGGGCCATGGCCAGGGCCACGATGTACCACAGGAACAAAAACTTGGCCCACAGGCCCAGGCCCAGGGCCACTGCCCCCAGAAAGAGCCAAAGGTCACGCCCAGCGGCCCTCCAGCGGGCGAAGGCCAAGAGGGCGGCCATGGCCAAAAAGCTCATGGCCGACGTGACCGAGACCCCCATCCTGCCCCAGAAAATGAATGACGGGTTCACCGCCAGGAGCAGGGCCGCTATACTGGCAACCTCGGGCCCGAAGAGCCCCCGGAGCCAGAGATAGGCCAGCACCAGGGTCCCGGCGGCCACCGCCACGCACATGAAGCGCACGGCGAAGACGGTGAAGCCGTAAACCCGGAAGAAAGGCAACACCAGGTAGGTGTTCACTGCCCCCACGTAGTCCATGATCATGACCGGCAGGGTTAGGCCAGACACCCTGAGGCCTATCCCCCGGAGCAGCTCGGCGGGCTGCCCGGCCAGCATGATCTGCATCGCCGGCACCACATCCAGGGCCTCGTCGTAATAGAAACCTGGCAGATCGATCTGGTACAGTGCCAGGGCCATGAAGAGTACCACGGCCACTAGCACGATCAACGCCTCGATTGCGCGTTCGCAACTGAGTGCTCTCACCGGCGCTATCGTTTCACGGCCCGGGCGCTGGTGGTTATATCGATTATCTCCCGGGTGATGGCGGCCTGGCGGGCCTTGTTATAGTACAGGGTAAGCTCATCAATTATATCATAGGCGTTGTCGGTGGCGTTACGCATGGCTACCATGCGGGCGGAGTGTTCGCTGGCGATGGACTCCAAGAGAGCCTGGTACACCTGTATCTCCACGAAGCGGGGCAGGAGGTGGTCCAACACCCCGCGTGGCGTTGGCTCGTAGATGTACTCGTTGATCTTGCGCGGTTTCTCGCCGGCAACAGCCTCACGGTGCAGGGCTTTGATCGGCAAAAGCCGCTGTGCCAGAGGCCTCTGGGTCATGGTGTTGTAGAAACGGGTGTAGACTAGGAACGTCTGGCTCACGTGCCCCGCGGTGTAATCGTCGATGACCAGCCGAGCGATGGGGGCAGTGTCTGAGATGCGGGGATAGTCGCCCAGGTTGGTGAACTCCGCGGCAACATCTTGCCCGTGGCGGTACATGAAATCTCGTCCCTTACGGCCCACGGCGACCAGGCTCACCGGGCCGGCCTGCTCCAGCATGAGGCTGGAGGCGAAGCGAAGGACGTTGGCGTTGAAGCCGCCACAGAGACCCCGGTCGGCGGTCATGAGCACGATGCAGACCTTGCCCTCCGGATGCGCCTCCAGCAAGGGATGCAAGGCCTCGCTTCCCCCCTGAAGCTGGCTGGACAGGTCGGTGAGGACCTCCCGCATCTTTTCCGCATAGGGCCGGGAGGCTAAAACCGCCTCCTGGGCCCGACGCATTTTAGAGGCAGCCACCAGCTCCATGGCCTTGGTGATCTTGGCCGTATTCCTGATGCTCTTTATGCGTCGGCGTATTTCCCTGGTGCTGGGCAAGAAGACCTCCATTAGGGCCTGGCGGCCCTGATGTCCCGGAGTTCAACTCCGGGACATCAGGGACATCAGGAGACATTAGGGCCTGGCGGCTAACTCCACCAGTGGCACGGTCTGCTTAAACTCCACGATGGCGCTCTTCAAGGCCTCGGTGAGCTCGTCGCTGAGCTCTTTGTCTCGGGCGATGGCCCGGGCGATCTCCGGGTGGACCGAGTCCATAAACCGATGGAAGGCCTCTTCAAAGGCCTGGACCTGGCCTAGCTCTACATCGTCCAGATAGCCATTTATTGCGGCGTAGAGGATCATCACCTGCTTCTCTACGGCCATAGGCCTGTACTCGGGCTGTTTGAGCACCTCGGTGATGCGCAGGCCACGATCGAGCTGGGCCTTGGTGGCCTTGTCCAGGTCTGACCCGAACTGGGCGAAGGCCGCCAGCTCGCGAAATTGGGCCAGGTCCAGCCGCAGCTTTCCTGCCACCTGGCGCATGGCCCGGAGTTGGGCGTTGGAGCCCACCCGCGACACGGAGATGCCCACATTCAGGGCCGGTCGGATGCCCGTGTAGAAGAGGTCAGGCTCCAGGTAGATCTGGCCGTCGGTGATGGAGATGACGTTGGTGGGAATGTAGGTGGCCACGTCGCCCAACTGGGTCTCGACTATGGGCAGGGCGGTGAGGGAGCCACCCCCGTAGTCCTTGTTCATCTTGGCGGCTCGCTCCAGGAGCCGGGAATGCAGGTAGAAAACATCGCCCGGGTAGGCCTCCCGTCCCGGCGGGCGCCGCAGCAGGAGCGACACCTGCCGATAGGCCCAGGCGTGTTTGGAGAGGTCGTCGTATACCACCAGGGCGTCCTTGCCCTGTTCCATGACCTCCTCGCCCATGGCGCAGCCGGCATAGGGGGCGATGTATTGCATGGCTGCCGGGTCTGAGGCGGCAGCCATGACCACGATGGTGTGATCCATGGCGCCGTACTGCTCCAACGTGGCCACTACTTGGGCCACCTTGGACTGCTTCTGGCCGATGGCCACATAGATGCAGACCACGTCACCCTTTTTTTGGTTAATGATGGTGTCTATGGCAATAGCGGTCTTCCCGATCTGGCGGTCGCCGATGATCAGTTCCCGCTGGCCCCGGCCGATGGGGATCATGGCATCGATGGCCTTGATGCCGGTCTGCAGGGGCACGTTCACCGCCTCCCGGGTGACCACGTTGGGGGCGATGCGCTCGATGGGCCGGAACCTGGAGGCCTGGATGGGCCCTTTGCCGTCCAGGGGCTGCCCCAGTGCGTTCACCACCCGGCCAATGAGGGCCTCGCCCACCGGGACCTCTACGATGCGGTGGGTGCACTTGACCGTATCGCCCTGCCGGATCCGTCCATAGTCGCCCAGGATGATGACACCCACGCTATTTTGTTCCAGGTTCAGGGCGATGCCATACACACCGCCCGGGAATTCCAGGAGCTCGCTGGCCATAGCCCCGGACAGGCCATCCACCCGGGCGATGCCGTCCCCCACCTCCACCACGGTGCCCACGTCCACCGCCTCCAGGGGGGCTACAAAGCTCTCGATCTGCTTGCGGATGAGCGAACTGATGTCCTCGGCGCGGATTACCATTGTCCCTCCTAAAGCACGGTGAGCGCTAGGACAGCCTCTCCTTTAAGAGCGCCAATTTGGTGGCGATGGAGCCGTCGATGACTTGATCGCCTACCCTGATGACCAGGCCTCCCAGGATAGCTGGGTCCACCACGTATTGGAAGTCAAGGCCGTTGCCGAAACGTTGGATCAAAAACTGACAGACGTTTTCCCTCTCCTCAACGGAAAGCGGGATGGCGCTTTTGATCGTTGCTGTCTTTACCACCGTTTTGGCGCTGATGCGATGCTCGTATTCGGTGATAACATCATCTAACAGATCTATCTGGCCATTGGCAGCCAGGATGAAAAGAAAATTGAGCACTTTGGTCGGCAGGCCCGGTGCCAGCTCGCGGACGGCCTCTTGCTTTTTCTCGGGCTCCACCAGGGGGTCGTTTAATAACCGTAACACCTCTTGCTGGTGCACCCGCTGGGCAAAGAGCTTCAGGTCGCCCAGCCAAGGTTCGGCGGCGATCTGCAAGATGGCCTGCGCATAGTCCACCGGGCTGGCCTTCTTGTTAAGTTCCCTCATTTATGCCTCGTCGCTAGTTCAAGCTGGCAACCTCAGCCAGGAACTCCTGGATCAATTGGCGATGGGCGCGTTCGTCCAGCTCCCGGCTTATGACCTTACTGGCAGCCAGGATCGCCAGTTCAGCTACCTGGCCTCGCAACTCAAGGAAGGCCTGCCTGCGCTCGTATTCGATCTTCTCTTGGGCCTTGGCTACGATAGCCCTGGCCTCCTCCCGGCCCTGGGCCAAAATCTCCTCCCGGGCCTTGTCCGCAGCTTGGGTAGCCTGGGTGATTATGGCCTGGGCCTCCTTATGGGCCTGCTCCATCTGGCGCTCGTAGTCCTCCTGGGCCCGCCGGGCTGCTTGCCGGGCCGCTTCGGCATCGGCCAGGCCTTGCCGGATACGCTCTTTGCGTTCCTCCAGCATCTTCAAGACCGGCTTATAAAGGAAAGACCATAGCAAGATCAAAAGTACGGTGAAATTGAAAACCGAGGAAAGCAATCGGTTCGGGTCGATCCCCAATGCTTCCAAGAGCTCTTATCCCCCTTTGCTGATCGTGTTACGAAACTACGGTCTACTACGGATGTCCCGGAGTTGAACTCCGGGACAATCGGACTTAACAACTGCCCCGGTTTACTTGGCCACGAAGATCAAGATCAGGGCCACCACCAAGGCATAGATAGCCACCGCCTCGGTGAAGGCAATGCCGATGAACATGTTGATCTGGATCGCCCCTGCCGCCTCGGGATTCCGGCCGATAGCATTGAGCGCCGCAGCGACCAGCAGGCCGAGGCCAAGCCCGGGGCCCAACGCCCCAATGCCGATTGCCAGGCCGGCGGCGAACAGTCGCAAGACCCCCAGATCAAGTTGCATTTACGTTTCCTCCTTGGTTAATATAGAATCACGGTGCGCACTCTTGTCCCGGAGTTGCACTTGGCACAAGGGGGGGCCTCTGCCCCCCTAACCCCCGTCCGCAGCCTTAAGGCTGCACTCCGGGACAATCCGATCAGCCTTTGTGTTCTTCGGCACCGTGGCCCATGGTGGCCATGGCCATGAAGACCAGGGTCAAGATGGCGAATACGAAGGCCTGGATGAAGCCCACGAAAACCTCCAGCCCCAGAAAGGGCAGAGAGAGCAAAAACGGGAAGAGGAAGGCGATGACCGCCAGGAGGACCTCGCCGGCGAAGATGTTGCCAAAGAGACGAAAGGAGAACGAGATGATCTTAGCCATCTCGCTGATGAGCTCCAGAAGGCCCACGAAGAGGTCCAGAAAGGCGTTAAAGGCCAATCCAAAGAGCCCTCCCAGGCCCAAGCGCTCTGGCTGGCCAAAAAGGGTGCCGATGAGCTTCCCGAGCCCCCTCAGGTTCAGAAACCTCCCGAAATAGCCGAAGACCCCCAGGGCCTGGACGCCAAATACCTGGGTCATGGTCACCGAGATCAGGGCCAGGCCCACGGTGGTGTTCAGATCGGTGGATGGTGAGCGAAAGAGGGGGATGAGCACCCTCTCCACCTCACCCGAGTGGCCCTTGACCTCGTGCCAGACACCCAGGGGGCCGAAGAAAGGCAAGAGGCCCAACCAGTTAGAGACCAGGACGAACAGGAAGATGGTGGCCACAATGGGGAAGAACTTGCGAGCATTGTGCCTCGACACGTCCTCCACCAGGCCGTAGATGGCCTCCACCAGGGCCTCCATCAGGTTCTGCAGGCCCTCCGGGACGGCCTTCATTCCATGCGTGGTAGCCATGGCGAGCAGGACCAAAAGCAGCATGGCAAGCCAGCTGGTGAGGAGGCTGTTGGTGACGGAGTAGTTCAGGCCGAAAAGCGAAACTTGAGCGATGGGCTCTGGAGCCACCGCGATGTCCGGTAGCTTTACCGGGAATGCCAGGGCCAGGGCTACCGCCACAACCAGGGCAGCAATGGCGATGATCGTATAGCGCAAGACCTTTGATCCTAGGAAACGCACGGTGACGCTCCTCCGGGGGGAATCGGCTCTTTAGTAAAAAAAGCACACCTGATGTCCCGGAGTTCAACTCCGGGACATCAGGAAAAAAAAGCACAACCCCCTAACCCCCTGCTAACCGCCGCGGCCAAGGCCTCTGACCAGGCGCTGCACGCCGATGATGGCAGTGCAAACACCGACCAGCATGCATATAAAAAGGGCACATGGCGCGGAACGAAAGTGCTGAT
>JBFMCB010000015.1:0-29331 GCA_040754915.1 Chloroflexota bacterium | reverse complement strand
AGGAAAAGGCGCCGATCAACAAGATCTGCTTCTACACCGGCCTGAGCGAAGGCCTGGCCAGGGAATACCTGGACATAATTTCTGAGAACAGACTGGTGAAAGAGTAGCGGTCGGTAGACCGTATTACACATTATACAAAGCTATAAACTTTCGCGGAACTACTTGGCAGAAGCGACAGGGTATCAAACTCGAAGGTACAGTCAATGGCGATCCCCGAAGGCATGGTTGAGTGCAGATTCAGCCCTGACCGCCTGTCACGCCTATCGCAACTCGAGCGCTGGCACTTCTGGTTTGTTGGTCGGCGTGCACTGATAGAGCGGCTGCTGAATAGATATCTGAACGGTAAGGACCAGTTCGTTCTAGATCTTGGGTGTGGAACCGGGTTAATGCTCGAAACGTTGATGCGCCGAGGTTATCGTGTGGTAGGATTAGACTTGCGCCCGGAAGGCCTGTATACCACGCGTCAGAGGCTGCCACATTCATGGCTCCTACAGGCTGACACATCTCATCTACCGTTGAAAGAGGAAGCCTTCGGCGTAGTGACGTTGTTGGATGTCCTGGAGCATGTAGACGATGGGGTCCTTTTGTCAGAAATATATAGGGTAATGCAGCCAGGGGGTTGGGCGGTCATAACCGTGCCCGCAATGCCTTGGTTGTGGAGCTACCGAGACGAGGCTGCCGGCCACCTCCGCCGCTACACGCGCCAGCAGCTTGGCCGCATGCTCGCTAATGCACATCTTCACGTGCAGGAGATACGTTACTACCAATGTTTGCTTTTGCCTCTCGTTGTTATTACCCGCTTGTTTGGACGTAGGGGGCCTGCGATGCGCGACTTGGAAGAACGGCCGCTCTCAACTTTTAATACCGTAATGACCTGGATTAATAGGATAGAAGCCAGATTGAGTGATGTGATCTCATGGCCTTGGGGTTCGTCCTTAGTGGTCACTTGTCGGAGATTGTGAGCATGAATGCGAACTTCGCGCTATTTTTGTTTTCAACTAATCCTATATTCATCCGTCAGGCGGTGGCGGCTGGGGTTAAAGGGATCATTGTTGATTGGGAGTATATCGGTAAGGAGACGCGACAAGCTTTCGCCGACACGCAAATTACTCGCGATACTCTGGATGACTTGAGGCGGGTTCGAGCATGCACCGAGGCCCTGGTCATTTGCCGCATAAACAGTTACGGTGCAACAACGGTAGAGGAAGTGGACCAGGCTATCGGGGCGGGTGCAGATGAGGTTCTTCTCCCTATGGTGCGGGCGGTGGAAGAAGTTGAAAGGGTTTTGGATCAGGCCAGAGGCCGTTGCGGTGTAGGCATTTTGGTGGAGACCGTGGCAGCCGCAAAGATCGCCAAGGAATTGGCTTGCTTGCCGGTGTCTCGAATCTACGTTGGCCTGAACGACTTGGCTATTGAACGAAAGACGCCGAATATATTCACCGCCGTAGCTGATGGGACTGTCGAGCGCATTCGGCGTGCTTTTCATGTCCCATTTGGCTTCGGGGGATTGACCTTGCCGGATCGTGGCTATCCTATCCCTTGCCGATTGCTTATTGGCGAAATGGCCCGGCTACCGTGTGATTTCAGTTTTCTGCGGCGCTCTTTTCACCGGGACATCCAGGGCCGTGACCTCGCGGTCGAAATTCCACGCCTGCTTGAGGCGCTGCGACGGGCGTGTTTGAGGTCGCCTGAGGCAATAGCTCGAGACCAATCTGACCTTGCGCAGGCTATCGCTGCTTGGTCGAGTGAAATTGTAAAGGGATTCTCACCAAGTGAACAACCTTCATAGTAAGCATGTTCTAGTTACTGGGGCAGCAGGTTTTATTGGCGCCAACCTGGTCAGGGAGCTGCTCCAACACGGCGCTACAGTCCACGCCCTTGTCAGGCCAGGCACCAAGTTGTGGCGGATTGCAGATATCATTCCCAGTCTCAACCTCCATATCGTAGACCTGACCAACCGCGCGGACCTGCAAAGAGCGGTCAACCAGATTAAGCCGGAGATCGTCTTCCATCTAGCAGTTCCTAGCGGGTATCCATCTCAGCCTCAGGCTCGCGTGGATATGTTACAGACCAGTGTGTTGGGCACCGCTAACCTGCTGGAGGCCATTACACCGATAGACTTTCATCGCTTTGTTCATTTTGGCAGCTCCTTAGAGTACGGTCCCAGGAACAAGCCTCTGAAGGAGTCAGACCGCCTGGAGCCCTTGACCTTCCGCGGCGTTGCTAAAGCGGCAGCGACGCTGCTATGCCAGCAATTCGCACGGGCTAACCGCCGCCCGGTTGTGGTGCTGCGCCCGTTTTTGGTCTATGGCTACTGGGAATCTCCCGCGCGCCTTATTCCTACAGCTATCCGGGTTGCTCTCCGTAACGAGGAGATCGACTTGACCGCACCTGGTTACCGCCGAGATTTCATTTTCGTCAAAGACGTGGTAGAGTCCTGCCTGCTGGCGGTGCAGGCGGAGCGAGTGGCCGGTGAGATAATCAACGTGGGATCAGGACAGCAGCGGAGCAACGAAGAAGTCGTTGAAATGGTGCAGGCCGTGTCCGGCCAGAAAGTTAGGGTGCGGGTGGGAGCCTATCCTCCTCGTCCTGCTGATACACCTCACTGGGTAGCCGATATTCGGAAGGCGAAGAAGTTACTGGGGTGGGAGCCTCGTCATACGCTCCGGAGCGGGTTAGAAAAGACTATCGCCTGGGTTCGCCAGCATCTGGATGTTTACGATGCCTTCATGCAGGACAATCGTTAGAGTCTCGAAAGGTTCAGCATTGATTATTATTAGATGCAGTCGTCATTAGCTCAGGATTCGCTAAAGGAAAGCGCAGAGGCCCAGATGGATCCCCCTCCGACAGCTCAAGTTCCGGAAGTCGGTATTGTGGTCCCGGTCTATCGGAATGCAGAAACGCTCCAGGAACTCTGTTGCCGTCTGCGCCACGTCCTGGAGTCCCAGCAGCTCCCATTCGAGATCATCTTTGTGGACGATGCCTGCCCTGCGGGTTCCCTGGCGATCCTGGAACAACTGGCTCTGGGTGATCCCCGGGTGGCGGCGCTGGCGCTGGAACGAAATGTGGGGCAACACCGAGCGGTATTAGCTGGCCTGAGCCTCGTCCAGGGGAAATGGGTGGTAGTGATGGATGCGGACCTGCAGGATCCTCCGGAGGCCATCCCCGACCTGCTGACCAAGATGCAGGGCGGCTACGCTGCCGTTTTCGCGGGAAGATGCGGCCGGTACGAGTCTTTCTTCCGGCTCCTCACCTCTCGCCTGTTCAAGGGTCTGCTTCACCTGTTGTGTGGCGTCCCTGCAGACGCTGGTCTCTTTGTGGCGATGAACCGGCAGATGGTAGAGCGCCTGCTGGCCTTTGACGAGCCCCGGCCTTTCGTGGTCGCGATGATAGGTTGTACCGGATTGCCCCTGGCCTCGATCCCAGTGCTTCGGTCCCAGCGACTCAGCGGCCACTCCGCCTACACCCTCTGGAAGCGCTTCATGACCGGTTGCCTCGCCATCAGTTGGGTACTCACCTGGAAATGGCGACGTAACCGTCAAGTCGCGAAACAGCACGTCAGTCAAGCTCCCGTGAGAGCATACATCGGCGCACGTTTCGTTTCTATACTGGATGGTAAGCGTAGCCGTGAGGCAACCCCATCAACCAGACTCTGAGGCATACAACCTGCGCCAGAGGCACTATTTCGAGCGCACGATCAAGCGCACCATGGTGCCAAAGGACTCACCCTATCTGCGACGGCACGTTGACGAAGCATTGCGCTTTGCCAGCTTCTCGCCGGGCGAACGGGTGCTGGAAGTGGGATGTGGCATGGGACGTTACACCCTCATCCTGGCCCGGCAGGGAGTGCGGGTGGAAGGCCTGGACCTTTCGCCGGTACTGTTGGACCGCTTGCAAGCCTTCAACGACGGACGCTTTGACATTCCGCTGCATTGCGCAAACATCGAGAATCCGCCGACAGAACTCGAAGGCGCCTTTGACGTTGTGCTGGGATTCTTCACGCTGCACCATTTGCACGACCTGGATAGCGGTTTCGCGGCCATGTCTCGTATCTTGAAGCCCGGCGGGCGTGTGGCATTTCTCGAGCCCAATCCCTTCAATCCGCTCTACTACCTCCAGATTCTGATCACACCCGGCATAACGTGGCAAGGCGACAAGGGCATTGTCCGCATGCGCCCAAGTTTAATCATTCGTGCGATGCAAAGTGCCGGCCTCAGCCGGCTCGCCATGGTTCGCTTCGGTTTTCTCCCTCCCTTTTTGGCGAACCAGCGGTGGGGTTCTCGAGTGGAAGCCACATTGGAACGCGCGCCTATCTGGCGCGCTCTCCTGCCGTTCCAACTCTTTAAAGGAGAGCGACTGTGAGTGAGAGGGAAGTCGTGAGTGTCGCTTCCGCTCCACAGCACACATTGGCGCGCGCAGGGGGCTGGGACGAAGAGAGGAGACCGGGCAGCCTCTCCCTGCGCAGGTGGAATGTCACGAAGAGGTATGGCTATTGGTTCGCCGGCGGTCTCCTGCTTTTTGTCTATGGCATCTTCACGAATGTCACCAGTGGTCTCATCACGAACGACGAAAGCTGGTTTCTCCAGGTCGTGCATCGCGTGACGACAGGCGATGTCCTTTACCGTGATGTCTTTTTCGGCGCTACGCCACTCTCGGTCTACATCACCGCAGCCTTTGTCGCCGTGTTCGGCACCGAGATCCTGATCGTCAAAGCTATCATGGCGGCGTGCTTTGCACTGACCTGCTTGCTATCGTGTCGCATTGCGCAACAACTCGGCTTAGGGCAGGCTTTCTCCTGGTTGCTCGTGATGACGCTTCTAGCCTACGTCCCTTCTTGGGTGCCTGGAGCTGGCTCGCCCTATACACCCTTGGCATATATATTTTTGCTGGGATGCTTCAGCGCTGTCCTTTCCTGGAGAGATAGCACGCAGGCGGCAATCCGCGTGGGGAAACACAAAGCCACACGTGCTTTGGTGATTGCTGGCGCCAGCGCCGGACTGTGTTTTGCAACCAAACAAAGCCTGGGACTCTATGCGTTGCTTGGGCTCTGGCTGGCCGTGGCTGTTAGCTATCGAGACACACAGATGAACGCGCCGAGACTGATCGGGGCTTTCCTGCTTGTCTTAGCCGCGTTTTTGCTCGCTGCCGGTTTGATTCTGTTGCCCGTCTGGCTCAGTGGAGGAACCGAAAAGTTCCTGGACTATGGATTCTTAAACAAAGATACCTACATCCGGCTTGCACAGATACCCTATCGCGCTCAACTTAACGGGCTCGTGCGCCTCGCCCGCAATCTAGTGTCCTTGCAGGCCCTGAGAGACCTTTACGAGCAGTTGCAAGACCTCCCTCGAATTCAGTATGGTGCGAGTAGATCGATATTGAGGGACCTGAAAGACTTTTACTATCAGTTGCAACTCCTTCTGCCGTTTCCGACATTTGCAGTCTTGCTATGGGCATGGCTTCGCGCCGGTTCGGGTAGGCGGGGATTGGCAGCCGTCATGCTTATCTTCACTGGCACTGCCTTCGCGGACGTGTTTCCCCGGGTGAGCATTCATCATACGACCAGCGCGATACCCGCACTCATGCTTGGCCTGGCGTGGGCCTGTCGCCAAATCTTCAGCATTAACGAGCGCCGGATGCTTTTCATGCGCACAGCATTCCTATTGTGGTTAGGAATGGGGGTGAGCTATCTCCTCATCCATCCTGTTCTGCGGATCGCATCTGGGGATTACGAGTTCTCGCCCCTTCCCCATTTGCGCGGAGCCCTGGTGCCAGTTTCTTTCATTGAGGGAGTGCGTGCTCAGACCAAGATGCTTATGGAGATCACCAACAGTGAGCAGCTGTTCATTCTTAGCCCATCTGCCGGATTATATTATCTCGTGACTGGGCTGAAAAATCCAACTCCTTTTGATTACCCATTGGTGACGGCATTCGGCCAGAGCGGGCAAGCGGATGTCATCGCCGCTATTAAGCAGCAGCGGATCGGTTCCGTCTGCCTCACTCCTTTGGGTTCAGATCATTTAAAACCGGCTCTACTTGAGAGTTATGTACAGGACAACATGGAACGAAGCCACGACATAGGGTTCTGTACCCTGTACCGCAATCGCCCATGATCTTTTTTCAGAACAAGTTAGTGCTAAGTGAAGCCAAGGTCCTTCATTGAGCAACGATTACAGAAGCGCAGCTTGAACCCCCACGAGCACTCTTTCTTCAGGAAAGTTTCAATTGTCATTTTCTGGCACATTGCCAAAATAGATCAAATTTCCCCGCAAAACCCCTTGTCATGGGGTCTTTTTTGTGGTACAATGCGGATAAATAATACAACATTATCTTAATATCACCAGGCCATGCAACTGAGCAAGCAAGAAGGATACGCCCTGCGGTTGGCCCTGGATCTGGCCAAGGACGGTGCCGCCCCGGTACGGGAGATCTCGTCCCGGCAAAATATCCCCCCGGCCTACTTAGGAAAGATCGTCCAGGCGCTGGCGCGGGGTGGGGTGGTGCGCACGGAGCGCGGTGCCAGGGGCGGGGTGCACCTGGCCCGGCCGGCGGGGGAGATCACCCTGCGCCAGGTCATCGAGGCGGCGCAAGGCCCCATTTCTTTGAGCCGCTGCATCGTCGAGGCCGATCACGACTGTCCCACTAACAGCATGGCCTGTCCGGTGCGGCGGGTAACTACGCGGATTCAGAACCTGGTAACCCAGGAACTGGAAGCGATCACCCTGGCAGATCTTGTTAGTATGCAAATCAGTGGATAGCGGATTGCACGCGGGCAAACCGCCACTGACTATCGGCTATCAGCTATCAATTATAAGCTAACTGGAGGCAACGTGAACAGCCCTATCCCTACCAATAGCCCCCTGGCGCCTCTGGCCCAGGATCACGTAGTGGGCCTGGCCAAACTGGCGGCCCTGGACAAGGCCGTGGCCGACCTGGCCGCCAAAGGCACATCGCCGGAAGCCCTGGCCGTGCTGGACGATTTCCGGGCCTTCCTGGACGGCCCCCTGACACGGCACTTTAAGCAAGAGGAAGAGGCGCTCTTCCCACCCCTGGAGGCGGTGATGGGCCGTGATCGTGGTCCAACGGCAGTGATGCGCCACGAGCACGTGGAGCTGCTGGCCGCCATGGACGCCTGGCGCAGCCTGGCCGATCAGGTGGCCGCCGCCCCCGCCAGGACGGTGTCACCTGCGGCCCTGGAACTGCAACTGGTCTCCCGGCAGATCATCGCCGGGTTGGGCCAGCACATCCATAAGGAAGACAACGTGCTCTTTCCGATGTCCCATCGCCTCCTGCCACCGGCCACCCTGGAAAACGTGGGCAAGAAGTTGGCAGAGACGTAGACCGTATTTGCACCGACATACTTCAAGGAGGAGAACGATATGGTTACCAAAGATCAGGTTATGGCCGCCCTGCGGGGCGTGGAAGACCCGGAACTGGGTCTCAACGTGGTGGACCTGGGGCTCATCTACGATGTTGACATCGTTGACGACAACGTCAAGGTGGAGATGACTCTCACCACCCCCGGCTGCCCGCTGCACGATAGCATCGGCCGAGGGGCGCAAGCCGCTGTGGCCAAGGTGCCCGGTGTCAAGGCCGCCGAGGTACGCATGGTCTGGGATCCGCCCTGGAGCCCCAGCCGCATGAGCGAATCGGCCAAGAAGGCCTTAGGTTGGGGGTAGAACGAGGTATCCGAAAAATGGCGATGAACAAGTTCTGCCCTGGTAGCCATGCCATCCGGGAGCCGATGCCAGAGACTACCTACTGCACCAACTGCGGCAGCGAGGTCGAGATCTGGACCGACGAGCGCGTGACCCGCTGCCATAACTGTGGCACGCCGGTGATAAAGGACCGGGGACCATCATGCCTCGATTGGTGCAAGATGGCCAGGGAGTGCGTGGGTGAGGCCGTCTACGAGCGTCTCAAAGGAGAACATGGAGAGTGGGACGCGATGACGTGTTGAATCCCCACGTTTCCATGTTTCCGCGTCTCCACGTCATCTTGGAGGTTCGCCAATGAGCAAGAGTGTCCTGCGCAGCGCCTTTATTGTGGGCACCATTCTCTTCAGCCTGGCCTTCCTGGCCCTGAGCCTGGATTCCCTGGCCCAGGTGCCGGCCCGCACCAAGGAGAGCAATCTCACCCCTCAGGTGGCTGCCGGGAAAAGGGCCTGGCAGGCCCACGATTGCATTGGCTGCCACACCATCCTGGGCAACGGTGCCTACTACGCGCCCGACCTGACCAAAGTCACCGTGCGCCGTACCCCGGAGTTCGTTGCTGGCTGGCTGAAGAACCCTGGCGGCCAGATGCCCAACCAGCACCTTACCGACCAGGAGGTGGCCGACCTGGTGGCTTTCCTGCAATGGGTAGCGGAGATCGATACCAACAATTGGCCACCGGCGCCCATTGGCGTGGAGGTAGGGGCTGCGAAGCCGACCCCGCCGACGGGGGCCACGCCTGTTCCCGAGAAGATCAGCGCCACGGGAGCCGGGCTCTTTCGCAGCAAGGGCTGCGCCGCCTGTCATGGCTCCAGCGGCCAGGGAACGTCGTCGGCGCCCGGGCTTAAGGGGGTCACCAGCAAGTACGATTCCGACTACCTCACCCGCTGGCTGCGGAATCCCTCGGCGGTGAAACCCGGCACAGCCATGCCCAACCTGCGCCTGAAGGACGAGGAGGTCGTGGCGCTGATCGAGTTCCTCAAGACGGTCAAGTGAGCGAACGGACGGATCAGCGAATTATCGAATCCACGGTAGGCTTTCCGTTCATTCACACCTTCGCTGAAAGCTGCTGATTGGGAGACAAACGATGAAATTTCGCACGCAACGGGTGGCCTACTGGTACTTAGCCGTGGCCGCACTACTCTTTCTCTTGCAGGTGGCCGACGGGCTGATCATTGCCTCGCAGTACATCTATCCGGACCTCTTCCGCGACTTTTTCCCCTTTAACGTGGGGCGCACCTGGCACCTGAACCTGCTGGTGCTGTGGTTGGTGATCGGCTTCATGGGGGCAACGTATTACGTGGTGCCAGAGGAGAGCGGGCGTGAGCTATGGAGTCCTCGGCTGGCCTACCTGCAACTGGCGATCCTCTTCGTCACCGGAGTGGCGGCTCTCACCGGCTTCGTGGCGGCGAACTTCTTTCCCTCCCTATGGCTTACCGAGGGGCGAGAGTACATCGAGGCGCCGCGCTGGGCCGATTGGCTCATCGTCCTGGCCGTATTGATCTTCGCCATCAACAATGGCTGGACCATGGTCAAGCGCACGCGGCCCTTCACGGCCACGGTGGGCGTGCTGACCATGGGCATGATCGGCCTGGCCCTCATGTACCTGGCCGGCATGAAGACGTTCTCTAACGTCACCGTAGACCAGTTCTTCTGGTGGTGGGTCGTTCACCTGTGGGTAGAAGGGACGTGGGAGCTCATCGCCGCGGCGCTCATGGCCTTCCTCATGGTCAGGCTGACCGGCGTGGACCGCGAGGTGGTGGAGAAGTGGCTTTACGTGGAGGTGGGGCTGGTCTTGTTCACCGGGATCCTGGGCACCGGCCACCACTACTACTGGATCGGCACGCCGTCCTATTGGCTGATCATCGGTGGGGTCTTCAGCGCGCTGGAGCCGATCCCGATCATGGCCATGGTGGTCGATGCCTGGCGCATGACGCGCGTGCGACATCGGCCGCATCCTAACCCCAACCCGGTGTCCTTTACCTGGGCGGTGGGTAGCGTCATCGGCCACTTCTTCGGCGCGGCGGTGTGGGGCTTTGCCCATACCCTGCCTCAGGTGAATAAGTGGACCCACGGCACGCAGGTCACGCCGGCCCACGGGCACTTTGCCTTCTACGGGGCTTATGTCATGCTCATCATCGCTTTGACGTACTACATGGTGCCGGAGATCAAGGGGATGACGGCGCGGCTGGGGCGGCGTGGTCTCTGGGCCTTCTGGCTGATCAGCAGCGGCGTGGTGGGCATGGTCCTCTCGCTGACCATCGCCGGCATTGTGCAGGTATACATGCAGCGCATGGCCGGCCTGGATTTCATCTTCGTCAAGACCACGTACATGAGCTTCTGGTTTGCTCTGCGGGCCATCTTCGGTGGCGTGACGGCCTTAGGGGTCGTGGTGTACGTGTGGGACCTGGTCAGCCTCGGTAGGGAGAAAGAGAGGAATAAAGATGGCTAAAGCGGGCCTATCGCACCGGCTACCGCCCGCGCAACGTGATCCTGGTGCACATTGAGGAGATCTGGAACCTGGCGCCGGTACACGAAAACGAGATATGGAGGTAAAAAACTATGGCTAAGACGATCACTTTAGACGTTCGGGAGCTGCGGCCCTGGGAGCGACACCCCAAGATCTTTGATATCTTCGATAACCAACTGGCCCCCGGGGACACGTTGCAATTGATCAACGACCACGATCCCCGCCCCCTGCACTATCAGTTTATGGCAGAGCGTCAGGGTCAGTTTGAATGGGCCTCCCATGAGGAGAATCCTCGCCAATGGGTGGCGCTGATCAAGCGGGTGTAGAGAAATGAAGATCACCGCAGACATGAAGATCGCCGACGTCATCGGCAAGCATCCTGAGCTTCTTCACGTACTGGTGGCACAGAGTCCAGCCTTTCAAAAACTAAAGAACCCCTTGCTGCGTCGCACGTTCGCCAAGCTGGTAACCGTAGAGCAGGCCGCCAGCCTGGCCAATATGCCTGCCCAGACGCTGCTGGGGGCGCTGAACCGCGCTTTGGGCGAAGAGTACGTGGCCGAGGCTCCGCCGGCGCCTCCCGCTGTGGCGCCGGGCGCCGCCGCGCCGGAACCGCCGCCCCCCTGGCTGGACGAAAGCGTGGTGACCGCCACCCTGGATGCGCGGCCCTTCCAGGCGCAAGGCAAGGACCCCTTCTCCGAGATCATGAGAGCCGTTGCGCCGGTGCAGCCTGGCCAGATCTTTCGGTTACAGAATACCTTCCCGCCCCTGCCCCTCTACGAGGTGCTGGGCAGGCGCGGCTTCGTCCACTGGGCGCGCCAGGAGGGGCCGGAGGATTGGACCATCTACTTCTTCAATAGCGGCAGTCAGGCCATGCCGAAGACACCGCCTACGACGAAAGGGCTGGCGTCGGAAGCTGGCAAGAGGGTCTCGGTGGACATTGACGTGAGCGAACTGGTGCCGCCAGAGCCCATGATGAAGATCCTGGCCGAACTGGCCAAGCTG
The DNA here is from genome assembly GCA_040754915.1 of Chloroflexota bacterium. Taxonomy (GTDB): domain Bacteria; phylum Chloroflexota; class DTOL01; order DTOL01; family JACQYG01; genus JACQYG01. The sequence goes on along the minus strand of JBFMCB010000015.1, from coordinate 18,150 downwards.
AGCCCCGGTGATACCCTGGTGGTGCACCATGTGCGCCGGCCCATGTACCTCTATGCCAAGTTGGAGGAGCTGGGCTATGCCCATGAGACCCGCGAGCTAGGGCCCAACAAAGTGGACATCATCATCACCAAGAAATAGGGAGCGTAACATGCAAGGGGGCGGTTTGGGGACGGCCATGGCGCCGTCGTTGAGTCTGCCCTATAGCTACATCATCGCCGCCCTGGCCTTCTTCCTGGCCCTCAACGTCCTGCTGCCCTTCAACGCCGATGCCCTCTTGGGCGCGCCTAGGGCGCCGCACCTGCTGGCCCTGGTACATATCACCTCTTTGGGATGGGTGACCATGCTGATCATGGGCGCCACATTCCAATTGGTGCCGGTGGCCTTGCAAGTTCCCATCGCCTCCGAGGAGATGGGACGGCAGCAGTTTGTCCTGTACCTGCTGGGGGTCATCGTCATGGCGGTCAGCTTGTGGACGTGGTGGCCTTTGGGGATCGGCTTTGCGGGGATGCTGCTCCTATCGGCGGTGATCCTTTACCTGATCAACATGGCCCTCACCCTGTCCAGGGTGGCCAGGTGGGATTTCATCGCCTGGCACCTGGCCTGGTCCTTTGGCTACCTGGGGCTCATCGCCCTGGCCGGCATGACCATGGCCGTGAACCACATCTACCCGTTCTTCGATCGGCAGACGCTGGACCTGCTGCGCGCCCACGCCGCCACTGCCATTCTGGGCTGGGTGGGGATGATGATCATGGGCGTGGCCTACAAGCTGATTCCCATGTTCACCTTGGGCGAGGACATGCTGCGCCCTCGCCTGGCCTGGATCGAACTGTGGCTGGTGAATATCGGCATCCTGGGCCTGGCCGGGGCCCTGCTGGGCTGGGGCGGTGGTTGGCTTGGCCCCCTGGCCGGGTTGGTCTTGCTGGCGGGAGTCGGGCTCTTTGCCTACCAGATCTTCTTCCTGTACCGGCGACGACGGCGACGGGTCTTCGACATCAACTTTCCCTTCACCCTGGCCTCCGTGGCCTATCTCTTGGGCATTATCCTGGCCGGGGGGCTGGGACTGACCGCGGTGCTGCCGGGTGGCGAACGGTTGTGGATAGCCCTGGGCTACCTGGCCTTCCTAGGCTGGATTACCCTGATCATCATGGGGCAGCTCTACAAGATCAATACCTTCCTGGTCTGGCTGACTAAGTATTCGTCCAGGGTGGGCAAAGAGCCGGTGCCGCGCCTGGAGGAGTTGTACAGCAGGCCCTTGGGCATGGGCAGCTACTACGCCTATAACGTCGGTGTCCTGGGCGCGGCGGCGGGCATTTACCTGGGCCAGCCCTTGTTGCTCACCGTAGCCCTGGCGATGGCGGCGGCGGCCAGCCTGGGGTTCCTGTGGAACATGGTCAATATTTTCCGACGGTAATCAGGCCAACCTGGCCTGGGTCAGGACCCTCAGGAGAAGCTGGCGCACGAGCTGGTTTCTTGACCAGTGAACGAGCTGGCGCCGCCCAGCCCAAACAGTGAGACCAGCCGTTTCACCTCCTGGCTCTGGCACTTGGGGCACCGGATCTCGCTTGAGTCGGTCGAAGCCCGCACCAGTTTATCAAACTTCTCCTCACAGATCTGACAGCGGTACTCGAAGATCGGCATAGAACGCTACGTTCCTCCCGATTATAGATTTACTGCCCAGACTCCAGGCCGGGCTGGCCAAGCCCGTCCACCTGCCGGACGATCTCGCCGCGATTGGGAATCCCTGACCGGCGATACCGCACCTGGCCGTCACCGTGCAGGATCACCAGGGTAGGGACCACGTCGACCTGGTACTGGCCGGCGGCTTTCCTCCCAACTCGATCCAGGACATTCAGGCGAATGAGCCGCGCCTTGCCGGCCAGGTCTTTTTCGATCCCATCCACGATGGGCTTGCTGATCAAGCAGGCGCTTCAGGCATTCGAATAGAACTCCAGGACGGTGGGTTGGCCCGAGCGCAAAGCGGCCGGGAGCCACTCTCCGGGCTGGAGCGCCGTTTGGTCCTGGCGGAGGGCAAGGTAGGCCACTGCAATGACCAGGAAAAAGCCCAGGAGCACCGCGTTTCCACGGGCGAAGACGACGAGTTTGTCCATAAGTTCTCCCGTAGAGGTGCGATTCAATTGCACCCCTACTTCTCACCCTCGATCTCCTAAGCCGCGGCCGTGTCCACGACTCGCTTCAGGATGGCCTCCACCTCTCCTGCCAGGCCTTCCAGGCCGGCCTGCGGGAAGAAGCTCGCCACCGTGCTGGGCAGGAAAAGGCTGATCTTGGTCTGGCCCTTTTCAAGGTACACGTTAATCTTGCAGGGCATCATCAGTCCCACCAGGAGGCCGCTCTCCAGGGCCTGCTTGGCGAATCCGACATTACAAACCTCCACGATCTTATAAGGGTCGTGTTCAACGCCTCGGTCTTGGAATGTGGCTTGTATATCGTGGACGTGCAGGACCCGGAAGCCATTGGCGGTCACCGCCGCCTCCACCGCTGCCACCGCCGAGTCGAAGTCCTTTTGGGCGGTTACCGTATAATGGAAATCCATTTATGCTATTCCTCCTCAATGCGACAAGAGCTCGAAAGCCTGGCCACGCCGGAAACGGTGGCCCCCACAACCAGCCAATAGCCGTTAGAATCGAGGCCCACGAAACGCTGACCATCCACCCACCTGGCCTGAACGGCCTTGGCCTCAGCTTCCGCCATTCGGCACCTCATTAATGCTCGCCGCTACCCCGCTCTTGTTGGCATCGCCGCGCAGGTACACGTCGGCGGCCGTGGCGGCGATGGCTCCATCGGCTACCGCCGTCACTACCTGTCGCAGGCGTTTGCGGCGCACGTCTCCCACGGCGAAGACGCCGGGGACGTTGGTCTCCATCTCCTCGTTGGCAATTATGTAGCCCTGGGCGTCCAGGGCCAGTTGCCCGCCCAGGAACTGGGTGTTCGGCCTCATCCCCACGTAGATGAACACCCCCTCCACGGCCAGCTCGCTCCTGGCACCCGTTTTCACGTTGCGGAGGGCCAGGCCACGCACCTCATCCTGACCGAGGATCTCATCTACCACCGTGTCCCACCGGAACTCGATTTTAGGGTCCGCAAAGGCCCGGTCCTGGGCCACCTTGGCCGCCCGGAGGACATCGCGCCGGTGCACGATGGTGACCTTGCGGGCCAAGCGGGTCAGGAAAAGGGCCTCTTCCACGGCGGCATCGCCGCCACCCACCACCGCCACGTCCTTGCCCCGGAAGAAGGCGCCGTCGCAGGTGGCGCAGTAGGACACCCCCCTGCCTCTCAATCGCTCCTCGCCCGGCACGTTCAAGGCGGCCGGGTTGGCGCCGGTGGCCACGATCACCGTCCGGCCGCGGTAATCGCCGTTGGTGGCCCTAACCGTCTTTATCTGGCCTCCCAGTTCCACGCCGGTGACCTCGGTCAGCACGATCGGGACGCCGAAGTGCGCCGCCTGCTGTTCGATGACCGAGCCCAACTCCGGGCCCCCGATCCCCTCGGGGAAGCCGGGGTAATTCTCCACGCGAAAGGTGGTGGAGATCTGGCCACCCGGCAGGCCTTTTTCCAGGAGCACCACCCTAAGCCCGGCCCGGGCAGCGTAGAGTCCGGCGGTGAGCCCGCCGGGTCCACCGCCGATGATCAGGGTGTTATAGACCATTCCTTCCTTGGTCTCGCCCACGGAAGCCAGGGACAGATTGAGATCAAGCATTTGCGGTTGAACCTGCCTTTAGGACTGCCTCCAGGAACTTTGGCTCGGGCACCGCGCCCTCGAGGTGCACGGTCTCGTTGGCCACGGTCTTGGGGACGCCATAGACGTTATACTTGTTGCCCAGATACGGGAATTCCTGGATCTCCACCATGTCGGCGGTCACCAGGTCGCTCTCCAGGGCCATTTGATGGGCCAGCCGCACGGCTGACGGGCAGTACGGTCAGGTGGGCGTGACGAAGACCTGGAGGTGCACCGGTTTGGTCAACCCGGCCAGGGCCTCTTTGGTCTCCTTGGCCAGCCTGGTGGAGCCGGCCGCCACATCGAAGATGTCTTCGATCAGCGAGGTGAACTCGTAACCGGAAGGCAGGCCATAGAAGCGGATGCCGTAGTCCTTGGCCCCTCCCACCACCAGGGCCGGGATCTTGTCTACCCGGTACTTGTCCACCTGCTCCTTGTCCACAACGAAGTTGTATTTGGTGAGGCTGAACTGGTCCGATAGCGAGGCCACCTCCTCGTAGATCTGGCGGGCCAGCTCACAGGTGGGACACTCCAAAGTTTGGGTGAAGAACAAAAGCTTCACCGGCGAGGTTAGTCGCTTGGTGAATTCTCCTTTCAAATACTCGCGATCTTTGTCTTTTAGTAACGGCATAATAGCACCTCCCAAGATAGCATTTCCGAGGCGGCCTAATCCCACCTTCGACGGCGGCGCATGGCGCAGTCGCCATACACGACTTCGATGCCGTTTTCCTGACAGTAGCGAATGGCCGCCTGGGACTCAGCGCCCGGCTGCAACCACACCCGCCGGAGGCCCAGTCCAGCGCACTGGCGCACTATCTTTTCCGCCACTGCCGGAGGCACCACGATGTCAACTACCGCGGGCTTGACCGGCAGGTCCGCCAACGATGGATAGACCTTGTCCCCGGCGATCTCTCCATCTTTGGGGTTCACCGGGTAGACCGTGTACCCCGCCCCTTTCAGGGTCACGAATATCCTATGGCCGAATTTCTCGGGGTCGCTCGAGGCCCCCACGATCGCCCAAACCCGCTGGTTGACGAACTCGGCGATGAGGGCTTCCATGCTCTCGCTAGCCGTCATCCTCCATCCCTCTTCTCCCTGCCATGTCTATATATTATACCCCATTGTCAAGCACCGCACCTTGAGTTGCATGAACCCCTTGACGGCAGGCACCGGCCGTGGTATGATACCATACCCAGGTAGGGTACGTCAAGGGTTTGGGGGGTTCAATGAACCCTGGCCCGGACATCGGCCCACTCCAGAGACGGATCGATAAGCGGTGAGGGGTCTGCAACCCACGCCGTGCCGCCGGCCATGCTCCAAGAGCTAGAGGAACTGGAGAGAATGCTGGTTTTGGCCCAAGCCCCACGGGAGGAAACGTAGCCCATGCCCCAGGCCACCATCGACTGGCGAAAGTGCGACCCCAACAAATGCGTCAACGGGATGTGCTTCGTCAAGGGGAACTGCCCGGTGAAGGCTATAATCCAACTGGATGCCGAGGACCAGCCCGTAGTGGACACGTCCCGCTGCCGGGGGTGCTCGGCCTGCGTGGCTCGCTGCCCGCTCAGGGCCATCGTTCTGGAGTGACTGTGGAAGCCAAGACGCTCCTCCCGCGCTTGAAGCGCATCGAAGGACAGATCCGAGGCCTGCAACGCATGGTGGAGCAAGGAGAGAGTTGTCAGGACATCCTGGCCCAGCTCATGGCCGCCCGGGCCGGATTGGACCAGGCGGGGCAGATACTGCTCGACCACGAGCTGGAGCGCTGTCTCTCTCAGCGCCTGCCGCCCGACCAGGCCCGCCTGACCGCCCTACGGCGGGCCCTGCGACTCCGGGCACGCTTCTCCTGAGTCTGTACCCCGGGGTCTCCCCTTTCGCCTGGCGGCCAGCCCCTCCCCGTGCCCGCCCCGACAAAGCCCACACCAGATTGTTGAACGAAGATCGATGTTCCCTGTGGGACAAGTTGGCAACTTGTCCTACGGACGCCCGAACTTGTCTGGCCTGCGGTCCTGATGTCCCGGAGTTCAACTCCGGGACATCAGGAGGACATCAGGCCACCGGAGGCGGGTTTGCCCGCTGTGGGGCTGGGAGTGCAGCCTTAAGGCTGCACTCCAGTTCTCGCGTCCCCACGTGCCGATTTTGTTCAACACCTTTGACGCCCTGCGCCTTGACAACGACCCAAGCCCACGGTATACTCTACTCACTCCAGCGCCTTCTTTTCGACAAGCCTGGCATGGCCGGATCATGGAATTGCCCTGCCGGGCATAGCTAACTGGTTGGCTAACTGGTCGATGGGGGGGGTGATCGCCAAAGCAAAAGCCAGGTCGGATCTGAAGCGATGTAATCACGTCTGGAGGAGAAGATGCTCAAAAAGATTCTGGCAATCCTTCTAGCCCTGACCATAGTCGGGATGGCCCTCGCCGGCTGTGGCCCCACCGGCCCCGCGGAGATCAGGGTCGGCGTCAATGCCGAATTGACCGGCGGTATCCCCGTGGTGGGAGCCTCGTGCAAGAATGCGGCGGAGATGGCCGTGAAAGAGGCCAATGACGCCGGCGGCCTGGAGGTGGGCGGTACCAAGTACAAGGTCACCCTTTTCGTCCAGGACAACGAGGACAAGGCAGAGTCTTCGGCTGCGGTAGCCCAGAAGCTGATCACCCAGAACAACGTGTTGGCCCTCGTGGGCGCTAACGCCAGCCGCAACGCCATCCCGGCGGCAACCATCGCCGAGGACGCCAAGGTGCCTATGATCAGCCCCTGGTCCACCAACCCCAAAACCACCGAAGGCAAGAAGTACGTCTTCCGGGCCTGCTTCATCGACCCCTTCCAGGGACGGGTGGTGGCCAAGTTCGCCATGGATCAACTGAAGGCCAAGAAGGCCTCGGTGCTCTACGACGTGGCCAGCGAGTACAATAAGGGCATCGCCGAGGTCTTCAAAAAGACCTTCGAGGAAGCCGGCGGCCAGGTGGTTTCCTTCGAGACCTACACCACCGGTGACAAGGACTTCAGCTCCCAGCTCACCAAGATCAAAAATGCCGGCCCTGATGTGCTCTTCCTGCCCAACTATTACAGCGAGGTGCCTTTACAGGTGCAGCAGGCCCACAAGTTGGGGATCACTATCCCGGTGTTGGGCAGCGACTCCTGGGGCAGCGAGGAGCTGATCAAGCTGGGGGGGAAGGACATGGAGGGCCTGTTCTTCAGCACCCACTATGCCCCGGACATCGCCACTCCGGTGGCCAAGAAGTTCATCGACACCTACAAGGCCAAGTACGGCAGCACGCCGGATGACGTGGCCGCCCTGACCTACGACTCCTTTGGGCTCCTGTTCCAGGCCATTAAGTCTGCCGGCAAGCTGGACCGCCAGGCGGTGCGGGATGCCCTGGCCAAGATCCCTTCCTACGAGGGCGTCACCGGTAAGATGCAGTTTAAGGAAGGGTCTGGCGACCCCATCAAGAGCGCCGTGATTTTGCAAATCAAAGAGGGCAAGTTCACCTATTTCTCCACTGCCGCGCCCTAGGCTAAGTCCGAGAAAGGCAGGCCAGGAACTCCTGGCCTGCCTTTCACTAACTGTGTACTGAAATCCCCTCCAGGTAGGGATAGAAGCGAGGGTCCATGCCTCAACCGGTTACCACGCTGGTCCAGCAGACGTTGAATGCCCTGCAGGTGGGCAGCGTATACGCCCTGATCGCCCTGGGCTACACCATGGTCTACGGCATCCTGACCATGATCAACTTCGCCCACGGCGATATCTTCATGGTTTCCACTTACCTGGGCTTCTTCGCCGCGGCCTGGCTCCTGGGCCTGGCCCTGAACATGCCCCCCTTAGTCATCTTCCTGAGTACCCTGTTGTTTGCTATGGCCGGCACGTCCACCCTGGCCGTGATCATCGAACGGGTGGCATACAAGCCCTTGCGACAGGCCCCCCGCATCTCGGCGGTGATCACCGCTTTGGGCGTGGGCATATTTCTGGAGAACTTTACCTTGGCCGTCATCGGGCCAGAGCCTCGCACCATTCCACCGTTGTTTCCAGTGGTCAACCTCAACCTGAGCGGGGTGGCTGTCTCCACCATCCAGATCGTCATCATCGGAGTTTCGGTTATCGTCATGATCATCCTGGACACTATCGTGCGCCGTACCATGACCGGCATGGCCATGAGGGCCATCTCTTTCGACAAGACCATAGTCCCGCTGATGGGCGTGCCGGTGGACCGCATCATCTCCGCCACCTTCGCCCTGGGCTCCTCCATTGCCGCAGTGGGTGGCATCCTGTACGGCATGGCCTACCAGTTGGACCCGTACATGGGCATCCGCATCGGGTGGTGGGCGTTCATCTCGGCGGTGGTGGGCGGCATCGGCAACATCCGCGGGGCCATGATCGGCGGATACATCCTGGGCTTCGTGGAGATCTTCACCCCGGTATTCCTGCCGTCGTCTACGTACCGCGACTTCGTGGCCTTCTCACTCTTGCTGTTGCTACTGGTGTTCCGCCCTACGGGCATCCTGGGGCGGCCCATCGTTCAGAAGGTGTAGTTCCTGGGCAAGGCCCACAGGGAGGTCAGCCACCACGGCGGTTGAGGTTTTGGCTCCCGGACCGAAAGGTCTAACGCTCCAGAGGTGCCGACGATGACCCTTCTCAAAACCTGGCAGATGCCCATCATCCTGGGCATGGTAGTGCTGCTGGCTCTCTTCCTCCCTCAGATGCAGCTAAACCTGTACGTACAGATGGTGTTGATGTACGTGGGGATCAACATCATCCTCACCGCCAGCCTGAACCTGGTGAACGGGTACATGGGCGAATTCTCCGTTGGCCACGCCGCTTTCATGGCCATCGGGGCCTATGCCTCCTCGATCCTGACCGTGCTCATCCTGCCACGACGATGGGGACCGGCGGAGGCGCTGAGGGCACTGCCGGTGATCGGCCCGGAGCTGGCCAATGGCGTCTACCTGGTGCCGGCGGTCCTGGTGGGCGGGGTCATAGCGGCGGTGGCCGGGTTAGTGCTGGCCTTCCCTTCCTTCAAGACAAGGGGCGATTACCTGGCTATCGTCACCCTGGCCTTTAACATGATCGTCAAGAGCCTGCTGGAGAACAGCGGTGACATCGGTGGGCTCGTCGCCAGGCTGATCGCCCCCCTGTCCGCCCCCCTGTCCGCCGAGGTACTGCGCCTATCCGATGCCATCGGGGGACCCCGGGGCCTTTTGGGCATGAGCAAGCTCACCAGCCTCTTCTGGGTCTACCTCTGGGTGATCGTCTCCCTTTTCGCCATGCGCAACTTTATTTTCTCCAACTTCGGCCGAGGGGTGGTCTCCATCCGGGAGGACGAAACAGCCGCGGGGCTGGTAAGTGTGAACACCCGCCAGGTGAAGGTGTTGACCTTCGTCGTCTCCTCGTTCTTCGCCGGCGTCGCTGGCGGGCTCTTCGCCCACGTGCTCCAGTTCATCAACCCCCGCAGCTTCACCATCCTCAAGTCCACCGATATCCTGGTGATGGTGTACCTGGGCGGGATTGGGAGCCTGATGGGCTCCATCCTGGGCGCAGCCGTCTTCACCATCCTTTTGGAGGTCTTGCGCGAGGTCATCCCGCTGGTGGGCCTTTCGGAGGTATGGCGATGGGTGGTCGGTCCCCTGCTGCTGGTGGCCTTGATGATCTTCCGGCCACGAGGGATCATGGGGCTCAGGGAATTCAAGGGTTTCCTGCCGAAGGAAGAGGAGGTCAAATGGGAGGCGGCGCCAGCCCCACCCTGACCGAGGCGTCGAGGGGCCGCTTTACTAATGCAAACGCATTAAATGACCCCACCGAAAAAACGGGGGTTTAACCGCAGAGCTGCAGGGCGCGCCGAGATTTTCAGTTTTCGTGATGGTCCCGGAGTTCAACTCCGGGACATCAAAGACCCGGAGTTCAATTCCGGGACATCAACGGCTGGAACGACTTTTTTCAGTGGGGTCATTAAACGAGGTGACATGGCGAAGAGCGAGGAAGCAATCTCAAGCGTAAGATTGGAACGGGCTGCACAACCGGGTGGGACAGGTTGCCAATTTGTCCTACATCAATGTAAAAGCACTTAGTGCGTTAACTATAGAGGGATCTGGTAGAATCAACCATGCCACTGCTTTCCATCAAAGACCTCACCCACTATTTCGGCGGCCTGCGGGCCGTGTCGGCCTTCGATCTGGAGCTAGAACCGGGGGAACTGGTGGGCATCATCGGCCCCAACGGGGCCGGCAAGACGACGGTCTTCAACCTGATCACTGGCGTGTACGTGCCCACCGCCGGGCAGATCGGCTTCAATGGCCAGGACCTGGTGAGGCTGCCAACCCACCGCATCATTGCCGCCGGCATCGCCCGCACTTTTCAGTCCATCCGCCTGTTCAAGGATTTGTCGGTACTGGATAACGTGCGCGTTGCCCACTACGCCCAGGTCAAGTACGGCCCCCTGGCTGCCTTTATCCGCACCAAGGGGTTCATCGAAGAGGAAAATAACATCAAGGAGCACTCCCTGGAGTTACTTCGTATCTTTAACCTGGAGCGCTATGTCCACACTCTGGGTAAGAACCTGCCTTACGGCGAGCAACGACGCCTGGAGATCGCCCGGGCTCTGGCCACCCGGCCCAGGCTGCTCCTGTTGGACGAGCCAGCCGCAGGCATGAACCCCGGTGAGATTGCCCTTTTGATGGAATTGATTCAGCGCATCCGCCAGGAGTTCAAGTTGACTATCATCTTGATCGAGCACCAGATGCGGGTGGTGATGGGCATTTGCGAGCGCATCAAGGTGCTGGACTTCGGCGAGACTATCGCTGAGGGGAACCCGGCCGAGATCCAGAACCACCCGCGGGTGCTGGAGGCTTATCTGGGCAAGGAGGAATGAGGAGTTCAAGGGTAGGGTAGATGCTATTGGATATCAATGACCTGGAAGTATACTATGGCAACATCCGGGCCCTGGCGGGCATCTCGTTCCAGGTAGACGAGGGGGAGATCGTCACCCTTATCGGCGCTAACGGGGCGGGGAAGTCCACCACGCTACGTACCATCTCGGGGCTGATCCCTGCCCGTTCCGGCAGTGTGACCTTCCAGGGCAAGAACCTCCTGGCCTGTCCGCCCCATGAGATCGTGGATATGGGGGTGGCCCATGTGCCGGAGGGCCGGGGCATTTTCGGTAACCTCACCGTGCTGGAGAACCTGAGGCTGGCTACCTACTCGGTCAAGGACAGAGAGGAGATCAGGCGGCGATTCAAGAGAGTCTTTGGCCTTTTCCCGCGCCTGGAGGAGCGCAAAGGTCAGCTCGGCGCCACCCTTTCCGGCGGCGAGCAGCAAATGCTGGCGGTGGCCCGGGCGCTGATGACCGGCGGCAAACTCATGCTCCTGGACGAACCGTCCATGGGCCTCTCTCCGATATTGGTGCGAGAGATCTTCCGTACCATCCAGGAGATCAACCAGGCCGGCACGACCATTCTCCTGGTGGAGCAAAACGCCCGCATGGCCTTGTGGGTGGCGAACCGAGCCTACGTATTGGAGACGGGGAGGATCACCCTGTCCGGCAAGCCCGAGGAGATGGCCAAGAATCCGGAGGTGCGGAAGGCCTACCTGGGGGGATGAGCGTGGCAAACGATGAACAAGATCATTGACCTCCGTAGCGACACGGTCACCCAGCCCACCCCGGCCATGCGGGAGGCTATGTATCGGGCCGAGGTGGGTGACGACGTCTTCGGCGAGGATCCCACGGTGAACCGCCTGGAGGAGTTGGCCGCGGAGAAGGTGGGCAAGGAGGCCTCCCTCTTCGTGGTCAGCGGCACCATGGGGAACCTGGTATCCATCGTCACCCACTGCCAGCGGGGCGACGAGGTAATCATCGGCGATCAGGCCCACGCTTTCTACTACGAGGTGGGCGGCTCCGCCGTCCTAGGCGGCCTGCCGTTCCACCCCCTGCCCAACCGGGACGGCATGCTGGACCCCGGGGAGGTGGAGGCGGCCATTCGAGCGGACAACATCCACATGCCTCGGACCGGACTGGTGTGCCTGGAGAACACCCACAACCGCCAAGGCGGCGTGGCCCTGACCCCCGCCCAGATGGACTCGGTGATCCGGGTGGCCCGACGATACAACGTGCCGGTACACCTGGACGGCGCCCGTATCTTCAACGCCGCGGTGGCCCTGGGGCTGGATGTCCGGGAGCTGACCCGCAACGTGGAATCGGTGATGTTCTGCCTCTCAAAAGGCCTCTCGGCGCCCGTGGGCTCCATGGTGGCCGGCGATAAGGACTACATCCAGCGGGCCCGCAAATACCGCAAGATGGTCGGTGGAGGGTTGCGCCAGGCGGGGATACTGGCCGCCGCCGGGATAGTGGCCCTGACGGAGATGGTGGACCGGCTGGCGGAGGATCACGAAACGGCCCAACTCCTGGCCCAGGGGCTGAGCCAGATCAAGGGTCTGATCAGCGATCCGCAGAAGGTCCAAACGAACATCGTGGTGTTCGAGGTGGACTCCCCTGGGCCCAGCGTCCAGGAGTTCGTGGCGAACCTGGCCAAAGAGGGAGTCAAGGTGATCCCCTTCGGCGGGCGCCGCCTGCGGGCGGTCACCCATTACGGCATTGAGAAAGAGGACGTCTTCCTGGCCCTGGCCGCCATCCGCCGGGTCATGGCCCCGTAGCGCCAGGATAGCAAAACGGCCGGCTATCCGCTGCCGACCGTCGGTTCAAGTACCCGAAATCAAATGCCCCAAGTAACCGCGAGTTATAGCAACGGTTTCCGCTAGCCTACTAACCCGGGGCTTGCGCCTCGAGAACCTGTAGGTCGGTCAGCAAGCCTGCTACTAGACCCTTCGGTTACCCGACTGATCCAGCCCACCGGTTGGTTTCCCCGAAGCCTTGCGGCTTCTTTTCACCAACTTACGGTTCTAGTCGGTTGTCGCCAACCGAAAAGAGCCGTTCGCCGATTTCCAGGGATTTTCAGCTAGTTTCCCCCGCGCCAGTCACTTGCCGATTTCTTGGGGCATTTTCTAGTATAGCACCATACGGCTGCCAAAGTCAATAGAAACTGGGCGTTTGACGGGTTGGTCGCGAAATTTAAGGTTTCTGCACCCAGCGCGCCAGCCGGGGCATCCGTCACCACTTGAACCTGGAACCCCGTTCCGGCTGCGCCCTAGGCGCCCTTGGGCGCCGTCTTAAGCACCACCTGGTTGGCGATGGCCTTAAAAGCGTTGGTCAATGGCGTGGACCGGGGGGACTCGGCCAGGGTCATGCCAGCGTTGATGTACGGCTGGAGGGAGACAAAATCGTCGGGCAGACTGCCGGCCACCGGGTAGTCCTCGAAGAGCCGGGCCACCTCATCGGGCTTGATCTCCAGCCTCTTGGAGATCTTGTTCAGCACCAGGCTGATGTTGGCCTTGGCTATCCCCAGCTCGGAGAACAGGTCCAGCGCCGACTTGGTTGCCCGGATCGAGAATACCTCGGGGATGCAGATGAACAAGATATGATCCGCCGTCTCCAGGGCGGCCACCGTAGCGCCAGTCAAAGAAGAGCTGGTATCCACAACGACGTAGTCGAAGTATCTCTTCAGGGCGCTTAGTATCTTCCGGACGGCATCGTCGCCCACCAGTTCTGCCTGTTGCGGTTGGACTGGTGCGCTTAAGAAACGCAGCCCGGAGGTATGGGTGACCAGGACGTTGTTCAGGTAGTCGATGTTCAATTCATCGGCTACGGGCAAGAGGTCGATGATGTTGCGCGGCGGCTCCAGCCCCAGGGCCAGGCCGCAGTCCCCGAACTGCAGGCTCAGGTCCACCAACGCTACTCGCCCCTGGGGCTGTGTCTTGGCCAGGAATACCGCGGTGTTGGTGGCCACCACCGTCTTGCCAGAGCCTCCCTTAGGCCCGTAAACCGCCACCACTCGGCTGGATAGGACCTTGTACTCCCCCTCGCCCCCGGCGGCCAGGCTCACTCTCCGGCGCCGCGGCGCATCCAGCTCATAAGCGTGGGTGATGCTGAAGGACAACTGGTCCAGGGTGGGCGGCGTGGTGATCACGTCCCGGGCGCCGGTGAGCAGGACCTGGCGGAGAAAATCGGCGTCCTCGCGGTCGGCCAGGATCAGCGTGGAGGTCATGGGGGCCAGGCTATTCATCTGCCTGGCGATCTCCAATGCCGGCGTCCGAGGGATGTTCTCGTCCACCAGCAGGACGTCAGGCTTGACGTCCACCGCCTTTTTCAAGCACTCGTTGCCATCGCTGGCGGTGCCTATGATATCGATGGCGAAGCTCTCCTTCAGCAAGAGCCGTATGCTCTCCACCAGCTCCACGTTGTTCGAAGCCAAAAGAACCCTGATCTTGCTCGGTCTAACCAGATCCATGTTCGTTGCTCCTCCCTATCCGGGCCTCGTGCCCGAACTAGACGAAGATTGGGAAAGCAGTCAACCAATATCGCAACCGGCTACTTGAACGTGTCGATGGTTACCGGGGCCACCCGGATCGGATTGGGGTCGTTGATCGGGCGCAACAGCAGCCGTACCTCCTGGCCGAAATTCACCATCCAGCTCAACCTCATGGCGTCCTCCACCCTTAGAGCCAGGGTGATGCCAGCCACGACTCGCCGGGTGACGCCGGCGACTTGTAAGGCCATCTCGGCAGTGGGTGTCGGGCCTGGGGTGGGCACAGCGCCACCCGCAGGTGGAGCCTGTAGGAGCTGCTCGCTAGGTACGTAGACATCCAACACTTCCACGTTCTGGATCAAGAGCGCCGTCTTGCCGGAGACCACGGAGCCAGTGGTGCCGGGGATGGCCGGCCCTCCGCCAGCCTGGGCCTGCTGCCTCTGACCCCGGTCTTCGATGTAGGAGGCGATGATGTCCACCCGACTGCCGGGGCGGATGCCGCTGGCCACCGTCGCTACCTGGTCCGCCGGCACGGTCACCGCCCTCATCCCTGGCTCCAGCTTCCAGCCCTCGGCCACCCCATTTCGCGAGAGTATATCGCCTTTATTATACCAAATCAGCGATACCTTGCGTCCCGCCAACTCCTCCACACTCTGGAAGTAGGTGAAGCGGTAGCTCTTGACCGGCACCGTGTCGGTGGTAACCATCTCCGGGGTGATCAAGGTCCCCGGGGCGATGTCCTGCGCTGCCACCACTACCGGCATGGGATCGTACCTCTTCTCCAGAGCCACCACGAAGATGAGAAACAGTATGGCGGTGAAGATGGCCATGACAACGGCCACGATGGTAAACGCCAGGCCGCGCCTCTTTTGCTCTTGGGGGTTCATTCAATTCACCTCCACTTTGCTAGGCTCCAGGCCCATCGCCTTATGCGCTCTAACTCGGCACTTGTCGGGTAGATCAAGACTTGAACGAAATCGCCGGGGAAGTATGAGGAGGTCAGTAACGTAGCCCGCCCCATCTGGGCGTTCTCGATCTGCAACTGAGGGAGCTTGGACAGCTCCTGTTGCATCTGCCTGGCCTGGCCCTCCATGCCCCGATAGGCGATCCAGGTGTTGCATGGGCCGGTTATCTCGTTGAAAAGCTGGGCGCTCTTGGCCAGCCTGATGGTGGAACCCTCTTGTTCGACCTTGAACGCGCCAGAGGACCTGTCCACTGAGAGGAGGTAGATGTTGCCAAGCAAACCCTTTTTCAGCCCCTCCAGGCCCGTAGATGCCGCCGTGGTGGGCAAGCCCTTCAGGTCCTTGGTCAGGAATAGGGTCTGCACGGTGCTCTGCAGGCGGGAAAGCAGGATCATGATCTGATCCAGGGTGCTACCCCCCAGAGCGGCCTGGGCGGCAGCCTGAGCCATGAACCCCACGCCAGCGCCCAGGGTTTTGGCCTCGAAGACCTGCAGGTTTATCGCCGGCGTAACCAGATTCTTGGCCACCCGCGCCAGGCGGGCGGAGGGGTCAAGGGCATTAGGTGGGTGCACCGAGACCACAGCCGCGCGGCCGCATTCGTGGTAGGTAGTTAGGAAATCGTCCAACTGGGGAGGCGAGAGGACCCCTCTGGCGCCAGCGCCGACCCTGGCCTCCACATCGCGGACCAAGGCCTTTCGGGAGATCTCGTAGACCCGCCCTCCCACCTGGATGCGGCGTGGCACGATCACAATCCCCAATTGGTTGATCAATTCAGGATTGAGATCCACACCGCCGTCGGTGGCAACGACGACCTGCTGCCCGTCCATCCTTCACCTCGTCGTTCCCCAGATTAGTCGGGGCGTGAATCAGCCAAATCGATGATCTATTCTATTATACAACATCACCAGCCTTTTTCAAGGGTTTGGCGCTTTGCTCGCAATCGAGTATCCCCCACCTCTAGAGAGGCACGCCGGGCCTCTTAATCCTGCATGGGCACAAAGCAGAACCGGTTGACGTCCACCAGGCCTTTGTCTGTTACTTTTAGCTCCGGGATCACCGAAAGGGCCAGGAAGGCTGAGTACATAAATGGATGATTGGCTGTCCCGCCCAGATCGGCGATGATCCTCTCCATATGATCCAGCTTTTCTGCCACTCGTTGGATTGATAGGGGTGACATCAGCCCGGCGATGGATAGGGGCAGGGTTTCCAGCACCCGGCCCTCTTTGCAAACGGCCAGTCCACCCTGCATGGCGATGACCTTGTTCGCCGCCGCCAGCATGTCCGCGTCGTTAGCGCCCACCACGACGATATTGTGGGCATCGTGGGCCACCGAAGAGGCGAAGGCGCCTTCCTTGAGCCCAAAGCCCTTCACCAGCGCCACGCCTACGTTGCCCGTGGCATGGTGTCGCTCCACCACTGCCACCTTGAGAATATCGCGCTCCGGATCAGCCACGACGTGGCCGTCTCTCACCGTAGCCTCCTCCCAGAGGAGCCTGGAGGTCACCTGTTGGGGCACCAGGCCGATGACTCGCACCTTCCCTTCCTTCCCTGGGATCTGAAACCGCTCGACGGTGATAGTCTTGACCCGCATGGTCTTCATGGCCGGAGAGAAGTCCATGCTCTCGATCTCGAACAAGGGTTGGCCTTTCTCAGCGATGATCTTGCCTCGCTTGATCACCATCTCCACATTGAAATCCTGCAGGTTGTCCACCACAATTAAGTCTGCGATGTACCCCGGCGCCACCGCCCCGATGTCGCGGAAATGGAAGTACTCAGCGGGCTTGATGGTGGCCATCTGGATGGCCTTGATAGGGCTTAGCCCTTCGGCGATGGCACATCTCACCAGGTGGTTCATGTCCCCTTCGCGGAGGATGTCGCCGGGGTGCCGGTCGTCGGTCACCAACATGCAGCGGCGGGGGTTATGCGCCTTGACCACTGGCAAGAGGGCTTTCAGGTTCTTCTCGGTAGAGCCCTCCCGCACCATCAGCCACATGCCATGGCGGACCTTTTCCAGGGCCTCCTGAGCGGTCACGGACTCGTGATCCGAGATAACACCGGCGGCGATGTAGGCGCAGAGGTCCTTGCCGGACAGGCCAGGAGCGTGGCCGTCCACCACCAGGCGGCCGATCTCCACCAGCTTGATCTTGTCCAGGATATTGGTGTCGGCGTTAAGGACGCCTGGATAGTTCATGATCTCGCCCATGCCCAGGACGCGACGCTTTTCCAGGAGGACATTTAGGTCGTAGGCCTCTAAGGTGGCCCCGGTGGTCTCGAAAGGGGAGGCTGGGACGCAGGAAGGCAGGACCACGAACACGCCCAGGGGGGTCTTTTTGCTGGAGGCCAGCATGAGCTTTATCCCCTCGACGCCCAGGACATTGGCGATCTCGTGGGGGTCGATGATCACGGTGGTGGTGCCCAATGGCACCACAGCCTTGGCGTACTCCGGGATGGGCAACATGGAGCTCTCCACGTGGACGTGCCCATCGATAAGCCCGGGCATGACGAATTTGCCCTTCAGATCGATATTCCTGAGTCCACGATACTCGCCGAGCCCCACCACGCTGTGTCCCTGGATGGCCACATCGGTCCGGTATATCTCCTCGGAGAACACGTTAACCAGGTTGGCGTTCCGCAAAACCAGGTCCGCCGGGGCCTGTCCTCGGGCCGTGGCGATGGTCTCGCGCAGTCCCATCGGCTCATCCTCCTGGAGTTGTGGGTATAGTAGGGTCCGACACCGGCTCTAATGCGGGAAGACAGATCGAAACCGCTGGGCCACCAGCTAAGCGGTCTCGAGGGAGGCAACCAGAATGCGAGCCACGAACTCGGGGCCCAGCCCTGGCGGCTTGATACAGGCGCTATTTGTATCTCCTCCACCAGGGTAGTGGCTCAACCCAGTTGGGCCACTACCCTCTCCCGTGGCTCGTCGCGATTTCGATTATTATACTATAAAAATCAGCGCATTGCCACACCGCAGCTCCAGGGGAGTGGGGTAATGTGCCAGGACATTGTATCCACTCCAGGGTCCTAGTTTGACGGCTACGTCATCAAGGATGATGGGTTGGACGTAGCGTATTATATCATCGATCTCAGGGAGCTGCTGCTTCAGGGAAGCGA